>JBFIFO010000238.1:0-2406 GCA_041602815.1 Alphaproteobacteria bacterium | reverse complement strand
TCCGTCGGGCAGGTCTCGGCGGCCAGCGTCCAGGTGCGGTTGCGCAGGCGTTCCATGCGCCAGGCGACGAACGGGTGTTGCGCGCATTCCGCCGCCAGCGAGGCGGCGCGCCGCGGCACTGGCATGTCCCCCGGATCGTAGCGCGCATTGTATGGCTCGGGCGCGATGAACGGCGGGTGGGGATGCCAGTAGGAGGCGTGGACGAACCACGGCCGGCCGTCTTGCGCCTCGAGATGATCCAGGATCGCGTCGGTCATGAACGATGCGAGGCTGTCCGCGGCCGCATAGCCGGGCGGCGCGAAGCTCGGGCCGCGGCCCTCGGCGCCGGGATAGAGGTCGACCGGCCGGTAGATCTCGAGATGCGGCGCGCCGGGGGCCGGCGTCGTGTGACCCTTGCGCCGCAGGTGGCGCAGCCACGGCCCGAGGTCGTCGTGCAGGCGCAACGCCTCGACCATGCCCGGCAGCACCCCCTCGTAATTGTCGAGCGCCGGATCGTTGGGGTCGCGTCCGCGCGGATCGGCCGTCGTGTCGGTATAGCCGAATAGGACCGGCTCGTAGCCGGCCTTGCGGGCCTCGAGGGCGACGTTGCTGTGGCGCGCGTCCAGGGGCACGCCGTTGCGACCGGAACGGTGGTTCTGCAGGTACATGCCGGTGTACAGCGAGGCTCGCGACGGGCCGCACGGGCTGGCCTGGGCGAAGTGGTTCAGGAAGAGGACGCCGTCCGCCGCCAGTGCGTCGAACGCCGGCGTCTTGAGGATCGGATGGCCGGCCGCCGACAGGCAGTCGCCACGCCACTGGTCGAGCGTGATGAACAGCACATTTCCGTGGGGCGTCCTGGGCATCCTGCGGCGTCCTCCGCGCGGTCAGCGTCCGCGCCAGGCCTGCGAGCGCCGCTGCAGGCCGCGGGTCGCCAGGCCGTACAGGATGCGGACGCCGGCCGAGGTATAGACGATCATCATCGCCATGGCGGCGGCCGGCGCGATATCGCCGGCATCGTCCATGTTGAGCACGGCGACCGAGGCCAGCGTGGTGTCCGGCCCGTAGATGAACACGACGGCCGATACCGTCGTCATGGCGTTGACGAAAAGGTAGATGGAGATGTCGAGGATGGCCGGCAGGCAGACGGGGAAGGTGACCCGCGCGAAGGTCTTGTAGAACGGCACCTTGAGCGACTGCGACACCGCCTCGAACTCGGCGTCGAGCTGTTTCAGGGCGGTGAGCGCCGTCAGGTGCGGCACCGTGTAGTAGTGTACGACGGTGCACAGCACCAGGATTGCCATCGAGTGATACAGGAAGCCGAGCGGATTGGCCGGGTCGTTGAAGAAGAAGATATAGGCGAGCCCGAGCACCATCCCCGGGACGGCGAGCGGCACGATGGCGAAGAATTCGAGGGCCGAGCGAACCGCCCTGTAACGCTGGCTCTTCTCGATCAGATAGGCGCCGGTGAAGATGATCAGGGTTCCGAAGAAGGCGGTGGCCGCCGCCATCTTGACGCTGTTCCAGTAGGCGGCCCAGCCGCCGCCGTCCATCAGGTCGAACCGGTAGTTCGACAGCACCAGGCTGAGATTGTAGGGCCAGAACTTGACGAGCGAGGCATAGGCGGACACCGCCAGAATGCCGACGAGAATGACGGCGACGAACAGGCAGTAGGCAAACATGATGAGGTCGAAGCGCCGGTTCGGTTTCGGCTCCAGCGGCACCGCGCGGGCCGAAAGCTGCGCCATCTGCCGGCGCAGGACCAGGCGCTGGGCGATGAAGGACAGGGCGACGGGGAACAGCAGCACGACGCCGACCACCGCCCCCATCTGGAAGTTTTGCTGGCCGACGACCTGCTTGTAGATGTCCACCGACAGCACGTTGTACCAGCCGCCGATCACCTTGGGCGCCCCGAAATCGGTGATCGCGTACGTAAAGGCGACGAAGCACGCGCTCATCAGCCCGTATTTGACCGCCGGCAGCGTCACCGTGAAGAAGATGCGCAGCTTGCTTGCCCTGAGCGCCACGGCGGCCTCGTAGAGTCGCGCATCGGCGGTCGCGAGTGCGGTCGTCAGGATCATCACGGTGTGCGGGAATATCCAGAACGCCAGCGCGATCACGATGCCGATCGGCCCGTAGATCGGCTCGCCGAACAACAGCCCCTTGATCATGCCCTGGTTGCCGAACAGGTAGACGAGGGAGATCGCCGGCAGCAGCGACGGGGCCAGGATGGGGACCAGGGCGACGATCCGGAACAGGCCCTTGAAGGGCATGCAGCTGCGGGTCAGTCCGTAGGCATACAGGAAGGCGAGGCCGACGACGATGACGGTGGTGATGACGCCGATCGTCAGCGTATGCTCCGCCGATGTGACCAGCGCCGGCGTGCTGAAATATTTGAGGTAGTTGGCGAGTCCGACGAAGCTGCCGTCC
>JBFIFO010000237.1:0-3564 GCA_041602815.1 Alphaproteobacteria bacterium | reverse complement strand
GGGGGGTAGACGTCATGAACATGAAAGCAGCAGCATCACTGACCGGCTCCCTGCTTGCGCGCAAGGGCGCCGCCTATCCGGCCGCCTATTCGGCGCCGAGCACCGCGCCGAGCGCGGCGCCGTCGGAATCGGCCGAGGAGGCGCCGCCGCAGCGCGCCTACAACGACCCGCGCGTGATCGCCAGCGCGCCGCCGCAGCCGGTACCGCCGGCGCCGACGGGTCCGCAGTTCCAGGACGGCCAGCCGGCCGTCGAGGCGCCGCAGGAGGCCGGGCCGGATGATCAGGCGCCGATGGCGGACGGCAATGACCGTCTGAACATCCCGCAGGTCATGGACAAGATGGGCCGCGTCCGTCTGTCCGTGCGGCTGGACCCGGACCGCTATCTGCGCGTCAAGATGGCATCGGCGCGCACCCGGTGGTCGGCCCAGGACATCGTCATTGCAGCGCTCGACCGCTATCTCGGCGGCGCGGCCGGCAAGAACGCATCCGACGAGAACGACGTTGCCGACGAGGGCGACGAAGAGGACAGCGTGAACTGAGGTGGCCAGGGCCGGCGCCATGATTCGCCCGAAATCCCTGTTTGGCCGCCCGCCCGAAAGGCCCGAATACGGGCTCGGCGATGCCGCCGACGCGCCCGACGAGCCGGAGTCCGCGCTCGACGGCGGCATGGAGGACGAGGAGGATCTCCAGCACACGGGTATGGGCTCGTTGTCCGGCATCTCCATTCACCGCAATCGGCGCGGTGGGGCGGCGCCGGCCATGCCGTCGACGGCGGGGCGTGCGACGAACGCCGAACCACGAAACATTTCCGACTACTGGTCGCGGCTGCGCAAGGGGCGGCCCTGGCCGGCCAAATCGGACATCGATGTCAAGCTGGTCAGCATCCGGTGGAAGAATTGCCTGATCATGGTTGTCGGCGAACGCGGAACGCCCTGGCGATTCGAGTCACTGGCGCCCGGGGTGATGCGGGGCGGCGGCCTGAGCCTGACCGATGACGACATCGACTTCAACCACCTGGTCATGGAGTGGATCCTGTCCGTTGGCCGGGCTGCGCAGCAGTCGGGCAAACCGGTGGAGAACAGCGACGTGTTTCCCAGCGAGAATGGCGAGGTGCGCTACCGGGTGGTGGCGGCGCCGCTGGGCGATGACGACACGAAGGTCACGCACGTCCTGTGCCACATCGCCAGGGTCTAGCGCGGCCTCCGGCAACAGCCCCCGTCACCGTCTTGCGATGTTCGGACCTCCGGGGACACCTCCGGCGGTAGCATTTCGGCGGCCCCCCCGAAGGGGATATTTGCAAAAGTGGTCGGGACCCTTCGAGACGCCGCGTCGCGGCTCTTCAGTATGAGGAGAATCTCCCCCTTCCGCAGAGGTCCCGGAACGGGACAGACTTGACAAGTTTGTGAGTGATCGTTCACATTACTTTCATGCGGGACGGCTCCAAGACGAGACTGCGAATCGACCAGACGGCAATGCGGTTGTTTGTCGAAAAGGGCATCGCTGAAACGACCATCCGTGCCATTGCCACGGAGGCCCGGATCGCGGAGGGCACGCTCTACCGGCACTATACCAGCAAGGAAGAACTGGCCTGGCGCCTGTTCGTGGACAATTTCACGGCGATCGGGCGCACGCTTGGCGAGATCCAGCGCAGCCAGGACGGGGTGCGCAACAAGCTGTCGGCGATAATCCGTTATTTCTGCTCGGTTTTTGATCGCGACGCGGTGATGTTCAACTACCTGTTCCTGGCCCGGCACCAGCACATGCTGCGTTTGACGCCGCGCATGCCGAACCCGTACCTCGTCATCCGCTCCGTGGTTCGCGAGGGGATGAGCGGCGGCGAGATACCGAAGGCCGATCTTGATCTCGCGACGTCCATGGTGATGGGCGTGATTTTGCAGCCGATCGACACCCGGCTGATCGGCCGACGCCTCAGGCAGAATGTCTCGAGCCTCGCCGAGACGATTACCAGTGCAGCCTGTAGGGTATTAAATTGTTGATTTATTTACGATAATAATGAGTGAACGCTCACACAATAATGATTGAACCTTGCCGGGCGGGCACATGCGCAGCCCGGCGGCGCGGTGGAAGCGTTACGGGAACGCTGCCGGTGGGGCGTTCCGGAAAGGAGAGCTTCATGAATGCAATGCATGCCGGTGAATCGGTCGGTCCGTCGAGGTCGCCTGTGGTGCGTCTGCGCGAGATCGCGCGGCAGTGCGAATCGTGCAAGCCGCTGGATCCCGACCTCGCGCGATGGCTGGGCGACGTCCTCAATACCTTCTTCGAGCGCGAGACGACATCGCTGGAGGAAATAATGGGCCTGCGATACGGCCGCGGCGGGCTGCCGTGGCGGCGGGCGGAGGCGATGCGCGAGCGGGACGCGGCGCTCCGCGCCCTGTCGAAGGCGTATTTCGCCGGCCACAGCCCGTGCACGAGGTCGCGGGAAATCGCCCGCCTTGCCGCCCGTTACGGGACGAGTGCATGGCGTATCGACCGCACACGCGACCAAATGCCCGACCATTACGCAGGAAAACCCCAGGCGTTCCTGTGGCGTGCCTTCAAGTCGGGCGCAACCATGCCGCTGGGCGAACGCCAGATTCGCAATATCGTCGGCGGGTGACGGGGGTGCTCGATTGCGGTGCCGCCCGCCGCAGCGACGATCCGAGCCGGCGACCCGTACCGCATGGGTGAGCTCCGGACCGCCATGTTCCGGGAGGGGGCCTAGCGGAATTCGACGTGGATATGGTCGTCATGGCGGGCCGCGGCGCAGCCCTGGAACCGGATCTTGCGATGCGCGATTCCGACCCTTGCACCGATATGCGGTTCCACGAACACGCGGGTAACCCGCGGCGAGGCGGCCAGCTCGTTCAGCAGGGCCGCCAGCGCCGCTGCATCGAGCTGCAGTTCCGGCAGCAGCGGCTGCAACCAGCGCAACTCCCAACGCCGCCACGACGAGCGCCCGTCACAGGGCAACGGGGATCCGGGCCGGGGCGGCACGTATCCCCAGTAGCCGATGGGCGATCGCGCGCCGCCGGCGGCCGGCCGCCCGGTCACCGGATCGATGAACGGAAGCGCGATATCGACCTTGCGCCCGTCGCCGTGCGACAGGTGCGGCAGCATCGGAAACCAGGCGAAGAACGGGAATCCGGCATCGAGATAGCGGATCTGCCGGCCGGGCGTTGTCGCCGCCACGCGCGCAGCCACGTCGCGCAGGGCGTCGCGTGCCGCCGGGGTCGCGTAATGCCTGTTCAGGAGGCAGAAGAGGCGGGTGAGCGGTCCGTAGGCAGAATCGCCGCCATATCCGCAGGGCAGCGGCACGCGCCCGAACTGCGCCGCCAGCGGCGGCACCACGGCAAGGGTCGCGGCGAAGTAGACCACGGCGAACAGGCCGGCGGTGGCGGCGAGGCGCCAACCGCGCCGCCCCGGTATCCTGCGCGCGGCCGCATCCAGGCCCGGCAGGGCAAGCCACAGCAGCACGCCGCCGACCTGGGTCAAGGCCGTCAGCATCAGCATTAGCAGCACCAGAACGACCGCCGTCCCGGGCGCACGACGCAGCCACGACAGAGG
>JBFIFO010000236.1:0-3579 GCA_041602815.1 Alphaproteobacteria bacterium | reverse complement strand
GGCAGCCGACCTCGGCCGCCGAGATCGAAGCGTTCGTCTTGTAAAGCATGCCGATGGCGGCCGCGGTGGCGAGGACGGTGATGATGCCGTCCTGGCTCGAGCCGGCGACGCAGCGATCGTAATAGGCGATGACGGCCGGGATCACGCCGGCGGCGCCGTTGGTCGGCGCGGTCACGACGCGACCGCCGGCGGCGTTCTCCTCGTTGACGGCAAGGGCGTAGAGATTGACCCAGTCCAGTACCGACAGGTGGTCCTTGAGCGAGGCCTCCGGCCGCTCGGCCAGCTCGCGGTACAGGCCGGCGGCGCGCCGCTTGACGTTGAGGCCGCCGGGCAGGGTGCCGCCCTGCTGGCAGCCGCGGCGGATGCTGCCCTCCATCGCCGACCAGATGCCGCGCAGCCCGGCGAAGATCTCGTCCTCGCCGCGCCAGGCCTTCTCGTTCTCGATGACGATGCCGGCGATCGACAGGCCGGTGTCGCGGCCGATGGCGAGCAGCTCCTCCGCCGATTCGAACGGGTAGGGCAGCACCACGTTGCTGCCGGCATCGCCGTCGCGGCTGTCGGCCTCGGCGTCGCTGAGCACGAATCCGCCGCCGACCGAATAGTAGACCGCCTCGTGGACGGCGCGGCCCCCGGTGCCCAGGGCGATGAAGCGCATGCCGTTGGGATGTTTGGGCAATAGCTCGTCGTAGCGGAACAGCAGGTTGTCGGACTCGCGAAACGGGACGGGCTTGCGGCCGTGCAGGCGCAGCGTGCCGCTGTCGCGGACCGCCGCCACCATTTGGTCGGCTTCGTCCGGGTCGATCGTATCCGGCGTGGCGCCGAGCAGGCCGAGGATGACCGCCCTGTCCGTCGCGTGCCCGCGCCCTGTAAGGGCCAGCGAGCCGTAGAGGCTGACCTCGACGGAATCGGTCGCATCGACGAGGTTGCGCGACTCCAGCTCGAGAAGGAACCGGTTGGCGGCCCACATCGGACCGACGGTGTGCGAGCTGGACGGCCCGATGCCGATCTTGAACAAATCGAAGATGCTCAGGCTCATTGTAAGCTTCCCGTGGTCCCGGCGGCATCGCGCTGGACAACTGGCGAGTTTTCCGATAGGAAATATACTCTACTATTCTGAGATTCTTTTGTCATGTTTACGATAATAGAATTTCTTGCTTCGCTGCCAAGCTGGGCACCCGGCCGATGAGTCGCAATGTCGGCAATGGACGCCTGCTGCGGGCAACGGCTGCCAATCGGCCGCTCAAGGTTCAGCCGCTCAAACTGGGGGAGCGGATCCGCGACATTCGGCGTCGCAACAACTGGACGCTGGAGGACGCGAGCCGGCGCACCGGGCTGGCCCGTTCGACCCTGTCCAAGATCGAGAACGAACAGATGTCGCCGACGTTCGAGGTCGTGCAGAAGCTCGCTGCCGGTCTCGAGATCGAGCTGCCGCAGTTGTTCGAGGCGAGCGAGGCCGGCGGCGCGACCGGCCGGCGCACGATCACGCGCGCCGGCGAGGGACGCCCGCGCGTGACGGCGACCTACGAGCACGAATTGCTCAGCGTCGAGTTGGCGAAACGCAAGATGATCCCGTTCAAGACGCGGGTGCGTGCGCGATCGTTCGAATCCTTCTCCAGTTGGGTGCGGCATCCGGGCGAGGAATTCCTTTATGTGCTCGAGGGCAGCGTCGCCTTCTACAGCGAATTCTACGAGCCC
The DNA here is from genome assembly GCA_041602815.1 of Alphaproteobacteria bacterium. Taxonomy (GTDB): domain Bacteria; phylum Pseudomonadota; class Alphaproteobacteria; order UBA8366; family JADFVY01. The sequence goes on along the minus strand of JBFIFO010000236.1, from coordinate 1,884 downwards.
GTCATGCTCGCCGCCGGCGACAGCGTCTACTACGACAGCGACATGGGCCATGCCTGTGTTTCGGTCGGTGACGAGGATGCCCTCATCCTGTGGGTTTCGACGGGTTGACGGACAAGAGTCGCGCGAACGTGCGGCGCGGGCAAGCCCCGTTGGTGTGGGGTCGGACCTACCCGGAGCGGCAGGATTTTCGGGCATTGGGTCTTGTCCCGAAACCGTGTTTCGTATAAGAAACATGGACGCCCCGAAACGGTGACCCGGCCTCCGGCGCAGTCCGGTAGGGCATACAGTAACATGCCAATCAGCAAGCGGGATTCCCCGATGCCGAGCACGCCCCAAACGATCGATTTGGACAGGCTGGCGCGGACGCCCCTGTACGACCTTCATGTCGCGCTGGGCGCCCGGATCGTGCCGTTCGCCGGCTACGAAATGCCGGTCCAGTTCGCGGGGGTGCTGGAGGAGCACCGGCACGTGCGCGCGGCTGCCGGCCTGTTCGATGTCTCGCACATGGGTCAGCTGCGACTGCACGGGGCCGGCGCCGCAACAGCGCTCGAGACGCTGGTGCCGGTCGACATCGTCGACCTTGCCGCCGGCCGCCAGCGCTATGCGCTGTTCACCACCACGCAAGGCGGCATCCGCGACGATCTGATGGTTACCAATGCCGGCGACCACCTGCTGCTGGTCGTAAACGCAGCCTGCAAGGCGCCGGACCTCGCGCACCTGCGCGCGAACCTGGCCGGCCGCTGCGATGTCGAGGAACTGGCGGACCGCGCGTTGCTGGCGCTGCAGGGGCCGGCGGCGGCGGCCGTCATGGAAGCGGCGGCCCCGCAGACCGCGGCCATGCCGTTCATGAGCGGAGCCGCCCTCGAGCTGTTCGGCGTCGCCTGTTTCGTGACCCGCTCAGGCTACACAGGCGAGGACGGATTCGAGATCTCGGTACCGGCCGATGCCGCCGAGCACGTCGCGCGCCAGCTGCTGGCTCGCGACGGGGTGGCGCCGATCGGTTTGGGCGCGCGCGATACCCTGCGTCTCGAGGCCGGGCTGTGCCTGTACGGCAGCGACATCGACGAGACGACGACCCCGGTTCAGGCGGGCCTGACCTGGGCCATCCAGAAAGTGCGCCGGCGCGACGGCGCGCGGGAATTCGGGTATCCAGGGGCCGAAATCATCGACGCCGAGATGCGCGAGGGCCCGCCCCGCCGGCGCGTCGGCCTGCGGCCCGAGGGCCGGGCCCCGGTGCGCGACGGCGCCGAGCTGACCGACGAGTCGGGATCCCAGGTCGGGCGCGTGACCAGCGGCGGCTTCGGCCCGACGGTGACCGGACCGGTGGCGATGGGCTATGTCGCGGCCGCCCACGCCGCCGAGGGGACGCGGCTCAGCGCCATCGTGCGGGGCAAGCCGCTGCCGGTGACGGTGGCGCGACTGCCGTTTGTCGCCCACCGATATTACCGCGGATAGAAGACGATCGGCCAGGCCCGTTGGCCGGCCATGCAAATCGGGAGCAGACGATCATGAGCAACGAGCGGCCGACCCTGAGCGAACTGAAGATGCGCGACGACTTCGCCCGCCGGCATATCGGCCCGGGCGAACCGCAGATCGCCGAGATGCTGAAGCTGCTGAAACTGAAATCCCTCGACGAGCTGGCCGACAAGGCGATCCCGGGCGCGATCCGTTCCGACGACCAGCCCCTGGCCCTGCCGGAGCCGCAGACCGAGCGCGAAATCCATTCACTGCTGCGCCGCATCGCCGGCCGCAACCGCGTGTTCACCTCGATGATCGGCATGGGCTATTATGGCACCATCATGCCGCCGGTGATCCAGCGCAACGTGCTGGAGAATCCCGGCTGGTATACCGCCTATATGCCCTACCAGGCAGAGGTCAGCCAGG
>JBFIFO010000235.1:0-3685 GCA_041602815.1 Alphaproteobacteria bacterium | reverse complement strand
GGCGCCGCCATCGACTCCCAGCGGTCCAGCGCCTCCTGCATGGTCGCGACCTCGTCGGCGACCGACACGTAACGGGTCAGGTCGCGGGATACGACGACCAGCTCGCCGCTGCGGGTGCCGTCCCTGAGGGTCGCGAGCTTCATGTCAGGCCGGCCTCAGCGCTTCCACGACTCGGCGTAGCCGTCCCACTCGACGTCCTCCGGCAAATCGCCGGACTCCAGCGGATCGCGGGTGTCGACCATGACGGCCACCTCGTCGGTCTCCTTGCGTGCGTGCTTCATGGCGGTTTCGTACGCCTTGGGGTGCGGTCCGTGCGGAAATCCGGCCGGGTGCCATGTCGTCATCCCCGGGTGGATGTTGTCGCGGCTGAAGAACTGCCCCTTGTGATAGAAGATGAACTCGTCGTAGTCATCATTGGAATGATAGAAGGGCAGCTTCAGCGCGCCGGGGTCGGATTCGATCGGCCGCGGCGCGAAGGTGCAGACGACCAGCCGGTTGGCCACGAACGTCGTGTGCGCCGAGGGCGGCAGATGGTAGCGCGCCGACATCAGCGGCCGGATGTCGCGCCAGTTGATGCGCACGGGCGCAAGGTCGCCGTGCCAGCCGATCGCATCGAGGGGATTGAACGGATAGGTCAGCGTGGTCACCTGGTTGCGCCGCTTGATGGCGACGGACCATTCGTTTTCATCCTGCTGGGCGAGGAACGCATCGTCGATCTCCGGCACGTCGAGCATGGCGGGATCGAAGATTGCATGGCCGCCGACCAGCCCCTTGCCGGGCAGCTTGAAGGCATCGTTGGTCGCCTCGATCATCAGCACAGTTGCCGGCGCCACGCACTCGATCCGCCAGGCGGTGCCGCGCGGCAGCAGCACGTAGTCGCCGTCGCGGAATTCGAGGTGCCCGTAGTCGCAGTACAGGTGCCCGCTGCCGGTATGGAAGAACAGCACGTCGTCGCCGTCGGCATTGCGGACCAGCCGGTCCATACGGCCCTCGCAGCGCCACAGACGGATCGCCGTCGCCGCGTTGCCGAGAATCCGCGGCGCCTCCCACGGCGGGGTCGCGCCCGTGATCTTGTTCAGATCGAAGGCGCGTGGCCGCAGCGGGCCGTCCCAGTCGATCCAGCCGGTCGGCGGATGCCGATGGTGGAAGTGTGTCGCCGGGCCGAAGAAGCCCTCGCGCCCGGCCTCGCGCTCATAGGTTCCCTCGGGCAGATCGCAATGGGCCTGCCGGCTTGCCGTTCCCATCACGCGTGGAAAGGAAATCCAGTCCTTCATCGTTCCAATCCTTCTCGACACGCCAAGACGCATTGATATCAAAATAGTTGCATATGCAACCAATGACAAGTAGCATTCACCGGCATCTGGCCGAAAGGGAGCGGGTCGATGACCAGGAAGACAAGCGTTGACGGTGCAGGCCGGCGGCTGGAGCTCGATTCATTCATGCCCTACCGCCTTTCGGTCCTGCAGCAGGAGGTCAGCCGCCTGATCGCCACGGCCTATGCCGAGAAATACGGCCTGATGCGCCACGACTGGCGCGTCATGGCGGCGCTCGGCAACGATCAGCCGCTCACCGCCAACGAGATATGCCGCCGCACCAACATGGACAAGGTTCAGGTGAGCCGGGCGATTTCGCGGCTCCTGAACCGGACGCTGGTCGCGCGGGTCCAGGACACCGGCGACCGGCGCCGCTGGATCCTGCGCCTGACGCGCACGGGCGAGGAGACCTATCGCGACATCGTGCCGGCGGCGCGGGCGCGCGAGGCGGAGCTGCTGACCGTCCTCAGCCCGGCCGAGCGCCGGCAGCTCGACGGCCTCATCGACAAGCTGTACCGGCGGGCCAACCAGCTGTTGCGGGAGGGCGGCTGAGGCGGACCGCGCCCGCCGCCGCGAAGATTGCGTTGCCAACGCCGTCGATGACTCGCAGAATCGCGGCGCCGGCCGGCAACCGCTCGGGCCCGGCATTGGACGGCCCAGGTCGGCCTTTCTTGCGGAGCGCGCGGTGAAGATCCAGAGTCTCGAGACCTTCAGCACTGAGTTCGTCGGCTTCGTCCGGGTGCGGACCGACGACGGGGCGGAGGGTTGGGGCCAGATGTCGACCTACAACGCCGACATCACCGCACTGGTCTTTCACCGCCAGATCGCGCCCTGGGCGCTCGGCGCCGACGCGCTGAACATCGATGCGCTGGTCGACCTGATTCCGGTGCGCGAGCACAAGTATCCGGGCTCCTACCTGCGGCGGGCCCTGGCCGGGCTCGACACCGCGCTGTGGGATCTGCGCGGCCGGCTCGAGGGCAAGCCGGTGTTTGCCCTGCTCGGCGGCACGAAGCGCCCGATCCGGGCCTACGCCTCGAGCATGAAGCGGGACATCACGCCGGAGAATGAGGCGGCGCGCTTCGTGCGGTTGCGCGACAGGTTCGGTTTCGATGCCTTCAAATTCCGCGTCGGCCGCGAATGCGGCAACGACGTCGACGAGTGGCCGGGGCGCAGCGAGGCGATCGTGCCCGCGGTGCGCAAGGCGCTGGGAGACTCGGCGGCGCTGCTGGTCGACGCCAATGGCGGGTTTTCGCCGCGCCGCGCCATCGCGTTGGGTCGGCTCCTTGAGGATCACGGCGTCTGCCATTTCGAGGAGCCGTGCCCGTACTGGGAGCTGGAGCAGACCAGGCAGGTCGCGGACGCGCTGGCCGTCGACGTGACCGGCGGCGAGCAGGACTGCGACCTGTCGATCTGGCGCCGCATCGTCGCCATGCGCGCCGTCGACGTCGTGCAGCCCGATGTCTGCTATCTCGGCGGGCTGACGCGGACGCTGCGCGTCGCCGGCATGGCGGCGGCGGCCGGGCTGCCGTGCACGCCGCACAGCGCCAACCTGTCGATGGTGACCCTTTTCACCATGCATCTCCTGGGCGCCATCGCGAACGCCGGGCCGTATCTCGAACTCTCGATCGAGGGGCCCGATTACTATCCGTGGCAGGAGGGCCTGTTCCGCAATCCGCCCTATGCGGTTTCGGACGGCAAGGTGACGATCCCCGACGTGCCGGGATGGGGCGTCGAGATCGAGCCGGACTGGCTGGAGGACGCCGCATACCGGATCAGCGAGTGCGAATGACCACGGGCCGCAAGGGACCGCGACAGGAGGGAGCCGCCCGGTGAAGATCAGCGACGTCAGGACCTTCGTGGTCGCCAATCCGCCGCCGCATTTCGGCGGCCGCTATTTCATCTTCGTCAAGCTCATCGCCGACAACGGCATCGAGGGAATCGGCGAGGTCTACGCCGCGACCTTCGGCCCGGACGTCGTCGCGCGCATGATCGAGGACGTCTGCGTCCGGCACGTCGTCGGCGCCGACCCGTTCTGCATCGAGGCGCTGTGGCGCAACGTCTACGGATCGGGCTACACGCTGCGCCCCGACGTCTCGCTGGTCGGCGTGCTCAGCGGCATCGAGATCGCCTGCTGGGACATCGTCGGCAAGGCCCTGGACAAGCCGGTCTACGAGCTGCTTGGCGGGCGCGTGCACGAGCGATTGCGCGGCTACACCTACATCTATCCGGATGTTGCGGCCGGCGATGACGAGGGCATCTATGCCGACCCGGACCGCTCGGCCGAACGCGCCGCCGAATACGTCGCGCAGGGCTTTACCGCCCTCAAGTTCGACCCCGCCGGCGCCTATTCCGCCTTCGACCCGCGACAGCCG
>JBFIFO010000234.1:0-3718 GCA_041602815.1 Alphaproteobacteria bacterium | reverse complement strand
GTGGTGGGCCCGGCAGGATTCGAACCTGCGACAACACCGTTATGAGCGGTGCGTTCTGACCGCTGAACTACGGGCCCGCCCCCTATATAGCAGGCCTGTCGCGAAATGCGAGCGGGGTGCGGGCATCGGCGGAAAGCGGTCAGCGATTTCACATCCGTCGAGATTGCGATAGAACGGCTGGTGTTTGGCGGCGGGCAGGACGCGTCATGTCGGAAACATTCGATGTGGTGATTGCGGGCGGCGCGGGGGTCGGCAGCTCGGTCGCCTATCATCTGGCGAGCGAGCCGGCGTTTTCCGGCCGCATCGCCGTGATCGAGCGCGATCCGGGCTATGCCCGCGCCTCGTCCGCCCTGTCCGTCGGCGGTATCCGCCAGCACTATTCGACGCCGGCCAACATCCTGCTGTCGCGCTGGAGCCACGGGTTCCTGCAAAACGCGGGAACGCTGCTCGCGGTCGACGGCGTGCCGCCGGAGATCGGGCTGGTCGAGCGCGGCTACCTGTTCCTCGCCAGCGCGGCCGGGCTCGATATCCTGCACGCCAACCACGCGGTCCAGGCAAGGCACGGTGCGGACGTCGCGCTGTTGACCCGCGATGCGCTGGCGGAACGGTTCCCGTGGCTGAACCTCGACGACATCGCGGCCGGCTCGCTCGGCCTGTCCGGCGAGGGATGGTTCGACGGTTACGCGCTGACCCGGGCGCTGCGCCGCAAGGCGACTGCGCTTGGCGCGCGATACATCAAGGCGGCGGTGACCGGAATCGAAACGGCGCGCGGGCGCGTAACGAATGTGATCCTCGACAACGGCGACCGCGTTGCCTGCGGCGCCCTCGTCAATGCCGCCGGACCATGGGCGGGCGAGCTCGCAGCGCTGGCCGGGATCGACCTGCCGGTCCGGCCGCGCAAGCGCATCGTCCATGTCATCCACTGCCGCACGCCGATTCCCGATTGCCCGATGGTGATCGACTCCACGGGCGTGTATTTCCGGCCGGAGGGAACGGGATTCCTGACCGGCACTTCTCCCGGGCCGGAGGAGGCGGACCCGGACGCGCGCGATTTCGAGGTCGACTGGACGCCGTTCGAGGAGCGGATCTGGCCGGCGCTGGCCCACCGCGTGCCCGCCTTCGCGGCGATCAAACCGCTGCGCGCCTGGGCCGGGCTATACGACTTCAACGCATTGGACCAGAACGCGATTCTGGGACCACATCCCCAGATTGCCAACTTGCATTTTGCAAACGGCTTTTCCGGGCATGGTATCCAGCAGGTTCCGGCCGTCGGGCGGGTGACTGCCGAGCGCATCGTGTTCGGCGCCGCGCGGACGGTCGACGTCTCGTGCTTTGGCTACGAACGCTTGGCCGCAGGACGGCTGGTCAAAGAGGTCAATGTGATCTGAGCGCATTGCGCCCGCCGCATCAGGCGCGTCGCCCATGGCGCTGCGGGGCGGAAGCTTACGACGGTCATCCGCCCGGCGCCTTCACCTTCCGCTTCGCGACGTCCAGCACCATCAAGTCTGCGCCGATGGTCACAGGTCCGGCGAAATTGCGCTGCACTTCCTCGAGCAGTGCTTCGGTGTCGCAGTCCGGCGGCACGAAGTGGGTCAGCGCGAGCCACTTGGCGCCGGCCCGCGCCGCGACCCGACCGACGTCGGACGACAGGGTATGGTACGATGCGACCCGCTCGATCGTCTCGGCAGTGCGCACGCCGTGCTCGATCTTGATGTCGCGATGGACAAACACCTCGTGCAATAGCAGGTCAGCGTCGCGCGCCGCCTCGACCAGGGCATCGCAGGGGCGCGTGTCGCCGGAGATCGCTAGCTTCGCCTCCGCGGTCTCGAACACGAAGCCGTAGGCGTGCCGCACCGGCTGGTGGTCGACCGCGACGGCGCGCACCCGCATCGTTCCGAACTGCACCTCCTCGGCGGGGCCGATCTCGGTCACCTCGGTCTGCAGCGCCAGCGCCGAAGGACGGCGCTCATGTGCGATGCGCTGCTCCATCTCGGTCTGCCACAGCGACACCAGCCCGTCGACATAGCGATAGGTGCCCGGCGGTCCGAACACCCGCTGCGGCCGGTCGCGCCCCTGGTGCCAGGACGAGATCACCAGCTGGAAGAGGTCGATGATGTGGTCGGAATGCAGATGGGTCAGCAGCACCGCGTCGAGATCGCGCCCGCTGATCCCGGCCTGCGCCATGCGCTGCGTCACCCCGGAACCGCAATCGACCAGGACGGCCGTCTCGCCATCGCGGACGACTTGCGCCGGCCCGTAGCGTTGCGCATCGACCACGGGACAACCAGTGCCAAGAAGGGTGAGTTGCATGAGCGGGTTTCCGGGCGGTCGTTCGGGTTCGCGAGGCCTTTATAGCCTACCGTGACGCTGAGACACAGTGTCAAGGCGCAGGCAGGTCCGCTCCGTTGTATTTGTCGAGCGGCCGCCGGCCGGGGGGCCTGCCGCCGCCCCAATGTCCGGACGACGGTTGCGTTTGTCTAGTTGTCTATGTATACTAGACAAACAGACGCCTATGGAACAATCCCCATGCCACTCGACCCGACATTGCTGGGCAAGGCGCGCCGGGCGGAGGCTGCGGTGGCGGACCGGGAACGCGCGCTGGCCGACGCCAGAGCCGATTACCATTCTGCCGTCAAGCGCCTGCACCTGGCGGGCGCACCGTTGCGGGAGATCGCCGCCGCGCTGGGCCTCAGCCACCAGCGGGTACACCAGATGGTGCGCGATACGGGCGGTGCCTGGCCGCACCTGTTGGGGTTGTTGTCCGGCCCGCTGCGCCGGTCGCGCCTGAGATGCTCGTTCTGCCGGTTGCCGGCGCAGGAGGTTCGCAACCTGATCGCCGGGCCGCGGGTGCATATCTGCGACCGCTGCGTCGCACTCGGCCGCCAGGTCGCCGACGGCGGCCGGGATGCCGCGGAAGAGGGCCGATCGCTCACCCTGCTGGCGCGCGCCACGGGCCGGCGCTGCTCGTTCTGCGGCAAGCTGGCAAAGGGCGGGCGGCGGATCGTCGCCGGCGCCGGCGCCCGGATCTGCGGCGACTGCCTCGACTACTGCGATCATATCGTGCGCGAGGAAGGCAATGCCGGATGACTCCGGCCCTGTGCGGCCGCGTGTCGGGCAAGACAAGAGGGGCCCGAAGGCCCCTCTTCCGGTTCGCAGAGTTCCGTGCCGCCGCTAGTGGTCGAGGAAGCTTCGCAGCTTGCGGCTGCGGCTCGGATGCTTCAGCTTGCGCAGCGCCTTGGCCTCGATCTGGCGGATGCGCTCGCGCGTGACCGAGAACTGCTGGCCGACCTCCTCGAGCGTGTGGTCGGTGTTCATGCCGATGCCGAAGCGCATGCGCAGCACGCGCTCCTCGCGGGGGGTGAGGCTCGCCAGCACCCGCGTCGTGGTTTCGCGCAGGTTCGACTGGATCGCCGCGTCGGCCGGCAGGACCGCGTTCTTGTCCTCGATGAAATCGCCGAGATGGCTGTCCTCCTCGTCGCCGATCGGCGTCTCGAGGCTGATCGGCTCCTTGGCGATCTTGAGCACCTTGCGGACCTTCTCCAACGGCATGTGCAGTCGTTCGGCCAGCTCCTCCGGCCCCGGCTCGCGGCCGACCTCGTGCAGGAAATTGCGTGAGGTGCGGATCAGCTTGTTGATCGTCTCGATCATGTGCACCGGGATGCGGATGGTGCGCGCCTGGTCGGCGATCGAGCGGGTGATCGCCTGTCGGATCCACCAC
>JBFIFO010000233.1:0-3915 GCA_041602815.1 Alphaproteobacteria bacterium | reverse complement strand
CCCGCATAGCTGTGGTGCCCGGTGTCGAGGCAGATCTTCAGCACCGATTCGTCGATCTGGTCGAGAAGCCGCAGTAATTCCGGCTCGAAGTCCATGAACCCGGCCGCATGGGCATGAATGCCGACGGTCAACCCGTATTCCTCCGTTCCCATGCGGGCGACGGTCCGGATGCGATCCATGAAGGCTTCCCATTCCGCCGCATCCATCTGCTCGGCCTCGTCGGCGCGGCCCGCGGTCGGCGCCCGGCGCGGCGAGATCGAGTCGATCAGCACCAGATGACGCGCCCCGTGTGCCGTAAGCGCCGCACAGGTCCGCACGGCCCCATCCATGACATCCTCCCAATGGTCCGGATCATGGAAAGGCCGGAAGACGACACCGCCGATCAGTTCCAGATCGTGACGCGCCAGCGCATCGCCCAGTCTCCCTGGGTCCTCGGGCATATAACCCACCGGGCCGAGTTCGATACCTCTGTAGCCCGCCTCGGCGCATTCCTTCAGCACGGTTTCCCAGCCGGGATTGCGGGGATCGTCCGCAAACTCGACGCCCCAGGAGCATGGCGCGTTGCCAATTCTGATGGTCATGTCATTTGCCTTGTCGCTCGGTCAAGGTGGGCCGCGGTGCCTGCCAATCCGATCCCAGGTCATCGGTGCCGCTCCGTTTCCGCAAAGAATCCGTTTGCAACCGGTTGCAAAATTCGTATCCTCAATACCGGCTCAAGGTCAACGGGAAAAGTGACGCGCAGGCACCCAAACCACCTGAAACCTTCAGAGGCTCGCATGACTGCAAAGGCCGAGACAGTTCGCCTGACGCTGGCGCAGGCCATCATTCGTCATCTCGCCAGCCAGTATATCGAGATCGACGGTGAAGAGCAGCGCCTATGCGGCGGCGGCTTCGCGATCTTCGGGCACGGCAACGTAACCTGCCTTGGCGAGGCCCTGCACGACCATCGCGAAGAACTGCCTTTGTACCGCGGACAGAATGAGCAGAGCATGGGGTTCGCGGCGGCGGCGTACGCCAAATACCATCTGCGCCGTCGCTTCATGTTTTGCACCGCCTCGGCCGGGCCGGGCACGTCGAATCTGGTGACCTCGGCGGCGCTGGCCCATGCCAACCGCCTGCCTCTGCTGCTTTTGTGCGGGGATACGTTCCTGACCCGCCTGCCGGATCCGGTCCTGCAGCAGCTCGAGAACTTCCATAACCCGACGCTGGGCGTGAACGACGCGTTCCGGCCCGTGACCCGGTATTGGGACAGGATCACGCACCCGGCGCAGATCATCCAGTCGCTGCCCGCGGCCATCGCGACGATGCTCGACCCGGCCGATTGCGGGCCGGCGTTTCTTGGTCTGCCGCAGGATGTTCAGGGCTGGACCTATGACTACCCGGAGGAATTCTTCGAGACGAAGTTGCATCGCGTCCGTCGCGTGGCGCCGGATGCGAATGAGATCGCGGACGCTGCCGCGCTGCTCAGGGGTGCTGCGCGACCGATTATCATCGCCGGCGGCGGGGTGCAGTATTCCGGCGCGGTGGTCGAACTGGCGGCCTTTGCCGAGACCCACAACATCCCCGTGGTCGAGACCATCGCGGGGCGCGCCAACCTGGTCGCGGAACATCCGTTGAATATCGGGCCTGTCGGCGTGACCGGGTCGGACTCGGCGAACGCGATTGCCGCGAGGGCGGATGTGGTCCTGGCCGTTGGCACGCGGCTTCAGGATTTCACCACCGGATCGTGGACGGCGTTCGATCGAAAGGCCCGCTTCGTCTCGGTCAACGTTGCACGCCACGATGCGGGCAAGCACCGCTCGGCGCCGGTGGTGGGCGATGCCAAACGTTCGATGACCGCGCTTTCGGATGCCATCGCAGGGTATCGTGCGCCCGAGGACTGGCGCGCCGAGGCCCAGGCGGAGCGCGCCAAATGGGATGCCTATGTGGCCGAGAACGTGCGACCGGGAAACCGCCCGAATTCGTATGCGCAGGCGATCGGGGTCGTCAACGAACTCTGCGATCCCGCCGACCGGGTCGTCGCCGCCGCCGGCGGCCTGCCCGCCGAAGTGACCGCCAATTGGCGCACGTTGAAGACCGGCACGGTGGATGTCGAGTTCGGTTATTCGTGCATGGGATACGAGATCGCCGGCGGTTGGGGCGCGCGCATCGCCCAGTCAGAAAAGGAGCCCGAACAGGACACCATCGTCTTCACCGGCGACGGCTCCTATCTGCTCATGAACTCCGACATCTACTCCTCGGTCCTGACCGGGAAGAAGCTCATCGTTTTGGTGCTCGACAACGGCGGCTTCGCGGTCATCAACAAGCTGCAGAACGCCACTGGAAACGCGTCGTTCAACAACCTCATCAAGGACTGCAATATCGCCGTCGCCCCCTTCGCAGTGGATTTCGAGGGTCATGCCCGCGCTATGGGGGCCGAAGCCGAAACGGTCGAAAACGCCAGCGGGCTGGCCGATGCCTTCAAGCGCGCGAAAGCGGCTGACCGGACCTACGTGATCGCGATGCAGGTTGATGCTTACGAGGGCTGGACCGCACAGGGCCACGCCTGGTGGGAGGTCGGCACACCGCATGTCAGCGACAATCCCTCTGTCCGCGCCGCGCACCAGGAAATCGAGGCCGCGCGTACGCGCCAGCGGAGTGGTGTTTGAGTTGGCCGACGATTCCGCAATTACCGGCGAACTCGCCAGGGTCCCTGACCGGACATGACCGATCTTTCCCGCATCGGCCGGAACCACTTCGTCATCATCGGTCGGGCCGGCATGGACCTCTACCCCGAGCCGCCGGGCACCAGGACCGAAGAGGCGACGCAGTTCTTTGCCTGCCTCGGCGGCTCCTCGGCCAATATCGGGGTGGCGATCACCCGACACGGCGGCGCGGCCGCGCTCGTCACCTCGGTCGCGGATGATGCGATCGGACGGTTTTCCCTCAATCAGCTGGCGCATTACGGGATCGACACGACGCATGTGAAGTCCGTGGGCGGCGAGGCGCGTAACACGCTGGCCGTTGTGGAAACCCGGGTCGACGACCACCAGTCGGTCATCTACCGCAACGGCGCCGCCGATTTCCAGATGACCGCGCGGGACGTGGAGGCAGTCGAGTACGGCGCCTACGGTGCGCTCATCACCACCGGGACCGTCCTGGCCGCCGAACCCTCGTGCAGCGCCACCTTCCGTGCCTTCGATCTTGCCAAACAGGTCGGGCTGCCGTTGATCTTCGATATCGACTACCGCCCTTATTCCTGGCCGTCGCCGCAAGTCGCGGCGGAGACCTATTCGCGCGCCGGCAACATGTGCGACGTGATCGTCGGCAACGATCTGGAGTTCGATTTCATGGCCGGTGGTGAGGGCAGGGGGCTTGAGAAAGCGCGCGATCTGGCACGTTCAGGCGCCAGCATCGTCGTCTACAAGATGGGCGAGAAGGGGGCGATCACACTGACGCCCGAGGAAGAGTTTCAAACCGGTATCTATCCAGTAACCGCGCTCAAACCGACCGGGGCGGGCGACGCTTTCATGGGTGGTTTTGTCGCGTCGCTCGCCACCGGTTTCGATCTGCGCGAGAGCGTTTTGCGCGGCTCGGCCTGCGCGGCAATTGTCGTCTCGCGCGTGGGCTGCGCGCCCGCCATGCCGACGACCCCAGAACTCGAGGGTTTCCTGTCCCGCCATCCGGGCCCGACCTATCCCTGAAAGGATACGCCATGCATATCGCCCCCTACGACAACCAGAACAAGCCGATCGTGGACGTCGATAATGCCTGTGTCCCGCTCAACTACTTCAACATCGTCAAGTTGAAGAAGGACGAGGCTTTCGAGTACCGGGTGCCGGGCTACGAGACCTGCATCGTGCCGGCAACCGGAACGGTGGACGTGGAGGTCGAGGGCGAGACATTCGAAAGGCTCGGCAACCGCGTCATCGATGT
>JBFIFO010000232.1:0-4120 GCA_041602815.1 Alphaproteobacteria bacterium | reverse complement strand
GCGGAATTCCTCGAACAGGTGGACATCCCGGCCTGCCGCTTCGACGCGCTGCTGCGGCGCGTGCGTTCCGCGCTGCCGGAGGCCGAGGTATCGGTACGTCCGTTCGAGGAGATCCGGAACGGCGCCGACGGGTTCGTGCGCGGCGCGGCGGCCGAGCTTGGCATCGATCCGGCGCCGCTTGCGGTGTCGCCCGACCGGGTTCATGCCGGTGTCGACCGGGATCAGGCGGAAGAACTGCGGCAACTGGCGGCGCGCAAGGCACGCTACAGGGCCTCGCGGGTCCTCGCCCGCCCCGCCAATCCGAACTTGCCCATCGAACTGCCGGAACAGTACCGGGCGCAGATCGATCAGACGATGCGCGGCGATCTGTCGGAGACGCTGATCCGCGGACTGTCGCCCACCGGGTGTTGATGCCCAGTCCGGGCTGGCGCATCATGCACTCCGGAAAACAACAGGGATCGTCGTGCCGCTGCCTTTGTCCCCGCTCAGATCGCTGACTCCCCTTGGTGCAGCTCTCCTCCTTCTGGCGGCCTGCGCCCCGCTCGGGGCGATCGGGACCGCGCCGGCGAAAGTCGGCTCTGCGGATGCCGCCGCCGGGGCCACGCTCGACGCCCCCGCTGGGGCGCTGCCCTTCGGCCAGATCGCGGTGGTTTGCGGCGTGCCGCCGCGCAGGCTGGGCACCGAGGTGGCGCGGTCGGACGGTTCGGCCACTTACCGGCTTTATGACAGCGATCCGCGCAGCACGCAGATTCGGCCGCAGTTCCTGACCGGCTTCGACGACGGCTGCGCCCGGCAGTTCAATGCCGCCCTGGCGCTGTTCGGCACTTCCGCCATTCACGAGGCCACCCGCTACAACCCGCAGAACACCAGCCCCTATTCCGACACCGACGAGGCCTACGAAAGGGTCAAGCGGCGCCTTTGCGGCGTCGGGCGCGGCAAAGCCTGCCCGGCCGGCCGCGCCGACCGGATGGCGCGCGCCAGCGCCTTCGTCAGCGCCTACCGCGGCTTCGGCGGCGGCGGCGACTGGCTGGAGTTGTTCCTGCACGACGGCGACGTCGCCGCCTACGCCACGCGCACCAACTGACGCACGGCGATCCGCGCCGCCAGCGACGTGGCCAGGGCGGCCAGGACGAATGTCGCGATCCGGGTCCCCAGGACGAACAGGTCCGCCCTCTTGATCGGCACCGCCAATTCGCCGCCCTCGACCAGTATCGCGGTCTCGGATAGCAGCAGCCCATGCGCGGCGAAGAGAAGCACAACCACCAGAGCCGCAGACTGATAGGGTCTCGGACGCGGGCCGAGCCAAAGACACATCACTGCCACGACGATCGTCATCCCGAACAGCATCGGCTGCCCGCTCGCCTCCCACATCTGGACGCGCAGCAGCGGCCGATCCAGCGCCGGCAGGCCGACCGTCTGCAGCGGCAGGACCCCCGCGCCGGCGAAGAACAGCACCTGCATCAGGGTCAGCCCGAAAAACAGCCAGTGCAGGAGGCGCGCGGCCACAGCCCGTCGCCTACCAGTGCGGCGGCTTCTGGTCGGCCAGCGGTACCGTCCCGCCGCTGTCGGCCTCGCGCTCGGCCTCGCGCTGCATCAGCATCTCGACCCGCCGCGTCAGCCGGTCGATCTGATCGCGCTGCGCCGCAACGATGTCGGACAACTCGTCCGTCACGCGCTGCAGATGCGCCAACTTCTCTTCCAGCCGCTCCGTGCCGTTCGCCATGCTCCGCCTCCCGCCGCCACTAACCGCGTTTCGGCCCGCGCCCGCAACCCCGGCCGTTGCGGCAGCGCGGGCTTCTTGCCCCGTCCACGCCCATCCGCTAGACCGCGCCGCGAACGACCCGACGGGACAGCCCAGCATGGCCAAGCAGAAGAAAGCGCCGCGACCCAAGGCCGAGACGCCCAAGGGGTTCCGCGACTATTTCGGCCCCGAGGTGGCCGAGCGCGACGCCATGCTGGCGAAGATCGCCGAGGTCTATCACCGCTACGGCTTCGACGCGCTGGAATCCTCGGCCGTCGAGACGCTCGACGCGCTGGGCAAGTACCTGCCCGACGTCGACCGCCCGAACGAGGGCGTCTTCGCCTGGCAGGAGGACGGCGACGGCGACTGGCTGGCGCTGCGCTATGACCTGACGGCGCCCTTGGCCCGGGTCTACGCCCAGCACCGGCAGGACCTGCCGACGCCCTACCGGCGCTATGCGATGGGCCCGGTCTGGCGCAACGAGAAGCCGGGGCCGGGGCGGTTCCGGCAGTTCTATCAATGCGATGCGGATACGGTAGGGACGCCGACAGTGGCTGCGGATGCGGAGATCTGCGCGATGCTGGCGGATACGCTGGAGGCGGTGGGGATCGAGCGCGGAGACTACATCATCCGTGTGTTCAATCGGAAGGTCATGAATGGCTTACTAGAGGAAGCGGGGCTTACAGACGGATTTGAGCGCGAGCGTGGCATAGTTCTGCGAGCAATAGACAAACTTGATCGCTTGGGAGCGGGTGGAATTCGGGACTTGCTTGGTAAGGGGCGGAGAGACGAAAGCGGAGATTTCACTGAGGGCGCCTGCTTAGATGAGTCCCAGATCCAAAAGATCATGTACTTCCTGAACGTCGAGGCGGCAATTTCCGACACCACGTCAAAAAAAGTTTCTGATCGCCCCACAAGATTTGAAATCGAGTCCGATTCCTTTGAACCTTCCCGAGCCGGTGAGAACCCTAACTTCGACACATTAAACCGCATGAAGTCGTGGTTTCAGTATTCTCAGGCTGGCTCGGAAGGCGTTCGCGAACTCTACAACATAGCCAAGCTCTGTTTTGAGACGGGTTATAATTCAGACCGCATCGTCATCGATCCTTCCGTCGTCCGCGGCCTCGGCTATTACACCGGTACGGTCTTCGAGGCCGAACTCACCTTCGAGATCACCGACGACAAGGGCCGCCCGCGTCAGTTCGGCTCGGTTGCCGGCGGCGGGCGCTATGACGATCTGGTCAAGCGATTCACCGGTCAAGCGGTGCCGGCCACCGGCATCTCGATCGGTGTCGACCGGCTGCTTGCCGCGCTGCGCGCCAAGGGCCGGATGCAGAGCGAGGCGCAGGGCCCGGTCCTGGTCACCGTGATGGACCGCGACCGGATGGCCGACTACCAGCAGATGGCGGCCGAGCTGCGGAATCCGGACGATGGTGGAAAGCCCATCCGCGCCGAGGTCTACCTCGGCAATCCCAAGAACTTCGGCAACCAGCTCAAATACGCCGACCGCCGCGACTGCCCGCTGGCGGTCATCGAAGGCGGCGACGAGAAGGCGCGCGGGGTGGTTACCGTGAAGGACCTTGTCCTCGGCAAGAAGCTGGCCGCCGAGATCGAGAGCAACGAGGAATGGAAGGCTCAGCCGGCGCAGGAGGAAATCCCGCGCGGCGACCTCGTGCCATACGTCCGGAAGAAACTCGGCGCATGAGCGGCGACCGGGCGCTCGACGCCGAACAGGCACGGCTGCTGCAGCATTTCGTGGATCACGGCGCCGATCCCGTCGACCCGCCGGTGCTGCAGCCCGCCGAGACCCTGCTCGACCTCTACGGCGAAGACATCCGCGCCCGCGCCTACACCACCCGCGATCCCCTGGCGGGCGAATTGATGCTGCGGCCCGACTTCACCGTGCCGGTGGTGCAGATGCACATCGCCAACCGCCGCGCGCCCGCGCGCTATGCCTATGCCGGCAAGGTCTTCCGCACCCAGGAACTGGGGTCGGACCGGCCCAGCGAGTTCGAGCAGGTCGGGTTCGAGATCTTCGACGGCGCCGACCCCGCGGCTGCCGATGCCGAGGTCTTCGCGCTGTTCCATGACGTGCTCGCGCCGCTGAACCTGCACCCGGCGACCGGCGATATCGGCGTGCTTATGGCCGCCGTGCAGGGGCTCGACACCACTGTCCGGCGCAAGGCGGCGCTGGCCCGGCACCTGTGGCGGCCGCGCAGGTTCCGCGCGCTGCTCGACCGGTATTCCGGCCGCACGCCGATGCCGCCCAGCCGCGCCGCGCTGCTGGAGCGCTGCGCCGCCGGCGCGCCGGCGCTGGATCCGGACGTGCCCGTCATCGGCCAGCGCGGCGCGCGAGAGATCAAGGCCCGCGTCGCGGCG
>JBFIFO010000231.1:0-4343 GCA_041602815.1 Alphaproteobacteria bacterium | reverse complement strand
GGACGCCGCACGCGCGCGCCCAAGGCCAGCGAAGCGGGCGGCGACGGCACGTCCGCGGGGGCCAATGGCGCGGGCGACGGCGACGCGTCGCCGAGCGACAAGTAACGGCAGCCGGTAACGGACCGGGTTACGGGGCGGCGTGGGCGACACGCCGCCCTTTGTCTTTGGACCCGGCGGTGCTGCGGACTCCTGCAAAATAAAGCTGCGTCGAGCGGCGTTGGGCCACTCGACAACGGCCCTGCGCATCGCCATGTCTTGTCCGGTCTTGTTCAGATCGCCCGCACCGGCGGTGCTCTTGCCGGCCACATGTCGGACGTCTTCAAGGAACGTTTTCCCGCCGGGACAGCCATGCGCCTGTTGCGCCTCGTGCCGGACGACACGCGCCTCGATTTCATGCGGTGGCGCCGCGCGGCCTTCGCGTTCACCCTCGTCATTACGCTCATTTCGGTCATTTTCCTTGCCGCCGGTGGCCTCCGGCTCGGTCTCGATTTCCAGGGCGGCCTGCTGGTCGAGGCGCGGTCGGCGGCGCCCGTCGACATCGGCGAGCTGCGCGGCCGGCTCGCCCGCAACGGACTGCCGGAGCTGTCGCTGCAATCGATCGGCGGCGACCGCGACATCCTGATCCGGGTGCACCTTGCGACCGGCGATACGGTGGATCCCAGGCGGACGGTCACCGCGATCACCTCGGTGCTCGGCCCGTCCTTCGAGATCCGCCGCAGCGAATTCATCGGGCCGCAGGTCAGCCACGAGCTGCTCGTCGACGGCGTCACTGCCGCTTCGCTGGCCGTGGCTCTGATCGCCGTCTACGTCTGGTTCCGTTTCGAGTGGCAGTTCGGCCTCGCCGCGCTGATCACGACGCTGCACGACGTGATTGCCACGCTCGGCCTGTTCCTGGTGCTGCGGCTGCCGTTCGACCTGACCTCCGTGGCGGCGCTGCTGACCATCGCCGGCTATTCCGTCAACGACACCGTCGTGGTGTTCGACCGCGTGCGCGAAAACCTGCGCCGCTACAAGAAGATGGAACTCGCCGCGCTGGTCAACCTGAGCGTCAACCAGACGCTCGCGCGCACGCTGCTGACCAGCGGGACGACGATGCTTGCCGCCATGTCGCTGCTGCTGTTTGGCGGGCCGGTGCTGCGCGGTTTCTCGGCCGCGCTGGTCTGGGGGATAGCGATCGGCACCTATTCGAGCGTTTTCGTTGCGTCCGCCCTGCTGCTCTCATTCCCGTCGGTGCGCCTGCTCGGGGCCGGAGAGCCGCAGCCGGACGCCACCGTCCCGCCGGCCACGCCGCCGCGCCGGGACAGGGCGGCCTGACGCATTATCCGTCAAGCTGGGTCGCGCTGACGTCCGGAACAGATTCCATCTGAAGTGACAGAGCTCTAGTCGTCCACAGGCGGCGGAACCCGCACCGTATCGCCGGTGCGCAGTATACCGCCGGTTACCACCCGCGCATACACGCCGCACGCGGTGTGGCCGAACCCGCCTTGCAGGATCCGCAGCACGTGCAGGTCTCGCGCGCTGCTGTCCGGGTTGACCTCGGTGGCGGCGCAGCGGTTGATCTGCTGGACCACCTCGAGCTGGACGTCGCCGATGGCGATGCGTTTGCCCGGCCACGCCATTTCCGCCCAGGCGGGCAGCCCTTCAAGATACAGGTTGGCACGGAATCGCCGCGGGTCCACCGGCGCCCGGGCGACCCGCTCGATATCGCGGACGCTGGCCAGGCTGGCGATCGAAACCAGCTTGTCGGGCACGTCGCTCAGCATGATGCCGGGCGCCTCGACGATATGGGGATTGCCGCGGGGCCCCGGCTCCAGGAACGCGTCGAGGAATTGCTCCACGAGGATTCGCCCCAGCGGTTCGGTGACCTGGCCGCGCGCGACCCTGCGGCCGTCACGAAAGATGGCCAGATAGCCGGTGTCGGCGTCGAACCGCGCATCGAGCAGGGCCAGGCGCTCGTCGCGCATCAACTGGAGGAAATTCTGTTTCGGGAGCCACTGCGGATTGCTGCGGTCGAACTGGCTGGACGCGTGGGCAAGGGCAAAGCGGCGGTCGTGCGGCAGGCCCTCGTTGGCGCAGACGTCGACCTGCTCGAGGACCTCGCCGTTCAGACCCTTGACCGGATAGCGGCGGATCTGTGCCAGGGTCGCCGTCATGACGTCTCGGGAATCGGCTCGTCGCCGGCAACGGCGATCTCTGCCGCCTCGAGCCCGGCCAGCCACGCGTCGCCGCGCTCGCGACCATGCGCGAACAGATCGCGCAGGAAACCGCGGTCCGGGTTGAGCTTGCTGAACTGGCCGTAGGGCCGCAGGATATCGCCGCCCTCGACGACGTGGAGGCGCAGCGCGGCCAGCCGGCGCGCCAACGATCCGCGCAGCGCGCCCCGCTGCGCGAGGCGCCGCAAATCGGCCAGCTGATCGAGGTCGCGATTGAGAGGTGCGGTGAACATGATCTGGTTGAGTCGCGCATGAATCGCCCGCGCCGTCAAGGGAACGCTGTCGGCCTCGCCGTTGTCCAGGCGCACCAGGAGCATATCGCGCACGTCGGTCTCCTCGATGAGCGGCATGATCGGCGGGTTGGCCGCGAATCCGCCGTCCCAGTAGTGCCGGTTGCCGATCGCGACCGCGTGATGCAGCCACGGCAGCGTTGCCGAGGCGAGGACCGCTTCCGCCGTTATCTCGCGGGTCCGGAAGATCCGCGCATGGCCGGTCTCGACATCGGTCGCCGCCACGAACAGGCGGATCCGGCGGTTGCGCTGCAGGCGCTCGAAGTCGATCGATTCGTTCAGGAGGTCGCGCAGCGGGTTCATATCCAGGGGATTGAACTGGTACGGCGACAGAACGCGCGTGAACAGGTCGAAGCCGACGAAGCGGGCGTTGTTCTCAACGTTCCAGCCGCCGCCCATCTGGTCCAGGAAGTTCGGGCGCAGCGGGCTGAAAGCGGCCTTGGCGCCGATCCGCCGCCACAGGGTCGCAAGCGCCTCGCGGGCGCCGTCCGGCCCGCTATCGAGCAGGCCGTGGGCCATGAAGACAGCGTTGAAGGCACCGGCGCTGCTGCCGCTGACGGCCTCGATACGGATCCCTGATTCGAGCAGGCCGTCGAGCACGCCCCAGGTAAACGCGCCGTGGGCGCCGCCGCCCTGCAAGGCAAGGCCGATGCGGTGCGTTGCGGCATCGCCTGCACCGTCGGCGAAGGCCGCCTGCAGCGCGGTGACGGCCGTCCGGCCCCAGCCGGCAAGCCTGTCGCGAAAGTCCGTTTGGTCGGCCATGCGCCGCCCTTTTTGCAATGCAGCGTCCATATTGCGCTGCAACATAATATATCGCGCAATATCCGACTGAAAGGTTAACGGCCGGCGGCGGTCTTGAGCCTGCTTTGCATCGAGGCCATATAGTGCCCGGACGCCTCCGATGAGGGTCCAGTTTCTGGCGCAACCTCGACCGCCCGCCTATCGCAGGGGGCGTAGATGGGACTGGCACACTATGGATTTCGAAAAGTACACCGAACGTTCGCGCGGCTTCATCCAGGCCGCGCAGACTCTGGCGCTTCGCGAAGGGCATCAGCGGCTGACGCCGGAGCATCTTTTGAAGGTCCTGCTCGACGACAAGGAAGGCCTCGCGGCCGGCCTGATCCGCGCGGCCGGCGGCGACCCGGCGCGGGCCCTGGCCGAGACCGAGGCGGCGCTGGCCAAGCAGCCGAAGGTCGAAGGCGCCGGCGCCGGCCAGGTGTATCTCGCCCCGGAGAGCGCGCGCCTGTTCGAGCAGGCGGAGAAGATCGCCGAGAAGGCCGGCGACAGCTACGTGACCGCCGAGCGCCTGCTCTTGGCGCTGGCGCTCGCCGAGGGCACGCCGGCGGCCGCCGCCCTGAAGGCCGGCAACGTCAACCCGCAGTCGCTCAACGCCGCCATCGAGGCGGTGCGCAAGGGCCGCAAGGCCGACAGCGCGACCGCCGAGGAGGGTTACGACGCGCTCAGGAAATACGCCCGCGACCTGACCGAGGCGGCGCGCGAGGGCAAGCTCGACCCGGTGATCGGCCGCGACGAGGAGATCCGCCGCACCGTCCAGGTGCTGTCGCGCCGCACCAAGAACAACCCGGTGCTGATCGGCGAGCCCGGCGTCGGCAAGACCGCGATCGTCGAGGGCCTGGCCCAGGACATCGTCAAGGGCAACGTCCCCGAGATCCTCCGCCGCAAGCGCCTGGTCGTGCTCGACCTCGCGATGATGGTCGCCGGCACCAAGTACCGCGGTCAGTTCGAAGAGCGCATCAAGGCCGTGATGACCGAGGTGCGCCGCGCGAAGGACGTGATCCTGTTCATCGACGAGCTGCACACTCTCGTCGGCGCCGGCGGC
>JBFIFO010000230.1:0-4371 GCA_041602815.1 Alphaproteobacteria bacterium | reverse complement strand
GTCACGCGCGCCGAGGCCGACGCGATCTTCGACCTCAACGACGGTATGGTCCGCAATGAGAACGACCCGGCGTGGAAGAGCCTGTTCGTCTATGCGATCGGCAATCACCTGATGTTCCCGCGCGAGGTCCCGGCGGCGCCGCCGGCAGAGGAGGTGTTGCGCCGCGAACAGTGGCTGAAGCAGCGGGACGGCGTCGGCGGGTTCCTGAAAAAGGTCGGCCGCCAAACCGCGACAATCACCAGCGAAACATTCGGCCTCCGCCGCGCGGATCTGGAGGAGCGGTTCGCGCTCGCCATGCAGGCCGTCAAGCGGCCAGCACGTGCGCGCGACATCGAGGCGGAAGCGAGCGAGGCCCGGATTGCGCTCGAACGCGAGGCTGTGGACGAGGAGGAAGCCCGCTGGCTGCTGGGGCGCCTGAACCGGGACGGCGCACTGGACGACAACGAGAAGGCGTTGCTCGCCTTCATTCGCAACACGTCGCCGAACATTCACCCTTCGCTGGAGCCCCTTTTTCAGAAGGCCGGCCTCTAGTAGGCTGGCGCCATGGCGCCACACCCGGCATTGACGGACAGCATGCTCGAGGACGGGCTCGCCGCGCTCGCGGCGGCGGATCGCGACGTGGCGCGGGCGCTCGCCGAAGCCGGGCCGCCACCGCTGCGGCGCCGAGAGCCAGGTTTTGAGGCACTGCTCGGCGCGATCGTCGCGCAACAGGTCTCCAAGGCGGCTGCGGCGACGATCTGGGACCGGCTGGCGTGCGCCGCCGATCCGCTGAGCCCGCAGACGGTGCTCGCGCTCGACGAGAACGCCCTGCGCGCCGTCGGCCTCAGCCGCCAGAAGGCGGGCTACGCGCGCAGCCTCGCCGAGGCGGTGATGTCCGGAGCGGTCGATCTCGACGGCCTGTCCCGGCGGGCTGACGGCGAGGTGGTCGACGAGCTGGTCAGGCTCCGCGGCATCGGTCGCTGGAGCGCCGAGATCTACCTGCTGTTCGCGCTCGGCCGCCCCGACGCGTTTCCGGCCGACGACCTCGCCCTGATGATCGGTGCGCAGCGACTCAAACGGCTCGAGGCGCGCCCGGACCGCAAAGGTCTGACAGAGATCGCGGAGGCGTGGCGGCCCTGGCGCGGGCCGGCGGCTCTGCTGCTCTGGCATTACTATTCCTGGACCGGTCGATAGGGCCGGTGCAGCGATATCCGCAGTGCCGGTTCCGGCGCCCCGCCGCCCTGGCCGGATCAGCCGCCAGAGCCGTTATCGTGTCGTAATCGTCTCAAAAGCCACGATATCTTGTAATTACCTTAACGGTCGGGTATCTACAATGCGCGTGTCGGGACGGCAGTCCCGGCACCGGTAAACGACGAGAAAAGGATGACCGTCGAAACGCACAGTTGCCCGGCCCTGGTCCTGAACGCCGACTTCAGGCCGCT
The DNA here is from genome assembly GCA_041602815.1 of Alphaproteobacteria bacterium. Classification (GTDB taxonomy): domain Bacteria; phylum Pseudomonadota; class Alphaproteobacteria; order UBA8366; family JADFVY01. Next base: position 2,950 of record JBFIFO010000230.1, on the reverse strand, counting down.
CAGCTACTTCCCACTGTCCCTGTGGCCGTGGCAGGAGGCCGTGAAGGCTGTGTTCCTGGAGCGCGTCAACATCGTCTCGGAATACGACGAGATCGTGCATTCGCCGTCCCTCGAAATGCGCCTGCCCAGTGTCATCTCCCTGAAGGAATACGTGCCGACCAAGCGCAGCGCGGCGTTCACCCGGTTCAACGTGTTCCTGCGCGACCGCTTCGTCTGCCAGTATTGCGGCGACGCTTCGCCGGCCCACGATCTGACCTTCGACCATGTGGTGCCGCGTTCACGCGGTGGTCGAACCACCTGGGAGAACGTCGTCGCCGCCTGCGGGCCCTGCAACCTGCGCAAGGGCAGCCGGCTGCCGCGGGAGTGCGGCATGATGCCGCGCCGCCCGCCCTACCGGCCCACGACATGGCAGCTGCAGGAACACGGCCGGTCGTTCCCGCCGAATTTCCTGCATGAGTCCTGGCGCGACTTCCTGTACTGGGATACCGAGCTCGATCCGTATTGATCGGCCGTGCGGCGTCGCTACAGCCGTTCTGACAGCCAGATCGCGAGCCGCGACCCGGCCTTGATCGCGGCCGACAGGACGGGGTATCCGGGCGCCCCTTCGGCACCGTGCGCCAGCGCGGTGTCGCGATGCTCGAGCTCGTCGGCGCGGAACGCCTCGACCACGCCCTTCAGCTCCGCCTCGTCCGGAAGATCGGCCAGCGCTGCCGCCTGCCCCGCATAATGCGCATCGATCGTTTCCTCGATGGCCACGGTGCAGGCCATGGCGGCCCGCTCGCCCATGAGCGCCGTCGCGGCGCCGAGCGCGAATCCGGTGGCATGCCACAGCGGTATCAGTGCCGTCGGCCGCACGCCGCGTTCGACGATCAACTTCTCGAACGTTTTGAGATGGCGCTCCTCCTGCTCCGCCATGCGGCGGATCTCGCGGTAGGCGGGATGCTTGGGCCCGAGAACCGCGAGCTGCCCGGCATAGATGCGCGCGGCCCCGTATTCCCCGGCATGGTCGACGCGCACGATCCGGTCGATCATGGCGCGGCCCGCCGGATCGCCCGGCAGCCAGCGGGGCCCGTCGTCCGATCCCCCGGCAGTCCGGCGCGCGGCCATCACGCCCGCCGAATGCCGATGAAGGCCGCCAGCGCCATTGCGAACGAGGCGATGACGTTGTAGCCGGCCAGAGATATCCCGTACATCTGCCAGGGAATCTCGTCGCAGCGCGGCGGCGCGGCGGTGTTCAGCAACGACTTCAACTGCTCCAGGTTCGCCGGGATCTCCTGGGCGCTGCAGGCGTCCGGCGGCTGGAAATAGCCCTGCTCGACGCCGACGTGATAGACGCTGATCGCGGTGCCGACCAGCATGACGAGCCCGGTCAGCAACAGGATGCCGCGACGCCCGGGGCCCGAGAAATGCAGCAGGATCGTCACCAGCATCAGTCCGCCGGCGATGAACCAGGGGATGCGGCTGTACAGGCACAAGATGCAGGGCCGCAGACCGCCGATATACTGGGCGCTGTAGGCCGCCGAAAGCACGCCCACGGTGACCAGCAGTATGAGGCCCGGGATCGTGTTGGGAGAGGTGCGCATCAAGAACTTTCCCTATGATTCAAAAAGGTATTTTACGGCGATGAATCCCGCGAGGCCAAGGATAAATACCGCCAGCGTCACCGCCTCCAGGCGCTTCTCGATGAACGCCCGAACCGGCGGTCCCAGCCAGTACAACAGCGCCGCCTCGAGGAAGAAGCGGAGCCCCCGACTGGTCAGCGACGCGAGGCCGAACACGAGCGGGTTGAGGGCGGCGACGCCGCTGGCGATGGTGATGACCTTGTAGGGCAGCGGCGTCAGCCCGAAGCCGAAGACGATGATCGCACCGTATGCCGCGTAGGCCCCCTGGAACCGTGCGAATGCCTCCTCGAGGCCGTACAGCGCGATGATCGGCTGGCCGATCGCCTCGTACAGGAAGAAGCCGATGAGATAGCCGAAGAAACCGCCCAGCACCGAGGCCACGGTGCAGACGCCGGCGATCAGCCAGGCGCGGGCCCGGTCGGCCAGCACCATCGGGATCACCATAATGTCCGGCGGGATCGGAAAGAACGAGCTTTCGACGAAGGAGATGCCGGCAAGCCATGGCAGGGCGCGCCTGTCGCCGGCCTTTTCCATGGTCCAGTCGTACAGCGGGCGCAGGGGTGACTTCATCCGGAACTCGCGGGGTTGCGGCGCGCGAGCATACAGGCTGGACCACGTCGCGTCAGCACCCCAAATGACTCCCGCGATTGACCGCCGGCGCAGCCCGCGTATGATGCCGCAGACCGCAGGTCACGTGCCCCTGTGGCGGAACTGGTAGACGCGGCAGACTCAAAATCTGTTGTCCGCAAGGACGTGGGAGTTCGAGTCTCCCCGGGGGCACCATACCTTTCAGACACCTCGATGCCGGCGATGCCCGGCGCCGTTCAGCCGGCCGGAATGCTGAACGGCGGCGCGTAGCCGACCATGGCATCGTCGATTTCGAGGCTGCCGGAAACAATTTCCAGCGCCATGAAGGCGTCGCCGGCTCCCGGAAAGGGGCAGCGAAGTCTCCGTGCCGCTTCGGCGGAGAAACCGAACCGCGGGTAATACGCAGGGTGGCCCAGCACCACCACGGCGGCGATGCCGGCCTCCCGGCAGGCCGCGAGTCCCGCGCGCACCAGGGCCGATCCGATGCCTTCGCGCTGGCGCTCAGGCCGCACCGCCATCGGCGCCAGCGCCGCGGCTTCAACGACACGGCCGCGGGCCTCGATCGGCAGGTGGCTGAACAGGATATGGCCGACGATATCGCCCGCGTCTTCGGCGACCAGCGACGCGATCACATACCCGCCGTCGCGCAGCGCATCGACCAGATCCGCCTCCTCCCGCTGCCCGAAGGCAAGTCGGTTGACCTTGCGGATCGCCGGGATGTCGTCCGGCCGCTCCGCTCG
>JBFIFO010000229.1:0-4385 GCA_041602815.1 Alphaproteobacteria bacterium | reverse complement strand
CTCGATGCCGCGTTCTCGGTCAGCCGCGCGGCCGTCCCGGCCATGCGCCGGCAGGGCGGCGGCGTCATCGTCAACATCGCATCGGACTGGGCGCTGGTCGGCGGGAAACGCAGCGTGGCCTACTGCGCGTCGAAAGGCGGCATGCTCCTGATGACCAAGGCGATGGCGCTGGATCATGCGCACGAAAACATCCGCGTCAACGCGGTCTGCCCGACCGACGTCGACACGCCGATGCTGGACGCCGAATTCGCCGCCCTGGGGATCGCCAAGGCGGACGGCCTCGCCGGCTATGCCGATGCCATCCCGATCGGCCGTGTCGGCGAGCCGGGGGACGTCGCCCGGGCGGTCCTGTTCCTCGCCTCGGACCAGGCCGGCTTCATCACCGGCATCGGCCTGCCGGTCGACGGCGGCGCAACCGCCATGTAGGACATGGGGCCGTCGCCACAGGATGGTCCGCCGGCGGGCGTTGCTCCTGGCGCCACCTGTCCTCAGTGCTTGCTCACGTACACGCGGAAACGCCCTTCGACCGCCTCCGGATCGACCAGCATGTGGACGTAGCCCACACTGGTGGCGTCGATGTACGTATCGTACCTGTCGATCGGATTCGGCACATACCACGGCCGCATGGCGCGGTCCTTGCGGTCCGCGATCCGGAAATCGGAGGCGCGGTGCAGTCGGAACCGCCGGGTCCATTTGTCGATCCATGCCGCCGGCACGAGCAGCTCGAATTCGAAATCGTCGGTGGTCACGACGCCGGGGCGCCACCCGTACGCGACGACAACCGAGTTGACCACCGTGACATCGCCGGGCCGGGACTCGCGGAAGACCCTGCTGTAGTTGGCCTCGTTGTCGCCCTCGTGAACCGTACGCGGCGTCGACTCCGTATAGGACTGGCAGCCGCCGATGGCGAACCCGAGGAACACGGCCAGAAGCGGTGCCGGCCAGCGACGCGGCAGCGGAAGAACGGTTTTTGCGTGTGCGCTCGCGGTCGCACGCGGCGACCCGCGACCCCTACTGGCGGCTGGTCCGTTCATGATTGCCCCCTTCGCGCGAAGCCTGCCTCCCCGGCGGCCGGAACGCAACAATCCCCGACTTGACCTCTGCCGTCAACGCGGCTTCGGCAGCGCGGATGCGGCCTGGACCACACGCTTCTCTAAGCCGTGCACCTGCGCAGCGGTATCCGCTGGCCGAACAACGGGAATTTCTCGGACACCGCCGCTTCCACGACTGCCGGACAGACAAAGACCGGGCCAAAATTATGGACTTCTCGCGAGATGGCTGTTCAAATGCCATGCCATAACAACCGTTCGATGCAAAGTATATGGAGGGAGGCATGCGCAAGATAATCGGAACGGCATGGGCCACAGCGGTTGCAGCGCTGCTGACTGGCTGCGCCAGCATCGTCAGCGATGACGATACGAAAACGCATATCGCAACCAATCCCGAGGTCGCCCAATGTGAACTGACGGGCAAGAATTTTCAGTTAGTGGTCAATTCGCCGGGCACGGTCATCCTGCCGGCGCGGGCCGCCCCGATCACGGTGGCCTGCGAGACCGACGGCTACAAGACGACGACGGCGCAGCTTGATACCAGCGTCGATGGCTGGATCTTCGGAAACATAATCCTCGGCGGCGTCATCGGCGCCGTGATCGACGGGGCACGTGGCGCCGGCATGAAGTACCCCGAGGAAATCATCATTGCGCTCGAGCCAGCGAGTTTCGAGAGCGAAGCCTCCCGCGACGAATTCTACGACTCACGGCGGGCCGAGGTGGAGCGGAAGTGGGACGAGATCAGCCAGAAGCTCGAAACGCAGTGCCGGTCGAAATACGAAGTCGACGCCAGCACCTGCGAGGTGAGACGGAAACGGGTACAGGACGACAGAGAAAAAGAAATCTCGGCAATAGAGGAAAGCCGGGCCGAGGCCGAGATATCCCCCGCGCAGACAACCGTGCAGACGGACAGCGAAACGGATTCCTAGGGCGTTATCCGTTCAGATGGAACCGGTCCCGGCCATCGGCGCGACCTCATGGTGAGGAGGCGCGGAGCGCCGTCTCGCAGCATGAGGCCGCGCATGGCCGGCCGATCCCATCATTATCGGATGTCGCACTAGATCTCCCGCCCCTCGAAGCCGTGCACCCCTTCGCGGGTCTCGATCTCGATGACCCAGAGGTCGGGGTCGCGCGCGGTCTGGCGGGCAATGTACTCGTCCGCCTCCGGCTCGGTTACGAGGTTGCCGTCGAGCGCCGCCAGCCAGCACAGGACCCCGTCGAGGTCGCGCGTCTGCGCCAGCACGCGGCAGCCGAGGTCGAGCCGGTTGACCTTGAGGATCACCATCCCGCCGTGCGGGTCGCCGCGTCGCGCCACCACCGCCGGCACCGCCGCGGCGGTGAGGCGCCGCAGATGCGCCTTGATCCACAGTTCCGTGGGGATGCGCCCGTCCGCCACCGCTAACGTCCCGTCTGGCTCCCTTCATCGGTCCGGCGTACGACATCATAAATCTCGTACGTCTGCAGCCGCTGCGCCAGTGCGTCGGCATTGTACGGGGCACCGGGATAGCCGCGCTGTCCCGGCAGAAAGAACCAGAAAATGGCGGCGGCATCATTGCCGGCCCCGGCCTGCATGAGCCCGAATTCGACCTGCGCCTCGGCGTCGCCGGCTTCGGCCAGCGGTTCCGGATATTGCCTCGGCGTCGCGTAATCCGCTGAGAGAAAGGTATCGCGGCCCGCCGCGGCAGCCGGGTTTTCCTGTGCACCGACCGTGGCGGCGCAGACCGAGAGCAACAGGGTGGCCAACAGCAATCGCATGGCTATCCCGGTTCGACCGGTTGGCGGCGGCATGGCGGGGATCCGCCGGCGACCAGTCCATATGCCGCCTCATCCGGGGGTCCAGAGGACTCCCCGGCACGCGGACGATGCGCAAATGTTCTACTGCAGTGCAGCAACCGTCTTGTCCCGTTCTGCGCCGTTGGCGCCGGTTCGCCGTTCGTCGCGCGGCGTGCGCCCGAACATGTCGCGGTAGCATTTGGAGAAATGCGATGCCGACGTGAACCCGCAAGCGAAGGCGATTTCGGTCACCGGCATCGTCGTCTGGGTCAGCAGCAGCCGCGCGCGCTCCAGGCGAAGCCTCAGGTAGTAGCGCGCGGGGCTGGTATTGAGGTAACGGCGGAACAGGCGCTCCAGCTGGCGGCGCGACAGGCCGACGCGGGCTGCGATATCCTCCCGGCTCAATGCGTCCTCGACATGCGCCTCCATCTCGCCGATCGCCTGGATCAGCTTGGGGTGGCTGATGCGCAGCCGGGCCTGCAGCGGCAGGCGCTGATTGTCGTGCCCCTCGCGGATCCGCTCATGCATGAACTGTTCGCTCACCGCGGACGCGACGTCGTTGCCGTGGCGCCGGGCGATCTCCGTCAGCATCATGTCGGCGGCCGCGATGCCCCCGGCACAGGTGAACCGGTCGCGGTCGATCTCGAACAGCTCCGCCTGCACGTCGAGATCGGGATGCTGTTCCCGAAAGCCCTCGAGATTCTCCCAGTGGATGGTGCAGCGATAGCCGGACAGGAGGCCGGCATGCGCCAGCACGTGCGCCCCGGTGCAGAGCGCGCCGACATGGGTGCCCTCACGCGCCCAGCGGCGCAGCCATCCGAACACGACGTTGTCCTGATACAGCTGGGCGCCGATCCCGCTGCACACGACGACGTTGTCGAGGTGCGGCGCGTCGGCGATGCCGCGGTCGGCGATCATCCGCACACCGTTGGAGGCCTCGACGGGTTCACCGTCGCGGCTGAGGATCTCCCATTCGTACAGCGAGCGGCCCGTGGTGTAGTTGGCGAGCCTCATCGCCTCGAGCATCGCTGTGAATGCCGACATGGAGAAGTTCGGAATGAGCAGGAACGACACCCGGTCCGGTCGTTCGCCGCTGACTTTCCTGAACATGCGATCCCGCCTCCCTGGCCGCCCTTCCCGTTTGACCCCGATCCGCGATTTTGTCAACGGATTCAGGCCGTCCGGAACGGTGCGCCAGTGCGATGGCCTGGCATGGTGTCGCGGTCAGGCGCGACTTCGGCACGGCCGCCGGACACGCGCCGGCGGGCGATCGCTGCCCCGGGGCGACGGAATCAGGACGCCCTGATTTCCCGCAGGAACCTGTCGACCTCGCCGCGCAGGCCCTCGGCCTGGCGGGCCATCTCCTGCGAGGCGTTGAGGACCTGGCCGGCCGCCGACCCGGTCTCGCCGGCGGCCTTGCTGACCGCCTCGATGTTCTGGTTGACGTCCTGGGTGCCGCGCGCCGCCTGCTGGACGTTGCGGGCGATCTCCTGGGTCGACACCCCCTGCTCCTCGACAGCGGAAGAGATCGTCGTCGAGATGTCGCTGATCTCGGCGATAATT
>JBFIFO010000228.1:0-4394 GCA_041602815.1 Alphaproteobacteria bacterium | reverse complement strand
GTCGAAATCGCACGCCATGACCGGCTGGCGGCTCGGCTGGACGGTCGGGCCGGCCGAGCTGACGCCGCATCTCACGAATCTGGCGCTGTGCATGCATTACGGGTGTCCGGGATTCATCCAGGACGCGGCGGCCGCCGGTCTCGATCGCCAACCAAGTGAAATCGCCGCGATGAAGGCCGAACTCAGAGCGCGCCGCGACCTCGTCTGCGACCGCCTCGACGGCGCCAGCGGTCTTTCATGCCTGAAACCGGAGGCGGGCATGTTCGTCATGCTCGACGTTCGGGACACCGGTGTCGGCACCTTCGAATTCGCCTCGGGTCTCCTCGAATCGCATGCGGTATCCGTGTTGCCGGCCGATGCGTTCGGCCAGAGCGCGCACGGGCATCTGCGCCTTGGCCTGTGCTCGAACCAGGACGAATTGACGACGGCCTGCGACCGGATCATCCGACACACCCAGACGGTATCGCGGCGCTGATGATCTAATAAATAGGTCTGATGCCTATTTTAGAAGGCCAGAATCCTCTTTACTCAACCATTTCAGCCAGGATTGTCGGAGCCGGCCGCACTCCTATACCTGTTCGGGCATGTTCGGCCGGATTTCGATGAGCGTCGGTTTCGCCGCCGTCAGCGCGTCCTGCACCTCGCCGGCCAGGGTATTGAGCGAGGGCGGCCGCACGGCGCGGCAACCATAGGCCTCGGCCAGCATCGCGAAGTCCGGATTGCGCGCGGTCACGCCGATCTCGGGGATGCCGGCCGCGACCATATCGTCGCGGATCTGCCCGAGACCCTCGTTGTTCCACAGCAGAACCGGCAGTGCCAGTCCCAGTTCCACGGCGGTTCCCAGCTCCGATAGGGTGAATTGGAAGCCGTAATCGCCGACCAGCGCAACGCCGGGACGCTTCGGGTCCGCCAGCTTGGCGCCGATCGCCGCCGGAAGTGCATATCCGAGGGTGCCGAACCCCGACGGGTGGAACCAGCAGCGCGCCCGGTCCACCGGAAAGGCGGCATTCCCCGTATAGGCGATTTGCGTCATGTCGGTGGCAACGAACCCATCTGCGGGCAAAGCCGTCCGAATCGCGTCGAGAACCCGGATATGGTCGCGCGCCAGCGCCCCTCGAGCCGCGGCAATCTCCTGCCGGGCGGCGGCGACGGACGCCACCTGGCGATCCGTCGGGAGGTTCGATGCGACATCACCCAGTGCGGCGACGAATGCTGCGGCATCGGAGCGGATCGCGAGGCGTGGCGCGGCATTGATCGCGAGTTGTGCGTCATCGATGTCGACGCGGATGACCGTTCCGCCCAGATCCAGCGGCTCGTCCGACCATGAATCGGTTTCCGATAGCTCGGACCCGATTACCAGCACGAGGTCGGCCGCGGCCAGGAACGACTGCGTCGGCCGCCGCGCAAGCGTCGCGCCCAGCGATAGCCGGTGCGATTCCGGGACGATGCCCTTGCCCGCCGACGTCGTGACCACGGCCGCACCGATGGCCTCGACGAGGCCCAGGATGCCGGCCTGCGGCACTGCGACTGCGCCTCCGCCGAGCACCAGCGCCGGCCTCTGCGCCGCAGCCAGCAGCTCGCAGGCGCTCCGCACGGCGTCTTCGTCCGGGGTCGGCGGTGGCGCCATGGCGCCAGGCTGCCAGGTCGCTCCGACGGGCCCGGCCAGAACGTCAAGCGGCACCGACAGGTGCATGGGGCGGGGGCGGTGGCATGCGAAGCTCCGGAAGGCGCGATGAAGGAACGCGGCGACGTCCACCGGTCGAGCGGCAATGCGACTTTCCCCGGTCAGCGGCGCGGTCACCGCCCGCTGGTCGACGATCTCGTGCAGACGCCCCCTCCTCCGCCCCAGGTCCGTGCTGGCATTGACCGATGATATCACCAGTACGGGCACCGAATCGGACATCGCCTCGCCCACTGCCGTCGCGATATTTGTCACGCCGGGGCCGGTGATGACGAAACATACCCCTGGACGGCCGCTGGAGCGCGCGTAGCCGTCCGCCATGAAGCCGGCGCCCTGTTCATGCCGGGACAGCACATGGCGCATGGCAGAGCCTGCCAGGCCCTTGTAGAGCTCAAGCGTGTGGACTCCGGGGATGCCGAAGACGGTGTCGACCCCATAGGCCTCCAGCAGGCCGGCGATCGCGGCGCCGCAGCTCAGATTGCCGGGCATGGCTCGGCCCGCTCAGGATCAGAACGGGATCTCGTCGTCCAGATCGGCGCCGGATGGACCGGCGGGCTGGTCCGCACCCCGGTCATAGCCGCCGCTGCCGCCACCGGCATACTCGCCACCACCCTCGCCGCGGCCGTCAAGCAGCACCATGTTGCTACGAAAGCGCTGCAGCACGACCTCCGTCGTGTACTTCTCCTGCCCGCTCTGGTCCGTCCATTTGCGGGTCTGCAGCTGACCCTCAAGAAACACCTTCCGGCCTTTCTGCAGATACCGCTCGGCGACATCGACTAGTTTCTCGTCGAAGATGACCACGCGGTGCCACTCCGTGCGTTCCTGCGTCTCGCCGCTGTTGCGGTCGCGCCAACGCTCCGAGGTGGCGACCGAGAGATTGCACACCTTGCCGCCGTTCTGCATGGTCCGCACCTCGGGGTCGCGCCCGAGATTGCCGACGAGAATGACCTTGTTGACGCTGCCTGCCATGAATCTCCGTCCTGAATATCGTTGCGAGCACCGCGTGACTATAACGGGTCGCGCCGTCTTGCGATACGTTTTGAAGCGGGGCGGACGAAGAATCCAGACACGTCGAGAGGCAAGCTCCCGGTTGCGGCTTCACTCCTCGCCACAGAAATACGGCCAGCCGCGATGCGCCGCTTTGTGCTCCCTGCAGACTTGGCCGATGAATCGGTCGAAGCCCGGGCTCGTCGCCCGGTAACGCCTGACCATCTCGGGCCCATCGGACCCCCAAGGGTCAACGAACATGTTGTAGGCACTGCTGATCGTGGCCCTTTCGACCTGACTTTCGTCCTCCCAGACATCGGCTACGACCGACGGACTGTCTTCAAAATACGGAATGACGAGGTCGCGAAGCCCTTCGGTCAGTTCCACCGATCCGATCCGCTGCCTTTGCACGTGGTGCCGCAGATTGAGAAGGAATCGCAGACTGCCCTCGTCCCGCGCGCTGGTCCTCAGCACCACGGCGTTCCAGAACGGCCGGTCGTACTCGGGTCCGACCGGTCCCCACTTGTCATCAAAGAAACTCCGCCAGAAGCTGGATATCTCGCGGTATTGGGCCTCTATCTCCGCTTCAGTCAAGGCCCTGCTGCCGGCGCCGCGCGCCAGCGAGTCAGACAGCGCATATCCGTCCACGGTCCTGCGGTCGACAAGGATCTCGGTCACACAAAGATCGTCGTATTTTGTGCCCGGATAGACCGTCTCGATCACGAACCTGTACTCGCGGGCCGGATCGCCCGGCAGTCGCAGCGTTTGCAGGCCCATCCGGTCATTGAGCTGGATACGCCCCAGCAGGCGCCCGTCGGAATAGACGACGACGGTCCTCGCCCTGGCGTTTGCCCGATAGATGCGGCTATTCTTCTGATAACCACCGAACCAGCCGAACTCCGCGAGCCGCGCTGGCTGTTCGAACTGAACCGAGAACCAGGCCGGCCGGTCGCGGTTTCGTTTGACGCACCAGGCCGTACGAATTTCGCGATCTGTCAGATTTTCCACGCCATAGCGGATTTCGCCGGCCGGCGGCAGGGATTCTGTCGATCGAACGCTCATTTCGGCGGACGTCGCGGACGTCATTGCGGCGGCCGTCGCCGCGACCAGAGCCATCGCAGGGATAATACGAAACACTGATCCCTCCATTTGCTTCCCCCGACTCGATGCAGGCTGGCCGGCGATTCCACAGACCCGATAAATACCGGCCAAACGTGAACAAGCGGTTTCCGGAGGTAAGTTCGGCCCGGGCCCACGGCAGGGCTTTCTCGCGGGTCGGCGGCAACCTATATTGAACGGCAACAGTTCCTGAACCAGCCGGCACATTCATGCACACAACGATCAGCGTACGCGGCGCCCGCGAGCATAACCTGAAGGGCGTCGACGTCGACCTGCCGCGCGACCGGCTGGTCGTGATCACCGGCCTCAGCGGGTCGGGCAAGTCGTCGCTGGCGTTCGACACGATTTACGCCGAGGGGCAACGCCGCTACGTCGAGAGCCTGTCCGCTTACGCCCGGCAGTTCCTGGAACTGATGCAGAAACCGGACGTCGACTCGATCGAGGGCCTGTCGCCGGCGATCTCCATCGAACAGAAGACCACGAGCCGCAATCCCCGCTCCACGGTCGGCACCGTCACCGAGATCTACGACTATCTGCGGCTGCTGTTCGCGCGCATCGGTATTCCCTACTCCCCCGCCACGGGCCTGCCGATCGAAAGCCAGACCGT
>JBFIFO010000227.1:0-4406 GCA_041602815.1 Alphaproteobacteria bacterium | reverse complement strand
TGCCCTCAGCGTTGTCCCGCTCCTGCTCGGCCAGCTCGGCAAGACCGTGCTGCAAGGAGGGGACCGGTGAGGCGCGCGGCGATCATCGGCACCGCGGTCCTGGCCGTGATCGTGCTGGCGGGCATCGCGCTCCTCGCCGCCAAGGGGCTGCTGTTCGACGACACGCCGCGATTCAGCCCGGATTGGGCGGCATGCGGGCGTGACGACGTCTGCGTCGCGGTCTCGGTGCCGTGCGGCTGGACGGCGGTGAATATCCGCCACCGAGAGGCGGCGGCGGCCTATTACGACTATATCGCGACGGTCATCGATCTGCGCTGCAGCGCCGACGAGGTGCCCGCGGTGCCGCCACCGGCCGTCTGTCGGGCAGGGCGCTGCGCCCTCGACTGACGAGATGCAGGTCTACCCGATGATCAGCAGCGCCAGCCAGGGTGCGACGCAGAACACGATGATCAGCAGCTTGTGCAGCGCAAGGAACCCGTAGATCATCGCGTTGTAGGTCTCGCGCGGCAGCGGAAACATCCTGCTCTGCATGCGGTAGATGAAGTCCGGGGCAACCATGAACCAGATGGCGGCCCAGGCGAACACGGCGACGTTGATGATCGTGCACCACATGAAGAACGCCGTCAGGGTCTGGATATCCATGATGATCTTCCCCTTCGTCTGAATGTGAGGCGATCCCTGTACGGACTCACGGTTGCGAATGCACCGCATTGGGCGCCGCTCGGCGGGCGGTCGGCGCGGTTCGGGCCATGAGTATGTACCGTGGCCGTTCCCGTGCGACGCGACGCATCGCGGCAGGTCTGAACTGCGCGCTGCCGCCGTCGCTAGCGATAGAAGCTCAGCCGGGCGATGCTCACGTCGGCGTAAAAGGCCCGCCCGATCGCGACCAGGCCGATTCGGCGCAGGCGCGAAATGTCCAACGGCGCCTCCAGCCGGTAGGGCGCGAACGCCTCGAACGGCAGATCGATCGTCCGCCAGTCCGGTCCGGCGACGAAATGCGCCCGATAGGACTGCCAGGGGCGGATCGCGTCGGGGGTGCGCAGGTGCACCGAGTATTGCTCGCCGTTGCCGCGCACGACCAGCCGGACTCCGGCGTAGCCCGACGCGTCAATGGCGTCCCCCGACATCGTCAGGTCCAGGGCGGCCTGTACGAACCCGCCGTTGTTCTCAAGCCGCACATCGCCGGTCAGGCGCAGGCAGACAACACCGTCGACCGTCGCGTGGGCGAGCGTCGCCTGCGAAATCCCTCCCATGACCTGGTCGCTCACACCGCGCCATCGGCTGCCGAGCCCCGAGACGAGGTCGGGATGTGAAAAATCGTCGATCAGCATCTCTTTATCCTGTGAATGCGCGCCGGTCGCCGGCAATGACATCGCACAATAGAGCATCGGCGTTGCAAGGGCGTTCGCAAGGCGTCTCATGACGCCTGCAGATTGGTTCGCGTCGTGCATTCCGTGTCCTCAAAGGTACCTATTTTCCCGAAGATTGGACTTGATGGCGTCCGCCTGACCGCGGATCCTGCGCACCTCACCCCTGTCCTTGCGCTCGAGATTCCGCAGTTGCAGGCTCATGCGGCGGTTTCTTTGAATCCGATGCCGGTTCCGTGCCAGGAAATCCCAGTACAGCGTGGTGAAGGGACAGGCGTCGTCGCCGGTCGCCGCGCGTGGATCATAGCGACAGCCGCGGCAGTAGTCGCTCATCCGGTCGATGTAGTTGCCGGACGCCGCATAGGGCTTGCTGCCGACGATGCCGCCGTCGCCGTACTGGCTCATCCCGAGGACGTTCGGCAGCGACACCCAGTCGACGGCGTCGGCATACATCGACATGTGCCAGCGGTGGACGTCGTAGGGCCGGACCCCGAGAAGCATGGCGTAGAGACCGAGCACCATCAGCCGCTGGATATGGTGCGCATAGCCATGATCGACGAGCTGGCCGACGCACTGCCGCACGCAGTTCATCTCGGTCTCGCCGGTCCACATGAAGTCCGGCATGGGCAGCTGCGCGTCGAGGGTGTTGAGCGCCGCGTAGCCCGGCATCTTGTGCCAGTAGACGCCGCGCACGAACTCGCGCCAGCCGAGGATCTGCCGGACGAAGCCCTCGACCGCATTGATCGGTGCGTGCCCCGCCTCGTAGACCGCGACGGCGGCCGCGATGGCGTCGCGCGGGTCCAGTAGGTGCAGGTTGAGGACGCAGGAAAGCCGTGCGTGATAGAGATACGGCTCGCCGCTGACCATGGCGTCCTGGTAGGTGCCGAACCTGGCCAGCCGGTGTGCGATGAAGTCGCGCAGCGCGGCCCGCGCCTGATCCCGGGTCACCGGATATTCGAACCCCGCTGCCGTTCCGGGACTGTCCGGAAAGCGGCGCGCGACCATGGCCATCACCTCCCGGGTGATCCCGTCGGGCCGGAAGGATCGCGGCGCCTTGATGCGGCCCGGGCCGTCCCGGCCGAAGCTTGCCCGGTTGTCCTTGTCGAAGTTCCAGCGCCCGCCGACCGGTTGGTCGCCGTCCATCAGTACGCCATGCCCGCGCCGCTGCTCGCGATAGAAGGTCTCCAGCAGCAGTGTCCTTCGCCCGGCCGCGTGGGCGCGAAACGCCCCCGGGCTGCAGAGGAAATGGCGGTCGTCCCTGATCTCGAGCGGACAGCGCAATTTCGCCGCGGCCTCGTCGAGCACGCGTTCGACCCGATAGTCTCCCGGCTTGGTGACGATCAGCTTCTGCGGGCGGAACATGCGAACCCAGCGCTCGATCTCCGCCGCAAAACTGCCGCGGTTGGCCGGATCGTCCAGCCGCACATACTGCAGGCGGTAGCCTTTGGCCTCCAGATCCGAAGCGAAATGGCGCATCGCCGAGAAGAACAGGACCAGCCGGATCTTGTGCTGCCGGATGTATGTGGCTTCCTCGGCCACCTCGAGCATCAGCACGGCGTCGCGATGCCGGTCGAAATCATCGAACGGCGCTGCATCTTCGGTCAGCTGGTCGCCGAGTACGAGGATCAGGTGTCGTACTCTGGCCTGGCCGAATGTCGTCATTGCAGGCGTTCCCCCGGAGCGGATTTACTCATGTTACGCAGCGGACCCGCCGACCGGATCACACCCGATCGCGGGACCAGCGGCGCGAGGCGCGCAACCGAAGCATTGATTTCCGCTGGCGGATCGCGCATCGTCCCCCACCGCCCGCCGCTCGTTCGCGCCAGGAGACCGCCCATGATCGAAGCCGCCCGATCCGAACTCACCCTGCCCGGCACGCTGCGCGTCGGCATCAACCTCGGCAACATCCTGCTGGTCACGGGGACCGGTACGGCGGGCGAGCCGCAGGGCGTCGCCCCGGATATGGCGGCGGAGATCGCCAAGCGCCTCGGCGTGAACGTGTCCTACGTGACCTACGCGACGCCCGGCGAGCTTGCCGATGCCGTGGTACGCGACGAATGGGACGTCGGGCTGATCGCGGTGGAGCCGAAGCGGGCGGAACAGATCGCCTTCTGCGAGGCCTACGTCGAGATCGAGGCGACCTACCTCGTCCCTCCCGACTCGCAGCTGCAGGCAATCGCCGACGTCGACCGGCCGGGCGTGCGGATCGCGGTGTCCGAGCGCGCCGCCTACGATTTGTATCTCAGCCGCACGCTGCAGAATGCAGAGCTGCACCGCGGCAAGGGCCTGGCCGGCGCCTTCGAGCTGTTCGTGACGGAGAAGCTGGATGCCCTGGCCGGGCTGGCGCCGGCGCTGCAGGAGAATGCGCGGAGCCTGCCCGGATCGCGCGTCCTCGAAGGGCGCTACACCTCGGTGCGCCAGGCCATCGGGACCAAACCGGCGTGCACGTCGCTGCATGCCTTCGTCGAGCGGTTCACCGCCGAGGCCAAGGAGAGCGGCTTCGTCGCCGCGCTGCTCGACAAGCACGGCGTCACCGGCAAGCTGCAGGTGGCGTCCGCGCCATGACGACCGGCGGCGTCGCCAGGCCGCCGGTCACTCCAGCAGCACGTCCTTGAGCGCCTTCATCTCTTCCAGGCACCGCCCGGTGCCCAGCGCCACGCAGGACAGCGGATCGTCGGCGATCGACGTCGGCAGGCCGGTGGCGTGGCGCAGCACGAAGTCGAGCTCGCCGAGCAGCGCACCGCCGCCGGTCAGCACCACGCCCTTGTCGACGATGTCGGCGGCGAGCTCCGGCTCGGTGTGCTCGAGTGTCGTTTTGACGCATTCGATGATAGCGCTCACCGGCTCGGCCAGCGCCTCGGCGATCTGCCGCTGGCTGACCACCAGCTCCTTCGGCACGCCGTTCATCAGGTCGCGGCCCTTGATCTCCATCATCTTGCCCTCGCCGTCCTCCGGCGCGCAGGCGGTGCCGATCTCCTTCTTGATGCGCTCGGCGCTGCTGTCGCCGACCAGCAGGTTGAAGTTGCGGCGGATGTAGGA
>JBFIFO010000226.1:0-4410 GCA_041602815.1 Alphaproteobacteria bacterium | reverse complement strand
CTCGCCGAGTCGGACAGCCCGCGGCGGATCTGGGCCGAAGCGTTGGAAGCCGCCGGGCCGATCGACGCGCTGGTCAACAACGCCGGCATCTTCGAGGCGGCGCCGCTGGACATGGCGCTCGATGACTGGCGGGCCGCCTGGCGGCGGGTGCTGCAGGTCAACCTGATCGGCCCGGCCGAGCTGTGCCGGCACGCCATCGAACATTTCCGGTCCCGCGGCGGCGGCCGGATCGTGAACGTCTCCAGCCGCGCCGCCTTCCGCGGCGAGATCCCTGAGCAGATGCCCTACGGCGCGTCGAAGGGCGGGCTGGTCGCCCTGACCAAGACGATCGCCCGCGGCTATGCCAGGGACGGGGTGCTCGCGTTCGGCATCGCGCCCGGCTTCGTGGCCACCGACATGGTGTCCGACAACGTCGATGCGGCCAAGATCGCCGGGGTGATCGCCGAGATCCCGCTCGGCGCGATGGCCGATGCCGACGAGATCGGCGCGCTGACGGCGTTCCTGTGCTCCGACCGCGCCCGCCACCTGACGGGCGCGACCTTCGACGTCAACGGCGCCTCCTACGTGCGCTGAGTTTGCGTTACGACGCCAGGTCGAGCTTGGCGGCGCCGCGGATCGGGCCCTGGCCGGGCTCCTGCAACAGCACCGCGAAGCCGGCGACGTCGTCGTGCGCCGGCAGTGGAACCCGCAGCGTCCCGCCGGTGCCGTCCCAGCTGCCGACGCGGGTCAGGGTTTGGGCGATATGGGTGTTGCGCAGGGTCGCGCCACGGTTCTCGCCGCGCGTCACTCTGGTCTCGTGCACGCCGCTGTAGCCGACCAGCCAGATTTCGAGGGCGCTGTCCAGAACCCGCGGTGCAAACGTGATGACCAGTTCGCCGGCATCGGTGTTACGGCCGAGCCGGAACCCGATCCGGCCCGGCGCCTCCTCGCGGCTGGCCGCGACCGTCCGCATCACCTCGCGGCGGTGCGAGCCGACGACATCGTGCCGGCCGTCGATCACCATCTGCGGCGTATAGACGTAATCGCGGTCGAATTTGCCGCGGTAGGCACGCTGCCGGTTGGTGCCCCAGTCGGTCGCGAACGGGTCCTTCCAGCCGATGTAGTCCCAGTAGGTCACGTGCCACGAAATCGCCACCACGTCATCGCGCCCGGCCATCTCGTACAGCAGGGCGTCGGCCGGCGGGCAAGACGAGCAGCCCTGCGAGGTAAACAGCTCGACCACCGTCGGGGCGGTATCGAGCGCGCGCTCGCCGGCGCCGGCGGCACGCGGGCCGGCGAGACCGATAACTGTGCCGATCGCGAGCACATAAAGGACGGAGGGCATTTTCATCGTGGCGCCGAACCTAGTCGGCCGCACGCCGCGGGCGGAATCACGTTGACGTGAGCAAGCTGTCGACCGGATCCGCGCCGCGAAGGGACGCTAGCCGCGCACGTACTCGACGAGGCGTTCGATGATGAACTCCTGGTCTGCGATCTTGCTCTTCACCAGATCACCGATCGAAATGATGCCGACCAGCTTCTTGCGGTCGACTACCGGCAGGTGACGTACCCGCTTGTCGGTCATCACCGCCATGCACTCTTCGACGGTCTGATCCGGCCGCGCGCAAACCACGCGAGTTTCCATGACATCCCTGGTCGGCGTGGTTGGCGAAGCGCGGCCCTTCAGGATAACGTTGCGCGCATATTGCCGCTCGGTGAAGATTCCGACCAACTCGCCGTCCTCGATCACAACGACCGCGCCGACATTGTTGTCCGCCATCTTCTTGATGGCGTCGAACACCGTATCGTTCGGCGATACGGACAACACGTCGTGGCCTTTCTTCTTCAGCAGTTGCTGTACCGTCGTCATCGGCCATCTCCTGAACAGAGACATTCCCAAAATAAAAGTATATCAATGTCTTGTGGCACCTTCCGAGGCTCGCTCCAGGGCCCCGGCATCCGCGATCTGCGGCGTTGCGTACCGGCGCGCAGAACGGGCAGGCGATACGAATTCATGTTACCACAGAATGCCCGGTAAGGCATGCCGGCTGAGCGACCGGCACGGCGATCGACCCGCCGGAGCGGTGCGCGAGGGATCATCCGATTGCGTCGCCGGCCGGGGATTCAGCGCTTTGGCCCGGCGTCCTGTTTTCCCGAAAAGAACTCGGGGAAGTGTTCCTCGACGATGGGGCCGTCGGTGCGGAGCGCATGGCAGCTGTCCAGGTGGCGGGGTTTTTTCGCTGGATCGCGCTGGGTGGTGCTGCGAACCTTGGTCTGGAACGCGACGGTGGCGATCGGGCCGAGCAGCTCGAACAAATGGGTGCAGCCGTGCACGCCACCGACCTTCTGTTTGGCCGCGCGCTGCCAGCCAGGTCCGATGGTCAGGCCGACTAGCTTCTCGAAGGCGGGCGTGATGTCGCCGCAAATGCCGAACGGGCTGAAATCGGTCGACGCCTCGACGGCGCGAATCGTCATCCCGTCGTCGACGGTCACGCGCAGCCACATGCCGTGAATCGGCTCTCCGGCCTCGATGGTGCCGCGCTCGCGGTTGGGAAAGCTGTAGGTCTTGGTGTCGGTCAGATGCGCTTCGATGTCCCACAGACCGTCCTCGCGACGATAGCCCTTCAGCTCGATGTTGCGCGTGTGCAAGTGCTCGCGCGCGTGCGGCGGCGATAACGGCATGGATCCTCGCTGTTTTTCCGGTCCGGTTGCGGCCCGATGAATATGGCGGGACCGGGCATGCGGTCAAGGGCCCCGGCCGGTGGCCGGGTCATTCCGCCTCGTCCAGCGCCTCCAGCGCTTCGGCCGTGCTGGGCGGGGTGATGCGGATGGATACGATCTGGTTGCGCACCCGGCGCAGAACCTCGAACCGGAAGCCATAGAAAACGAAGACCTGGCCCTTCTCGGGGATCAGGCGCGCCTCGTGCAGAACGAGACCGGCGATCGTAGCGGCCTCTTCGTCCGGCAGGTTCCAGTCGTATTCGCGGTTCAGGTCGCGTATCGTCACCGTGCCGTCGACGACGTACGTACCGTCGGGCTGCGGGCGAACACCGCTGACCGGCGTGTCGTGCTCATCCTCGATCTCGCCGACGATCTCTTCCAGGATATCCTCGAGCGTAACGATGCCCATGAGAGAGCCGTATTCGTCGACCACCACGGCGAAGTGTTCGCGGCGGCTGCGGAAGGCCTGCAGCTGGTCGAGAAGGCTGGTCGTATCCGGGATGAACCAGGGTTCGGAGGGCAGATCGTCGAAATCGATCTGCGAGACGTTGCCGTCGTGCCGGCGCATCTCGCGCAGCAGTTCCTTGGTGTGTAGCACGCCGATCACGTTGTCCGGGTCGCCGCGGTAGACCGGGATTCGGGTGAACTGGCTGGCCAGCACCTGGTCGACGATCTCTTCGGGCTTGCTGTCCAGATCGATGGTGGACACGGTCCTGCGGTGGGTCATGATCTCGCCCACCTCGACCTCGTCGAGATCGAGGATCGAGTGCATCATCTGCCGCTCGTGGCGGGTCTCCGGCTCTTCCCCCTCGTGCAGGTCGATGGCGCCCCGCAACGCCTCCTCCGCTTCCGCGCGGCCAAGTTCGGCGCCGAGTTCGATGCCGAATAACCGCAGCGTGGCGCGGACCAGCAGATAGATCGCATGGGTTATCGGGCCCAGGAACAGCACCAGCACACGGATCGGCGCGGCAACCGCCAGTGCCATCCGGTCGGCGTGGTTGAGGGCCCAGGTCTTCGGCAGAACCTCGGAGAAGACCACGACCAACAGCGTGACGATCAGCGTCGCATACGCAACGCCCGCATCGCCGAAGATGTTCAAGAGCAGGCCGGTCGCCAGGGCCGAGGCCATGATATTGACCAGGTTGTTGCCCAGCAGGATGGCGCCGATCAACCGCTCGTTGCGCAGGTGAAGGTCGATCACGGTCTGCGCGCGGTGATCTCC
The DNA here is from genome assembly GCA_041602815.1 of Alphaproteobacteria bacterium. Lineage (GTDB taxonomy): Bacteria > Pseudomonadota > Alphaproteobacteria > UBA8366 > JADFVY01. The sequence continues at coordinate 488 of JBFIFO010000226.1, read as the reverse complement.
CTGCTTGGCCAGCGAATGCATGCGGTGGCGCGAGGCGGCCGTCAGTGCGGTCTCTGAGCCGGAGAACAAGCCCGACATTACGAGCAGCACCAGGATCGACCCCGATGTGATCAACCAGTTCGTCGTCATGCCGCGACTGCTCCTTCCATGAATGCAGACAGCTCGTCCACCGGGACATCGCGCGACACGAACGCATCACCGATGCCGCGCACGAGGATGAAGGTCAGCTTGCCGCCCCTGGTTTTCTTGTCCCGCCCCATGTGGGACATCAGGCGCGCCGGGTCCCAGAGGACGGAGTTGGTGAAGTTGGTGCCGGTCGGCAGCCCGACCGCCGCGAGGTGTCGTCGCACCCGCGCCGCATCGTCTGGCGGACAAAGCCCGAGCCGTGCCGATAGGTCGAAGGCCATGACCATGCCGATGGCGACCGCCTCGCCGTGCAACAGCGTGTTGCTGTAACCGGTCTCCGCTTCGAGCGCGTGTCCGAAGGT
>JBFIFO010000225.1:0-4449 GCA_041602815.1 Alphaproteobacteria bacterium | reverse complement strand
GGCGTAGTCCAGATATCCTTGGCATGGGCCGAACAACTCCACGGCAGGCCACTCATCAGGGCCGCATAGCGCGCAACCGAAGCGGGGGTGTGCAGGAAGTGGGCATGCAGATGAACGATATCGGCCTCCAGCTCGGCGGCCAGGACACAGGCCTGGCCGAACCGGCGAATCCGGTTGCGCGTCGGGTCGCGGCGAAGATCGCGCAGCCAGGCGGCCCTCGCCGCCGCGAAACCGACCAGCCCGCGGGCGACCGACAGGCCCCTCATGACGCGCCGCGGTTCGCAGTGCAGATATTCGGGCAGGTAGCGGACCGGCGCGGCGATCTCGCGATGCACCGGATGACGGTGGCGGTCGGTCGGATGCCGCAACGACACGATGCGAAGGTTCAGCCCCAGTCGCTCGAGTTCCCTGATTTCCTGTGCGATGAAGGTTTCGGAGAGACGGGGATAGCCCTTGAGGATGACGGCGACCGCCGGCACGACGCTATGTCTCCCCTCCCGCGGCGGCCAACGGTGCCGATGTCGGGATGGCGCCCGTTCGTCGCCCGTTGCGATGCAGGAGACGGTCTGCCAGCGCATTCACATTGTCGAGACCGGCGAGCATCCCCGGCGGCATGTGCTCGGAGGGCAGCGGCTGTTCCACGAGGTGTCGCAGCGCCGACGCCATCTCCGCCGCGTCGCGCACCCCGTCGTTCTGCATCATGCGGGCCAGCCCGAGGTCGCGGGCGCGGCTGGCACGGATGAACTGCTCCATGCGCGGAACCGTGCGCGGCACGATCAACGCCCGCTTGTCGAAGGAGAGGATTTCGCAGAACGTGTTGTACCCGCCCATGGCAACCACGCCGACCGCCTGGTCGAGAAGGCTTTCCATATGCGCGTCGAACGTGATCGCCTCGACGTTGGGCAGCCGGTCGCACCGCGCCAGAAACTCCGCCTGGTCCTCGGAGGCCATGAACGGCCCCAATACGATCAGCGCCGGGTACGGCAGGTCTCCCGCCGACTCGTAGGCCCGCAACACCCAGTCCACCATCTGCTGGCCGTCGCCTCCGCCGCCGGGCGTGACCAGTATGTAGGGGGGTGTGATCTTCGAAACCGGCGAATGCGGTGTCAGCCCCGCCGGCAGGTCGCGGCGCAGGTAGCCGGTAAAGCGGACCTTCTTGCGGATTTTCGCGGGAAGCGACAGCCCGGCCAGCGGATTGCAGATATCGGGCATACCGTAGACCCAGATCTCGTCGTAATAGTCCCGCAAGGCGGGCACCACCTTCTTGCGTTCCCATTCCTGATGCAGTTGCATCGGATCGTCGAGCACATCGCGCAAGCCCAGGACCAGGGGCACGCCCCGGCTCTTCAAGAGGTCCAGCGTATCGGCCACTTCGCCCCTGAGCCCCAACGGTTCCTTGTCGACGATGAACAGATCCGGATCGAACGCCTCGGCGGTGTGCCGGACGATGGAGGCCCGGATCGCCAGCGTTTCCTCGATGTCGATGTGCAGCGCAAGCGATGTATAGTCGCCGTTGCGCAGCTTGATGACGCCGGGCACCCGGACGAAATCGACCCGGGCGCGGAAATCGAAGTTACCGATGATCGGCGACCCCGACAGGATCAGGACCGACATGGCGCGCCGTTCCCCCACCATGGAATGGGCGATCGCGCGACAACGTCTGAGGTGGCCCAACCCGAACGTATCGTGGCTGTAAATCAGGACGCGGGCATCTCCGTCATTTCTTCCCATGGCCAACAAAGCTCCCGCCGCCGTTGTGATTCGGCGGCTTCCCGTTTTGCGCGGTGACTATGACACGGGCCGGGCGATTCCCGGAAGCACTCTCGTTCACTTTTTTTCCAACGAACATTTTGGCCGCTGCGAAAGCTGCGATAAGGTTTGCCCCGCCAGACGGGCGGGGTTTCGGGGCGACTGAGGGGCGCACACGAACTGTGGAATCGACCATTTTCAGGTTCATTCTGAAGTACAGCAAGGCGCAGCAGCTCTGGCTTGTCGCCCTGATCGTCTTCTCCTACCCATTCCTTTACCTGTCGCTGGAAATGCCCAAGCTGATCGTCAACCGGGCGATCGGCGCGACCGGCGGCCCGCCCTACGAAGTGCCGTTGTTCGGCACGACGATCCTCAACGCCGATGTCGATCAGATCGACTTCCTGATCGGCTTGAGCCTCGTATACCTGTTCCTCGTGATGATCAACGGAGCCCTCAAATACTACATCAATGTTTACAAGGGCCAGCTGGGTGAACGCCTCCTGCGTCGATTGCGGTACGACCTGTATCAACGAATCCTGCGCTTCCCGCTGCCCCACTTCCGCAAGGTCAGCCAGGGCGAACTGATTCCCATGATCACGGCCGAGGTGGAACCGCTGGGCGGATTCATCGGGACGGCGTTCGGCGACCCTCTGTTCCAGGGTGGCCAGCTGCTGATCATCCTCGCGTTCATCATGGTGCAGGATCCGATCCTGGGGACGGCGGCAATCGCCCTCTATCCCTTTCAGATTTATGTCATTCCGAAACTGCAGCGACGCATCAACGAACTCGGCAAGCAGCGGGTGCAGAACGTACGCTGGCTGTCGGACCACATCGGTGAGTCGGTATCGGGAATCGCCGAGGTACACGCCCATGACACCGCCCGCTACGAACTCTCGCGGTTCGCGTCGCGGCTCGGCGCCATCTACTGGATCCGGTACGACATCTACCGGAAGAAATTCTTCATGAAATTTCTGAACAACTTCATAGACAAGTTGACGCCATTTTTCTTTTTCTCGATCGGAGGATGGCTCGTCATCGAGGGTGGGTTGAGCTTCGGCGCGCTGGTGGCGGTACTTGCGGCGTACAAGGACCTGGCCTCGCCATGGAAGGAAATGCTGACCTGGTACCAGCAAAAGGAAGATGTGCGCATCAAGTACGGCCAAGTGATCGAACAATTCGATCCCCCGAATATTCTTGACGAGGAAAAGCTTCTGGGCGAACCGGAAGAAGAGCCGGAAATCACGGCGAATGCGATGATCGCGTTGCAGAACGTCGGCCTGATCGACGAGGACGGGATACGCGCACTCGACGGGGCGACCGTGGAAATACCGGCCGGCAGTCATGTCGCGGTGGTCGGTTCGGGCAACAGCGGCAAAGGCGAGCTGACCATGGCCGCCGCCGGCCTCTTGGCGTCGACAAGTGGTTCCGTGACGCTGGGCGGCTCGGATATCAAGGCGATGCCTCGCGCAATTACGGGCCGGCGCATCGCGTATGTCGGGCCCAGCGTGCATGTCCAGGCCGGCACGATCGCCGATGCGCTTGCCTATGGACTCAAGCATCTGCCGGTCGCCGATGCCGAGTACGACGGGGACGCGGCGAAACGTCGGGAAAGGGAAAGCCAAGAGGCGGCGCAGGCCGGCAATATCACCCTGGATTTCAATGCCGACTGGGTCGACTATGCGGCCGCCGGCGTGAGCGGTCCGGACGAACTGGAACAGCGCATGCTGGACGTTCTGCGCATTGTCGATCTCGACGAGGATGTCTATGTTCGCGGCCTGCGCGGCACCGTCGATCCGGAGAGCAAGCCGGACGTCGCGGAGAAGATCCTGGAGGCCCGCGCCGCTGTCCGAGAGCGCGCGGCCGATCCCGCGGTGGCAAGACTCATCGAGCCGTTCGACGCGACGCGCTACAACCTCAACGCCTCGGTCGCGGAAAACGTGATGTTCGGCGTTCCGCTCGACGATGCGCTGCGCGAGGAACATATCGCGGAAAACGACTATATGCGGCGGACCCTGGAGCGGGTCGCCCTCACGGACGATTTTCTGAAGATCGGCATCCAGGTGGCCGAAACCATGGTCGAACTTTTCGCCGACCTGCCACCCGGGCACGAATTCTTCGAGCGGTTCAGCTTCATCTCAGCCGAAGACCTGCCTGAATTCCAGACAATTCTGGGACGCGCGTCGCGCGGTCTGGACACGTTGGCCGAAGCCGACCGCAAACGCCTTATTGCACTCCCGTTCAGGCTCATCCCGGCGCGGCACCGGCTCGACCTGATCGACGAGGGCCTGCAGAGCCGACTGCTCGAGGCGCGCCGCGCCTTTGCCGCCGACCTGCCCCGGGAACTTGCGGGCAAGATCGCGTTCTTCGACCCGCAGGTGTACAACGCCGGCGCGACGATCCAGGACAACATTCTTTTTGGCAAGATCGACTACGGCCAGGCCAACGCCGCACAACGCGTCGGGACGCTGATCGCCGATGTTCTGAGCGGACTGGAGCTGCGCGACGTCGTATTGGCGGCGGGGCTGCGCAGCCCCACAGGCTCAGGCGGCTCCCGGCTGTCGCCGGTCCAGCGCCAGAAGATCGGCATTGCCCGTTGTATCCTAAAACGCCCCGAAATACTGCTCATCAATGAGGCCGCCGCCGGGTTCGATGCCCGCATGCAGAATATTGTGGTCGACAGGGTTTTGCAGGAGAGCCGGG
>JBFIFO010000224.1:0-4483 GCA_041602815.1 Alphaproteobacteria bacterium | reverse complement strand
ACCTGCGCCGGCGGCAGCGCCGCGCTCGACATGATGCTGCACCTGATCGGCGTGCAGCACGGGTACGAGCTCGCCGCCGCGGTGTCCGAGCAGTTCATCCACGACCGCATCCGCGAGCCTGGCGACCGCCAGCGCATGGCCCTGCGCATGCGCATCGGCCACAGCCACCCCAAGCTGGTCGCCGCCATCGCGTTGATGGAGGACAACCTGGAAACCCCGGTGCCGCCGCCGATCCTGGCGCGCTCGGTCGGCCTGTCCGGCCGGCAGCTCGAGCGGCTGTTCGCGAAGTATCTCGGCCGCACGCCGGCGCGCTATTACCTCGACCTTCGTCTCAACCGCGCGCGAGCCTTGCTGCGACAGACGACGATGTCGGTGCTCGACGTCGCGGTCGCCAGCGGCTTCGCCTCGGCCTCGCACTTCTCCAAGCGCTACCGCGAGGCGTTCGGCCGTGCCCCGCGCAGCGACCGCGCCGCGGCGTGACCTGGCGGCTGCCGTGACGATCGGCTTGTCCCCGGCGTGCGCCCGGAACATACTGCCGCCCGTCAATGGCGGGGTGTCCGAGAGATGACCGAAACGCAGCGGCGGGTCGATTTCCTGTTCCTCAATCTGGGGCACTTCTTCGACCATTTCCTGATCCTGATCTATGCGACGGTGGCGATGGCGATCGCCGTCGACCGCCAGGTCGACATCCCGGGCCTGGTCGTGGAATGGGACATGGCCTATGCCGACCTGGTGCTGTTCTCGGTCGGCGGCTTCGTTGCCTTCGGGCTGTTCTCGCTGCCGGCGGGCTGGCTCGCCGACCGCTGGAGCCGCCCGGGCATGATCGCGGTGTTCTTCCTCGGCATGGGCGCCGCCGCGATGCTGACCGGCCTCGCGCAGTCGCCGTGGCAGCTGGCGGCGGGCATCCTCGCGGTCGGCACGCTGGGCGCGATCTACCACCCGGTCGGCCTGGCCATGGTCGTGCAGGGGCGCCGGCGGACCGGCGTGCCGCTCGCCGTCAACGGGGTGTTCGGCAATCTCGGCGTCGCCGCGGCGCCGCTGTGCACCCTGCTGCTGATCGGCGATTACGGCTGGCGCGCCGCCTTCGTGGTGCCCGGCGCGGCGGCGGTACTCACCGGGATCGCCTACGTGGTCTGGCTGCGCATCGGCCACGCAAACGACCGGCGCGAGCTGGAGGCCGGCCGCGCGCCGCGTGCCGAGCCCGCCCACGTGCCGGCGCTCGCGCTCGACCGGGCGCTGCTCATCAAGGTCTTCGCCATCATCTTTTTTACCGCCGCGGTCGGCAGCTTCATATTCCAGAGCACCACCTTCGCCCTGCCGAAGATCTTCGATGAGCGCCTTGCCGGCCTTGCGACCAGCGGCAAGGCGGTCGGCTGGTGGTCGTTCGCGGTGCTGGCCTCGGCCTCGCTGGCGCAGATCGTGGTCGGCTGGCTGGTCGACAACCACTCGGTGCGGGTCGTGTTCGCGACCATCGCCGGGATCCAGGCGGCGATGTTCTTCGCCATGCTGAATCTTAGCGGCGCCGCCGCGCTGCTGGTCGCCGTCGCCTTCATGCTGGTGGTGTTCGGCCAGGTGCCGATCAACGACGTGCTGATCGGCCGCATCGCCCACAGCGAGTGGCGCAGCCGCGCCTACGCCCTGCGCTACGTGCTGTCCTTCGCGGTCATGGCGACGACGATCCCGACCATCGCGGCGGTGCACGCGAACTGGGGCTTCTCGGCCCTGTTCCTGATCATGGCCGTCGGCGCCAGCCTGATCTTCCTCGCCGTCCTGCAGCTGCCCGGCACCCGCCTGCGTGTGGCGCCGGCGGCGGGGGAGTGAACGCCGCCTAGCCCAGCCCCGCCGCCATCACCTTGCTCATGCGGCGGGCGAAGTCGGCCGGGTCGGTGACCGGCTCGCCCTCGAGGATCCGCGCCTGGTCGAACAAGAGGTGCGCCGCGTCCTCGATCAGCGCCGCCTTGCCGTCCTCCCGCGCCGCCGCTCCGAGCGCCTTGATCAGCGCGTGCTTCGGGTTGATCTCCAGGATCCGCACCGCAGTGGTGTCGAGCTGCTTGTGGGCGCGCAGGATGCGCTCGAGATGGATGTCCATGTCACCCTCACCGGCGACCAGGCACACCGCGCTGTCGGTCAGCCGGCCGGAGGTCCGCACGTCCTTCACCTGCTCGCCCAGCGCCAGCTTCATCGCCGCCACGAGCGGCGCCAGATCGGCGTCGGATGTGTCGTCGGGCTTTTCCTCCTCCTCCCCGCCCTTGATCTTGGAGAGGTCGGCGCCGCCGCGCGTCACCGACTTGAACGGCTTGCCCTCGTACACGCCGACCATCGGCACCCAGAAATCGTCGACGGGATCGGTCAGCAGCAGCACCTCGACGCCCCTGGCGCGGAAGCCCTCGATTTGCGGGCTCCTGGCCAGGGCAGCGGCATCGTCGCCGCTGATATAGTAGATCTCGTCCTGGCCTTCCTTCATGCGCCCGACATAGTCGTCGAGCGATACCAGCCCGTCGGCGCCGGTGGAGCGGAAGCGCGCCAGCTTGACCAGCCGGTCGCGCTCGCTCGCGCCCTCGTAAATGCCCTCCTTGAGGACCGCGCCGAAATTGTTCCAGAAGGCGGCGAAGGCATCGGCGTCGTCCTTGGCCTTCTTCTCCAAATCGTCGAGCACGCGCTTGACGATGGTCGCGCGGATCTTCGCGGTCACCGGGTTGTCCTGCAGCATCTCGCGGCTGACGTTGAGCGGCAGGTCCTCCGAATCGACGATGCCGCGCAGGAAACGCAGCCAGGCCGGCACCAGCCCGGTCTCGTGATCGGTGATGAACACGCGCTTGACGTAGAGCTTGACGCGGCTCTCGCGCTCCGGCTGGAACAGGTCGAACGGCCGTGTCGACGGCACGAACAGCAGCGCCCGGTAGTCGATCACGCCCTCGGCATGGAAGTGCAGGGTCGACCACGGATCGTCCGCCATGTGCGCGACATGGTGGTAGAACTCCCTGTACTGCTCCTCCGTGATCTCCGATTTCGGGCGGGTCCACAGGGCGGCGCCGGTGTTCGCCTGCGTCGCCTCGCCGCCGGCCTCGGCCAGCGTGATCGGGAACGGAATGTGGTCGGAATAGCGCTTGACGATGCCCGACAGCCGGCCGGTGCCGAGGAAGCCGTCCTCGCCCTCGTGCAGATGGACGGTCACAGTGGTGCCGCGCCCCGCGCGCTCGGCCGGCGCGATGGTGAAGCTGCCCTTGCCGTCGGACGACCACAGCCAGGCCGCATCCTCGCCGGCGCGCCGCGTTACCACCTCGACCCGGTCGGCCACCATGAAGCTGGCGTAGAAGCCGACCCCGAACTGGCCGATCAGCGAGGTGTCCTTGCGGGCATCGCCGGTCAGGCTGTCGAGGAAGGCGGCGGTGCCGGATTTGGCGATGGTGCCGAGATTGGCGATCAGATCATCGCGGTTCATGCCGATGCCGTTGTCGGCGACCGAGATCGTGCGCGCCGCCTTGTCGACGGTCACCTCGATCCGGTAGTCGGCGTCGCCGGCCGCGAGCTCCGGCTGTGTCAGCGCCGCGTGGCGCAGCCGGTCGCAGGCGTCGGAGGCGTTGGAGATCAGCTCGCGCAGGAAGATGTCCTTCTCGCTGTAAAGCGAATGCGCAACGATATCCAGAAGGCGGCTCATCTCCGCCTGAAAAGACAGCGTCTCCGCCTTGCCCGCGGTCTTCCGGCCCTTGGGCGTCTTGCCCGCGGGTGTCTTGCCCTTCGGCGTCCTGCCGCCCTTCGCGGACTTCTTCGGTTCGGTCTTTGCGTCGGCCATGGCTGATGCTCGCTCCGTTAAGTCTCTCGTTGTGGCGCTATATGTGGAAGGGTGCGGGCGGATGCAAGACCGTCGCAGTCTCGCCTTGTGCCGCAAAATCATGCTATCGGTTGTGCAGCGATTCGCAGCCAAGGAAAGGAGCGGCCATGCGCAAGGTCCTGCTGGTGATTTCGTCCCTGGCCGGGGTGGCCCTGCTGCTGGGCCCGGCGGCGGCCCAGGATGCGATCGGCAAGGCGTTCGCGGAAACCCTCTTCCGGGAGGAGACGGTCAGCGCGACCGTGCGCGAGCACCCGGACGTCTCCGCCCTCAGCAAGGCGGAAATGAACCGCGTGCTGCAGGCGCGCGACGTGGTCAGCCTGTTCTTCCGGCGCCTTGCCGGCACCGATGGCGGGAGCCTGATGGAGCTGCTTGAGCAGCCACTGGTCGCGCAATTCAAGGACCGCAGCGGGCTGCGCCGTGACCGGTTCGGGGCGGAGAATTATCTGAGTTTCGAAATTTTCGACTTCAGGATTTCCCGCGATGGCAACGAGGTCAAGTTCCGATACTTCCTGAGCGAAAACGACAGGGGCCGTGCCATTGTGCGCCAGCGCGCGGTGACTCTGACGAATGCGGGCAGCCGCTGGCTGATCGCAGAGTTTGACAATTTCGAGTTTGAGTGAAACGCGCGGGCAGCCGCCATCGAACGGCGGT
>JBFIFO010000223.1:0-4510 GCA_041602815.1 Alphaproteobacteria bacterium | reverse complement strand
GTCCCGAGGCCACGATTCGGACGTTGCCGCACAGGCACCCGCCGGTGAATCGGTCCATGCTGCGTCTCCTCTGAAATCAAGCGGTCGCAATCAGTACAACGATCGCCATTGTCACTCCAGTTGCCCGCTGCGGGCGGGGAGGCTCGATCGTCTCATCCCTCCATCTCCTCGACGGTCCGCGGCCAGTCCTTCTTGAGGAGGCGCGAGAGGGCGCGGTCCGCGAGGATCCTTCCGCCGGTCTGGCAGCGCGGGCAGTAGTTGGTCTCGTTGCTGGCATAGCGGATGCGCTGCACCGCGGTGCCGCAGTCGGGGCAGGGCTTGCCGTAGCGGCCGTGCACGGCCATGCCGGCGCGGAACGCCGTCACCTTCTCGGGGAAGTCAGTTCCGGCCTCGGCGCGCAGGCGCCGGGTCCAGTCCTTGAGGGTCCCGCAGGTCGCGTCAAACAGGCGGGCGATCTCGTCGTCGGACAGCTTCTGCGTCATCGCCACGGGCGAGAGGCGGGCGCGGTGCAGGATCTCGTCGGAATAGGCGTTGCCGATGCCGGAGAAGCGCCGTGGCTCGGTGAGGGCCCGTTTCAGCGTGTGGTTGCCGCCGGCGGCGAGCGCCGCACCGAAGGCCGCAAGGTCCGCCGCCAGCACCTCCAGCCCGCCGGGGTCGTGCGCCGCCAGGGCCTCCGCGCCGCGCACGAGGTGCAGCGAGGCGCGCCGTTTCGTGCCCGCTTCGGTGAGGATCAGCGTGCCTGCCGGGAAATCGAAACCCGCGAGTGCCCGTTTCCTGGGCAGGGCCGCGTCCGGCGCCGCCCAGTGCAGGCGGCCGGCGATCATCAGGTGCAGCACCAGCCACAGCTCGCCCTCGAGCCCGATGGCGATGCGCTTGCCGAGCCGCCGCAGCGCGCGCACAGCCTTGCCCTCGACCGCCGAGACCGGCGGGTCGGCGGTGCGCAGCAGGAACGGATGGGCGATGCGCACGCGGGTGAGCCGCTGGCCGACGATGCGCGCCTCCAGTGCCGCGATATAGGCTTCGATGTCCGGCAGCTCGGGCATGGACGCGAGCATGCCACGCTGCTGCATTCCGCTCAATTGGCGGAGAACGTTCCGATGTCGGATGACGGCAGGTTTGCCGCGACCGTAATGATCCAGTCCATGACGATCCGGATCCGGGTCAGGTCCCGCAAGTCCGGGTGGACCAGGAGCCAGATTTCGCGCGACAACGCGTTCGGCAACTCACCGATGCGGGCAAGCCCGGGCTGCCGATCGCCGACCGCCACCGGAAGCAGCGACTTGCCGAGACCGGCCGCGACGCATTGCAGGAGCGTTTCGGCGTCGTTGACCAGCACGTGCGGTTCCGGAGCGCTGTCCCGGGCGATGGTTTCGGCGATCCACCGGCTTTGCGGCAAATCGTTCATCGTCTCGTCATAAGTGACCCACGGCAGCGTCTTGTCGACATGTTCCGCCGGGCCATAGACGGCGAAGTCAAGCCGGCCGATACGCCGGGCGACGGTGCGTACTTCGCGCTGCGGCCGGGCAAGGCGCACCGCGATATCGGCCTCGCGCTTCGTCAGGCTGAGGTTGCGCGGTTCCGCGATGAGCTCGATGCGCAGGAGTGGATGCGCGGCGAGCAGGGAAGGCAGGGCCGGGGCGAGGATGCGGTTCGTTACGATCGGCACGGAGGTGATGCGGACGGTGCCGGCCGCACGCGCATCCGTGCCCGATATCGCCCCTTGTGCCGCCTGCACCTCCAGCTCGATGCGCTCCGCCCGGCGCACGAGTTCGGCGCCGGCCCGCGTCGGCTCCAGCTTGCCGCCGGTCCTCTCGAACAGCCGCGCCTCTAGGCGCCGCTCGGCCCGCGCAAGCCGGCGCGCCACGGTACTCTCGTTGACGCCGAGGTGACGCGCCGCCGCCGCGAAAGACCGCGTTCGCGCGACGCTCAGGGCAATCCGGAACGTGTCCCAGTCGTCATCCTGCATTTTTGCAAGATAGAATCGCAAAACAGCCATGACAACCTGCGGAGATGCAAGTGTATGTTGCCTGCGACCGTCATCAGGACATCGGAGCAGACCATCATGTTCTTTGCCGTTCTGTTCGAGGACGACGAGGCCCATGCCGGCAAGCGCGCCGAGCACATGGCCGACCATCTTGCGTTTCTACAGCGCAATGCCGCGGCGGTCCGCGCAGCCGGCCCGCTTGCAGACGCCGCGGACGGCAGCCCCGCGGGCGGTTTGTGGCTGGTCGAGGCGGACGACGCGCGAGCCGTCCGGAGCCTGATCGAGGGGGACCCGTTCTGGCCGACCGGGCTGCGCAAGGCGGTGCGGGTCCTCGAGTGGACGCGCGTCTTCGCCGACGGCAGGAGGTTGCGGTAGGCGCCCCCTGGCGGTGCCATTGCAGCGCGGCACCCCACCCCCTCGTGAAACCCGCGGAAAACCCTAACGCATGGGCTCGTTCCGCATTGAAGCCCGAAGCCGTCAGCCATCGGCCGTCGGCCCATAGCTCGCGGCAGAAGGCCGACCGCCAACGGCTTCCCTTGATCGCACCGCGCCGCTGCGCTACTCAGGGTCGCGGCAGCAGGGGGCATCATGGCCGACACCGATTTCCTGGACTCGCTGTTCGGGCTGGACGGCAAGGTGGCGCTGGTCACCGGTGCCTCCGGTGGGCTCGGCGCGCGCTTCGCGCAGACGCTGGCGAAGGCCGGCGCGGCGGTGCTGCTGGCGGCGCGCCGGCAGGAGCAGCTGCAGGCCCAGGTGGACGCGATCGCGAGGGCCGGCGGCAAGGCCGCGGCGGTCACCCTGGACGTCACCGACCCGGTCGCGGTCGGCGAGGCGTTCGATGCCGCCGAGGCGGCGTTCGGGCCGGTCGACGTGCTGGTCAACAATGCCGGTATCGCACGCATGGCCGCCGTCGTCGATATGAGCGAGGCGGACTGGGACGCCGTCCTCGACGTCAACCTCAGGGCCGTCTTCCTGGTGGCGCGCGAGGGCGCGCGCCGCATGATCGCGCAAGGGTCCGGCGGGTCGATCGTCAACATCGCCTCGATCCTCGGCGACCATGCGATGAAGCAGGGTGCCGCCTACTGCGCGTCCAAGGGCGGGGTGCTGCAACTCACCCGGACGATGGCGCTGGAGCTGGTGCGCCACAACATCCGCGTCAACGCGCTCGCCCCCGGCTATGTTGTCACCGAGATGAACGATGCGTTCTTCGCCACCGAGGCGGGCGAGCGCATGATCAAGCGCATTCCGATGCGTCGCGTCGCAGCGCCGGGCGAGCTCGACGCCGCGCTCCTGATGCTGGCGGGGGCCGGCGGATCGTTCATGACGGGCAGCGTGGTCACCGTCGACGGCGGCCACACGCTGGCCATACCCTGACGAGGAATTGCCATGGATTTCACGCTTTCGCCCAGGGCCGAGGACTACCGGAGCCGGGTCCGCGCGTTCATCGACGCCGAAGTCAGTCCGTTGGAGGCCGACAGGACCAGTTACGACCAGCATGGCAATATCGCCGAGCACATCCTCGAGGCACTGCGCAACAAGGCGCGCGCGGCCGGGCTGTGGGCGCCGCAGATGCCGGAGGCGCGCGGCGGGCTGGGGCTGTCGGTGGCCGAGCGGGCGGTGTTCTACGAGGAGGCCAACCGCTCGATCTTCGGGCCGGTCGCGCTGCACTGCGCCGCCCCCGACGACGGCAACATGACGGCGCTGGAGAAGGTCGGCACCGACGCCCAGAAGACCAAGTGGCTGCAGCCGATCGTCAACGGCGAGGTGCGGTCCGCCTTCGCGATGACCGAGCCGCACCCGGGCGCCGGCTCGGACCCTGCGATGATGCTGACCACGGCCGAGCGCAAGGGCGATGCCTGGATCGTCCGCGGCCGCAAGTGGTTCATCACCGGGGCCGACGGCGCCGCCCACTTCATCCTGATCGCCAAGACCTCGGACGACCCGCGCAAGGGGCTGACCGCCTTCCTGTTCCACAAGGACCAGCCGGGCTGGCGGGTCGCGCGCCGCATCCCGATCATGGGGCCGGAGGAGCATGGCGGTCACTGCGAGCTCGAGTTCGACGGGCTGGAGATCCCCGATGAGAACCGCCTGCTGGAGGTCGGCGACGGGCTGAAGGTGACGCAGATCCGCCTCGGCACGGCGCGGCTGACCCACTGCATGCGCTGGCTCGGCCTGGCCAAGCGGGCGATGGAGATCGCCGGCGCCTATGTGCGCGAGCGCGAGGGCTTCGGCGTCAAGCTCGCCGAGCGCGAGAGCGTGCAGATCCAGATGGGCGCCGTCGCCAAGGAAATCCAGATCGGCCGGCTCCTCGTCATGCACGCGGCGTGGACGCTCGACCAAGGCGACTTCGCGCGTAAGGAGGTCTCGATGGCCAAGGTGCACGTCGCCGACACGCTGCACAAGGCGGTCGACACGGCGATCCAGCTGTGCGGCGCGCGCGGCTATTCCGGCGATACGGTGCTCGAGTGGATGTACCGCTACGCCCGCCAGGCACGCCTTGTCGACGGCGCCTCCGAAGTGCACATG
>JBFIFO010000222.1:0-4571 GCA_041602815.1 Alphaproteobacteria bacterium | reverse complement strand
TCCGGACAAGCCGGAGTCGAAGGGGCGCTGCCGATCCACCAGGACGCCACGCTGTACGGCGCGACGCTGCGCGCCGGGACCGCCGTCCGCCACGGCTTCGGCGCCGGGCGCAGGGGCTACCTGGTGCCCGCGACCGGGGAGGTCTCGGTCAACGGGCAACGGGTCGCGGCGCGCGACGGGCTGGCGATCGCCGACGAGGACGAAATCCTGATCGAGGCGGTCGAGGACAGCGAACTGCTGCTCGCGGACCTGCCGTAACGGATTCTCTGTGACAACTCCCTGACCCTTAAGGAGACCATACGATGACACACCCGCCGATGGATCGAAGCAAGCTGATCATCCCCGCCCTTGGCGGCATCTACGAAAACTTCTCCCCCTATTCGTGGCTCGTGGTGCGCGTCACCGCGGGCGTCCTGCTGATCCCGCACGGCTACGCCAAGCTGTTCACCGCCGGCGCGATCGACGGCCTGGCCGGATATCTGGATTCGCTTGGCCTCGCGCCGGGAATTTTCTGGGCCTGGTTGATCGCCCTGCTCGAGTTCTTCGGCGGCATCATGCTGGCGGTCGGGTTCCTGACCCGCCCGGTCGCGGCGATGGTCGCCGGCTTCATGGCGGTCGCCGCGTTCTACGTCCACTGGGGCAACGGTTTCTTCTGGAACAACGGCGGTTTCGAATACCCGCTGATGTGGGGTATCATCGCGCTCGTCATCCTGTTCCGCGGCGCCGGCGCCTATTCCGTGGACGCCAAGCTCGGCCGCGAATTCTGAACCCGAGGGGGCGGCCGGTAGACGGGCCGCCCCCGAATTCGCCAAACTCTGCACCATGGACACTGACACGATCCAGCCTGTTCTGTTCATCAGCCACGGTTCGCCGATGATGGCGCTGCAGCCGGACGCGACGGCCGCGTTCCTCGACTACCTTGGCCGGGAGTTGCCGCGGCCACGTGCGATCCTTTGCATTTCCGCGCACTGGGAGACCGAGATGCCGGTCGCCAGCGCGCCGGAACGGCCGACGACGATCCACGATTTCTACGGTTTTCCGCAACCCCTCTACGAGATCGAATATGCCGCGCCGGGCGATCCCGCGCTGGCCCGCTGCGCCGTCGAGCTGACCGGCGGGACGACGGATCCCGACCGCGGCCTCGACCACGGGGCGTGGATGCCGATCCGTTTCATGTATCCCGACGCCGACGTGCCGGTCGTCCAGCTGTCGGTGCAGCCGGGGCAGGATGCCGCGCACCATCTGGCGCTCGGCCGGGCCCTGGCGCCCCTGCGCGAGGACGGCGTGCTGATCCTGGCCAGCGGTGGCCTGACCCACAATCTGCGGGAATTCCGGCAACACGATGTGGACGATATGCCGGAGGCCTATGCCGCGGAATTCGAGGCCTGGGCGACCGCGGCCGTCGAGGCCGGCGACATCGACGCCATCGCCGGCGCCGCCGGCGCTCCCCACTACGCCCGCTGCCACCCGACGCCCGAACATTTCCTGCCCCTGCCGGTCGCCATGGGCGCCGGCGGCGGCCCCGGCCGGGTCATCCACTGCGCCTGGATCCACGGCGTCCTGTCGATGCGGGCCTTCGCCTTCGGCTAGACGTAATTGCGTCCGTCAGCGTTTTCCCGCATCCGCACCATGAATTAGGATGCGCCGGACATTCGTTGGACCCGAATTTCGCGGAGGAGAGAAGGCATGGCGGCGTACCGCGCAATCATCATTCCGCTTGCCCTGGCGGTGTTCGGCTGCACGTCCGCGCGGACGCCCGAAGGGACGGTCGGCCCCCTGCCCGAGCGAATCGTGCTGCAGTACGATTATACCGGCGACTGGGCGGCCACCGCCGGTGACCACTGCCAGGAACGGCTCGACCTGTCGCGGGCCGTGTTCCTGGGAATCGACGCATCGCCCGACGGCGGCGCCTCCGCATTCCACATCGCGCGATTCTTCATGCTGGACGAGGCGCGCCGGGCGCAGGCGCTGGTGGGTGTGGCCGACGGAACCGGCGTACTGCCGTTGACCGTCGAGACGGAGGCCGTGATCGACGGCCGGGACGCGTCCGTCACCTACGACCTGATGCTGGAACCGCAAGATCCGCATCACATCCGTCTGACGGTCTTTCGGATGACCGCCCGGGATCTCGCCGGCCGGACCGTACAGGCCGATCTGCTCGCCGAGGCGGCGGCGGACCCCACGATTCCGGTTCTCTCGGCGGCGGGCAGCCGGGGGCTTTGCCTGAAAAGGCTGTAGCCGGTGCACCTCCTTCGGGCATGGCGTCTTGCGCGGGTGCGCCGCTGGTGCGAAGTATGTTTTCCCGTTATTTTGCGACCGTTGGGAGCGGCCCCGGAGCGACGATGTTCGAATTGAGCGACACCCAGAAGGACCTGCAGCAACAGGCCCGCACCCTCGCGGCAAAGGAATTCGCGCCGCGGGCCGCGGAGATCGACCGCAGCGAATCCTATCCCTGGGACAATGTCGACGCCCTCGTCAAGGCTGGCTTCATGGGCTTCACCCTGCCCGAAGACTACGGCGGCCAGGGCCTCGGATACCTCGAGGTGCTGCTGATCGTCGAGGAGATCGCGCGCGTCTGCGGCGTGACCGCGCGCATCGTCGTCGAGGGCAACATGGGCGCCATCGGCGCGATCATGACCTACGGCACCGAGGCGCAGAAGCGGCTGGCGGCGGACCTCGTCCTGGCCGGCGACAAGCCGGCCATCTGCATCACCGAGCCCGGCGCCGGCAGCGCCGCCTCGCAGATGACGACGCGGGCGGACAAACGGGGCGACCGTTACGTCATCAACGGCGGCAAGCACTGGATCACCGGCGGCGGCGTCTCGAAGCTGCATCTCGTCTTCGCCCGCGTCTTCGAGGACGGCGCCGAGCAGGGCATCGCCGGCTTCATCGTCGTGCGCGACCCCGACACGGGCTCGCCGACGGGCCTGCGCATCGGCCGGCGCGAGCAGACCATGGGCCTGCGCGGCATCCCGGAGACCGAAATCTTCTTCGAGGACCTGGAAGTGCCCGAGGAGATGGCGCTGATCCCGCCGGAAGGGGTGCGCCGCGGGTTCGCGGGGCTGATGAACGCCTACAACGCCCAGCGCCTCGGCGCCGGCACCGTCGCCCTGGGGATCGCCGCCGGCGCCTATGGCCTCGCCCTCGACTACGCGCAGGAGCGCGAGCAGTTCGGCCGCCCGATCTGCGAGTTCCAGGGCCTGCAGTGGATGCTGGTCGACATGCACACGCGGCTCGAGGCGGCGCGGCTGCTGCTGCACCGCGCGGCGGCCGGCGCCGGGACCGGCTTCCCGGACGTCGCCCAGGCCGCCGAGGCCAAGATCTTCGCCAGCGAATCGGCGATCCAGGTGACCAACGATGCGCTGCAGATCTTCGGCGCCGCCGGCTATTCGCGCGACCTGCCGCTGGAGCGCATGGTGCGCGACGCCCGCATGTTCACGATCGGCGGCGGCACGGCACAGATCCTGCGCACCGTGGTCGCCTCGCGCCTCCTCGACCGCAAGCTGCCGCAGACCCGCGACGGCTATCTGAACATGCCGCACCGGCGCCGATAGCCGGCGCTACATCGGTGGCGGGCCGAACAGCTGCACCGTCCCGACGATATCGTCCGGCGCGACGATCAGCGGATGCGTTTCGTTGAACAGCCATTCCTCGAGCATGTTGCCGTAGAACGGGCTGCCGAGGACGCCGCTGACGCCGCCGGGAAGGCTGGTCTTCGCGCGCACCCGGCCGGCCTTGAGCCTGGCGGTATAACGCCGGCTCGGCCCGAATGCGAACATGAAGCCGTTGCTGTCCGCTGCGCGCACGTCGTGGCTGGCGGAATCGACCGTCTCGAACCCGCCGTCCGCAGGAAAGCCCGGGAGCGCCTCGCCGAGCGGCGAAAAGCCCGGCGGCGGCAGGTTGAACACGGGCGCCGCCTCGCCCAGGACGTGCCGCAGGACGATGCGGTGCAGCCGGCCCCACCGGTAGTCGTCCTGCGCGGTCGAGTGGCCGAACGCGGCCGCGAACGCCTCCGACGCCAAGAGGTCCAGCGCGTCGGACAGGCTCTGCAGCAGCACGATATCGCGCCGCGCCGCAGCGTCCGCGACACCGTCCACATGGAAGAAGTCGACTCCCGAGGCCCCGATCCCCTGGTTGATATCGAAACCGTCGAGCAGGTGCCGCAGGGCGGTGAGCTCTTCCTCGCGGGCGTTCGGCTTCGGCATTTCGGTAAGGCCGAGGGCCGCGAGCACCGGGCCGACGGCGAACCGGTCGAGCGTCGCGTCGAGCGTGTTGACGATCATCCGGCCGCGCCACACGGCGTAGATCGTGGCGGCCACGCTGGCGGCGACGTCGTCGCCATCCGGATCGGCATCGAAGCCCAGCGCAATCCCCGTCGGGGTGCTGAAGTCCCACTGCCGCAAGCGGCCCACCGCCTCCGCGACGCGGGGATCCGCGGCACGCGCGGCGAGGGCCGGCGGGCTGTCGCCCCGCCGGGCGTTGTCGAAGGCGCGCAGAATATGCGGCACCAGGGCCTCCGCATCGCCGAGCACCGTATCGGCCTGGAACCGCGTCATGTCGCCGAACGACAG
>JBFIFO010000221.1:0-4603 GCA_041602815.1 Alphaproteobacteria bacterium | reverse complement strand
TGTCGCGGTAGATCCGCTCCAGCGGCAGGGATTTCAGCATCGACTGGCCGCCGCAGGTGCGGATGGCGCGCTGCGCCAGTTCGTTGGCGTTCTCCATTACCGTGTACTGCGCCGCCCAGGCGCGCAGCAGCTGGTCCTTCGTCGGGTTCGGCCCGGCCTCGCTGATCGTCTGGAACCACAGCGCCCTGGTCTGCTCCAGCATGATGTGCATCTCGGCAACGGCGATCTGCTTGGTCGGGTACATGCGCCGCTTGACCGGGCCGGCCCCGGGCTGCTCGCCGCGCAGGTAGCGTACAGTGAAATCGTAGGCCGCCTGGGCGAGGCCCATATAGGTCGGCGACAGGGTCGCGAACATGTGCGGCCAGCGCGTTGCCGCCTGGAAGTAGACGCCGCGCGGCATCAGCGCCGCGTCATGGCCCACGAGCACGTTTTCGAACAGCAGCGTGCGCGAGACGGTGCCGCGCATGCCCAGCGGGTCCCACTCGCCGGTCACGCGGACCCCCTCGGCGTCGGCCGGGATCGCAAGGTAGAGCGTGTGCCGCCGGCTTGGCCTCTCGCCCTCGTGGATCTCGGTGCACAGCGCGCCGTAATAGTCCGCATGGCCCGACAGCGAGGCGAAGATCTTCGTGCCGTTGACGATCCACCCCTCCTCGACGGGCCGCGCCTCGGTGGCGAAGGCGACCTGGCCGGCGGCGGCCGCCCCGCCCTCGGAGAACGGCTGCGCATAGATCGCACCGTCCTCGAGGATCCGCCGGTAGTGGAGGGCACGGCGCGCATTGTGCGCCGCCCGTACGTCGTCCGCGAGCTCGAGGTCGTCGACGAGGGCGCCGCTCCACAGGCAGGAGGCGACGTGCATGTTGAAGGTCAGCGCCGTCGAGCCGCAGTAGCGGCCGATCTCCGCCGCGACGATGCAGTAGGTCATCAAGTCCGCGCCGAGGCCGCCGTGCTCTTTCGGGACGCAGATGCCCATGAGGCCCGCCTCGTGCAGGTCGCGGTAGTTCTCGGTCGGGAAGGCGGCGTCGCGGTCGTATCGTGCGGCCCGCTCGGCGAACTTCTCCCGGCCGAGCCGCCGGGCCAGCGCCGCCAGCTCCGCCTGCTCTTTCGTCAGCCGGAAGGCAGCCGGCTCGATCAGCGGCGCGTCGGGCGGCGTGTCAGCATTCATCGGGCGGCCTCCTGCGCGCGGCGGGCGGCGACGCCCTCGAGGAACCCTGCGAGGGCGGGGCGGAACGCGGCCGGCTTCTCGAAATGGGCGAGGTGGCCGGCGCCGGCGATGATCTGGAAGTAGGCGCCGGGAATCCGCGAGGCCATGCGCTCCATCATGCGCGGCGGCGCGTTGTCGTCCTCGGCCCCGGCCAGCACCAGCACGGGAACGGCGAGCTCCGGCAGGGCATCCCGTCGGTCGAAGGTGACGAGACACTGCATGGCCGCGCGGTAGGCGTCCTCCGGCACCCGCGCCATGGCCGCCGTTGCGCGGGCGATCCCGTCCGGATCGGGCGCCTCGCCGATAAGCCCGGCGACGATGGAGGGCGCGAGCCCGGCCATCGTGCGGCCCGCATCCAGCGGTGCGAGGCGCGCCGCAAGGAACTCCCGCTGCCACTCGCCGTCCGGCTTTCCGAAGGCCGGGCTGGTAGCGTAGAGCACGAGGCTCGCGACGAGCTGCGGGAAGGAAGCGGCGAACTCCTGTGCCACCATGCCGCCGATCGAATGGCCGACGAGGTGCGCGCGGTCAACCGCCAGCGTGTCGAGCAGTTCCTTGAGAGCATCGGCCAGCGCCGGGAAGGTCATCTGCGTGAGGGCAGGGGAGGCGCCGTAGCCCGGCATGTCCCAGGCGATCGCGCGGTAGCGGCCGGACAGCGCCTCCAGCTCCGGCCGCCAGCTCTCGGCATCGCCGCCGATGCCGTGCAGGAAGACGACGGCGGGGCCTTCGCCGCGTTCGATATGGTGCGGGATCGCGGTCACGCGAGCGCCCCCTGCAGCGCGCCGTCGCGCACCACGGCCGTGCCGTCGAGCTCGACCGTGCAGCCGCGCATCGGCAGGTCGAAATGGCCGAGCGTGTGGCGCCCCGCGGTCTCGTTGGCGCCGGTCGAATAGAGGAAACTGCCGGCGACCGCGCGCAGCTCGGTGCCGTTGGTATCGCGCTTGTCGTACATCTCCAGCGCCTCCCACCGCGCCGCCGGATTCATGCCCCAGCCGACATGGGAGACGCCATAGGCCTCGCGGTCGCCCCAGGCGGCGAAATAGTCGCGCATCAGCATGGCGTCCGGCCCGTCGCCGTCGACCGCGGTCACGTAGTCCGCCTCGACGGTCAGCGTCACCGGCGTCTGAAGATAGCGCTTGAAGGTGAGGTTCGCGTCGCCCGGCGCCAGCACAAGCCGGCCGCTGACCGATCCGGCCCTGGGGAAGCACAGCACCAGGCCGCCCGGCCAGTGGGCGACCGATCCCGGCCTGGTGCACCAGCCCCAGACCCCGGCGGTGAGCGCCCCGTCGACATTGACCACAAGGTCCGTGCCCGCCGGTGAGGTCACGCGCATCTCCTTGGCGTCCCGCAGCAGCCGGTAGGCCGCCTTCACCTTCGGCTCCAGCGCCGGGTCCGGGGCGAGCCGCTCCAGCGCCTCGGGATGCTCGTTGCTGACCATCAAGAGGCGCGCGCCGCCCTCCAGGATCGCCGGCAGCTCCGGCGCGTGCAGCATGCCCTCGACGGTCAGGTCCACGACCATCGTCGAGGCCGAACACGCTGCGATCACGGGTTCGAGCCCCTGCACGGCGTCCGAGGCCCCGGTCGAGCGCACCGCGACGGGTGCGCGCTGCGCCGGCGTCGGCACGGTGACGTGGAAGGCCCGCGCGCCGAGCCGGTGCAGCGCGAGCTCGGCGATCTGGACATTGACCGCCCGCGACTGGGTCTCCGACAGGATCGCGACGGCATCGCCCTCGCGCAGTTCGCACAGCGCGAACACCCGCGCGAACGCGTCGATCCACTTGCCCTCGATGCGGTCTTGCCCCACCGTGCGCCTCCCTGTCTTGCCGGGCGACAGCATGCCGGGAAGCCGCGCGGTTGGGAAGGATTCAGTGGCGCCGAGCGACCCCATACTTCGAGACGCCCCTTCGCGGCTCCTCAGCATGAGGTTCCGAGAGTTCTGATGTCCCATGCCTCATACTGAGGAGAGCCGCAGGCCCGTCTCGAAGTATGGGGTCGCTCGGACCAGGTTGAGGCCGTCATTGCGCGGCGCGCAGCGCCGCGGCAATCCAGGGAACCGGGGCAGGCTGGACCATTTCGCCGGCTTAGCTTCCTCGCAATGACGGCCCTGCGTCAGGCCGCACTTACCCGATCTTCAGCTCGGCGAAGAAGTCGTTGCCCTTATCGTCGATGACGATGAAGGCCGGAAAATCCTCGACCTCGATGCGCCAGATCGCCTCCATGCCGAGCTCGGGGTACTCGATGCACTCGACCTTCTTGATGCAGTCCTGCGCCAGGCGCGCCGCCGGGCCGCCGATCGAACCGAGATAGAAGCCGCCGTGCATCTTGCAGGCCTCGCGCACCTGGGCCGAGCGGTTCCCCTTGGCCAGCATGACCATCGAGCCGCCGGCTTCCTGGAACTGGTCCACAAACGAATCCATGCGCCCGGCTGTCGTGGGCCCGAACGAGCCCGATGCGTAGCCCTCCGGCTTCTTGGCCGGGCCCGCGTAGTAGACCGGGCTCTGCTTGAAATAGTCGGGCAGGGGCTCGCCGGCCTCGAGCCGCGCACGCAGCTTCGCATGCGCGAGGTCCCGGGCGACGATCAGCGGGCCGGTCAGCGACAGCCGCGTCTTGACGGGATGCTTCGAGAGCTCCGCGAGCACCTCCTTCATCGGCCGCTCGAGGTCGATCCTGACGACCCTGTCCGACAGGCTCGCCTCGTCGATCTCCGGCATATACTTGGCCGGGTTGGTCTCCAGCTGCTCGAGAAAGATGCCGTCGCGCGTGATCTTGCCGACGGCCTGGCGGTCGGCCGAGCAGGAGACGCCGATGCCGATCGGCAGGCTCGCGCCGTGCCGCGGCAGGCGGACCACCCGCACGTCGTGGCAGAAATACTTGCCGCCGAACTGGGCGCCGATGCCCATCTGCTGCGAGAGCTTGTGCACCTTGGCCTCCATCTCGAGGTCGCGGAAGGCGTGGCCGCCTTCCGAGCCTTGCGTCGGCAGGCCGTCGAGATAGCGGGTCGAGGCGAGCTTGACCGTCTTCATCGTCAGCTCCGCGCTGGTGCCGCCGATCACCACGGCGAGGTGGTAGGGCGGGCAGGCCGCGGTGCCGAGGGTGCGGATCTTCTCATCGAGGAATTCCAGCATGCGGTCCTCGGTCAGGAGCGCCGGCGTCGCCTGGTACAGGAAGCTCTTGTTGGCGGAGCCGCCGCCCTTGGCGATGAACAGGAACTTGTAGGAATCCTCCCCCTCGGCATAGATCTCGACCTGCGCCGGCAAATTGTCCCCGGTGTTCTTCTCCTCGAACATCGAGACCGGGGCGAGCTGGCTGTAGCGCAGGTTCTTCTTCAGGTACGCATCGCCGACGCCGGCCGCTAGCGCCGCCTCGTCGCCGCCCGCCGTCCACACGCGCCGCCCCTTTTTGCCC
>JBFIFO010000220.1:0-4608 GCA_041602815.1 Alphaproteobacteria bacterium | reverse complement strand
GCGCAGCAGGACGCCTACAAGAAGGCGCGCGAGTGGATCGACGCCTCGATCGCCATGATCCGGCCGGGCGTCGGCACCGACCAGGTCGCCGCCGTGTGGCCCAAGGCCGAGGAGTTCGGCTTCGCCGACGAGATGGAGGCGTTCGCGCTGCAATTCGGGCACGGGCTCGGCGTTGCGCTGCACGAGCGGCCGATCATCTCGCGCCTCGTGTCCTTCGACGATCCGATGGAGATCAAGGAGGGCATGGTGTTCGCGCTCGAGACCTACTGCCCGGCGACGGACGGCATGTCGGCGGCGCGCATCGAAGAAGAGGTCGTGGTCACCAACGACGGCTGCCGGGTCATCACCCTGTTCCCGGCGCAGGAGCTGCCGATCGCCAACCCGTACTGAGACACGTACGG
The DNA here is from genome assembly GCA_041602815.1 of Alphaproteobacteria bacterium. Classification (GTDB taxonomy): domain Bacteria; phylum Pseudomonadota; class Alphaproteobacteria; order UBA8366; family JADFVY01. Next base: position 4,207 of record JBFIFO010000220.1, on the reverse strand, counting down.
AGCGCCGCGGAGGACGGCATGCCGATCGAGCGGATCAACCCGGACGACACGTACAGGCCCAACCGGGGCCTCTATACCCAGGTGATCAAGGCGACGGGCGCAACGCAGGTGCACGTCGCCGGCACCGTGCCGTTCGACAGGGACGGCACCGTCGTCGGCGTCGGCGACATGGCGGCGCAGGTGCGCACCGTGCTCGACAATATCGAGAAATCGCTGGCCGCGGCCGGGGCGCGGCCGGCCGACGTGGTGCGCATCTGCGTCTACGCCGTCGACCTCGACCGCTACCTCGCGGAAGGCACGCCGGAGCTGCTGCGCTTCTTCGGCGATGCGAAACCGGTCTCGACGACCTTCGGCGTGCAGCGGCTCGTCCACCCGGACTGGCTCATCGAGATCGAGGCGACGGCGGTCATCGACTGAGGTCCGGCGCACGGACCAAACGACGCAACAGGGAGGCAAGAAAAATGTCCGCAAGCGGCAAGGTCATCATCACCTGCGCGATCACCGGCTCGATCCACACCCCGACGATGTCGCCGCACCTGCCGGTCACCCCGGACGAGATCGCATCGGAAGCGATCGCCGCGGCCGAGGCGGGCGCCGCGATCCTGCACCTGCATGCGCGCGACCCCGAGACCGGCAAGCCGGACCAGACGCCGGAGGCGTTCGCCCGGTTCCTGCCGCGCATCAAGCAGGGCACCAGCGCCGCCGTCAACATCACCACCGGCGGCAGCCCCTACATGCGGGTCGAGGAGCGCGTCCTGCCGGCCGCCCAGTTCAAGCCCGAGGTCGCCTCGCTCAACATGGGCTCGATCAATTTCGGGCTCTACCCGCTGCTGGAGAAGTACACGGCGTTCAAGCACGAGTGGGAACGCCAGCACCTCGAGGCGACGCGCGACCTCGTGTTCCGCAACAGCTTCAAGGACATCGAGTACATCCTCGAGACCTGCTACGAGAACGGCACCCGCTTCGAGTTCGAGTGCTACGACATCGCGCATCTCTACAACCTGAAGCACTTCGCCGACCGCGGTCTCGTCAAGCCGCCCTATTTCATCCAGTCGGTGTTCGGCATCCTCGGCGGCATCGGCACGCATCCGGAGGACGTCATCCACATGAAGCGCACCGCGGACCGGCTGTTCGGGTCCGACTACCGCTGGTCGGTGCTCGGCGCCGGGGCGAGCCAGCTGCGCATCGCCGCCCAGGCCGCGGCGATGGGCGGCAACGTCCGCGTCGGGCTGGAGGACAGCCTGTGGGCCGGCCGCGGCCGGCTCGCGGAATCGAATGCCGAGCAGGTGCGGATGGCCCGCAGCATCATCGAGGGGCTCGGCATGGCCGTGGCGACGCCCGACGAGGCAAGGGAGATCCTGGAGCTCAAGGGCGGGGATCAGGTGGCGTTTTGAGGGGATGCCGGAAACAGCCGCCTTCGCTTTCTCACCACACGCGCCTCATCCCGGAGGCCTTTGCGCGAAACGCCAAGTCGTCATTGCGAGGAGGCCGAAGGCCGACGCGGCAATCCAGAAAGCCGAAATAGCCGGCCCTTTTCTGGATCGCCACGGCCGCTTCGCGGTCTCGCGATGACGAACTCGTTTTTCCGTGCAAAGGTCTCCGGGATGTGGCATGCGTGGACAGGATGTCCTGCGGTCGGCGCCCGGTTGCCGCGCCCCTACGCCCGCGGCGGCGGCGGGCCGCCGAAGCCCTTGCCGGTCAGCAGGTTCCGGGCCGTGCGCCAGGCGACCAGGGCGACGATGGCGGTGGTGAGCGCGATGGCGGCGACGGCGAGCGCGGCGGTGACGGAGCGCGGCTCCGCCGCGTGGTAGGTCACGGCGGCGAAGGCCATGGCGACGAGGGGGAAGGTGAAGGCCCACCAGGCCACGGTGAACGGCCAGCGCAGGAACCCGCGGGCGGCATAGAGCAGCACCGCGGTCAGGAACATCGTCAGGTAAAACAGGCTGCGCGCGAAGAAGTCCAGCGCGCCGCCGGTGATCTCGAGATAGCTGAGGAAGGTGATCGCCGGCGGCACGATGAAGATGAACCAGGTCGGCCGCAGCCCGTGCGCCATCTCGCTGCCGAAGATCGTCCGGTTCAGCACGATGGCGAACATCACGACCCACATGAACAGCCCGATCGACAGCATGAAATGCGACAGCTCGTGGTGGCCGAGCGGCAGGCCCGCGATCGGCACGATGATCGGCGAGACGGTGCAGATCAGCCAGCTGCCGTTGGCGCTGTCGGCCGGGTGGTCCTCGGTCAGGAGGCGCGCGACCAGGAGCAGGGAGAGCACGAACATCAGCGCCGTGCTCGGCCACCAGAGGGCGTCGGCCAGACCCGTCGAATAGGGAAACAGCCCGGCCGAGACCAGCAGCCCGCCGATCGGGATCGTCGAGAAGAAGCCGACCTGAGCGGAATTGGCGTATTCGGCCGCAACCCGGGGGCGGTGCCGCAGAATCTTGACGACGTAGGCGAGGCCGATGACCGCCAACAGCGCCGTGCCGGCGAATACCAGCGCCTCGCCGACGGCCGGCGGGGCGCCGAATACCGCGGCCGCCTCGCGCCACAAAAGCCCGAGGCCGGCGATGCCCATCACCGCGCCGAACAGGCTGACCGGCAGGTCCGCCACCGAGACGCCGGCGGCCGGTCTGGATGCGGAGCTGTCCACGGGGGTCATGGGATGTCCGTATTCGTTCGTGCGCATACTGTCACTGGCACAATCCATATACCCCGCCCGCAACGCCGTCCAATCGAAATTCCCGGGATGGGCCGCCGGCACCAGCCCCGTTGATCGGCGCCACGTCCTCCGGCAGGATGGCGGTAGGGAGGAAGCGCGCGATGCCGTCGATCAGCCTGCGGCAGATCAGCTATTTCGTGGCGGTCTTCGAGGAGGGCGGGTTCAGCCGCGCGGCCGCGCGCGAGAATTGCACGCAGCCGGGGCTCAGCGTGCATGTCCGCAACCTCGAGGAAACCCTGGGACAGACGCTGTTCGAACGCACCGCCGGCGGCGTGACGCCGACCGCGGCGGGCCGTCGCTTCTACGGCCATGCGGTCGGCATCCTGCGCTCGGTGCGCGGCGCCGAGCTCGACATCGCCGAGATGCGCGGCCAGGTGTCCGGCGCGGTGCGCGCGGGGCTGATCCCGTCGGCCGTGCGCGGCCTGTTGCCGGGGCTGCTGCCGCGCTTCCTCGCCGCGCATCCGCGCATCGACCTGCGGATCATGCAGGCCTATAGCGGCACGCTGATCGAGTGGCTGCACGCCGGCAAGCTCGACTTCGCCCTGGTCATCGAGCCGGCAGTGCAGGACGGGCTCGAGATCGTCCGCTTCTCGGAAGAGCACATGGTGCTGATCAGCGGCCGCGGCCTCGGCCTGAAACCCTGGCGCCCGGTCCGGCTCGGTGATCTGCCGTCGCTCCGGCTCGTGGTGCCGACCATGCGGCACGGGCTGCGGCGCAACATCGAGCGCAGCATCAGGACCAGCAACGTGGCGGTGGAGCGGGTGCTGGAGATGGACGCGATGGAGGGGACGTTCGAGTTCATCAAGCGCACCGACTGGGCGACGATCCTGCCGCTCACCGCCGTGCTCAACGATCTCGAGTCCGAGCAGCTCTGCCTCAACCCGATCGCCGAGCCGGCGATCAAGTCGGACTTCTACCTCGCGCACCTCACGCAGAGCCCGTTCTCGGCCGCGACGCAGAGTTTCGTGGATGCCCTGAAGGACGCGGCCCGGGCCAGCACCGACGCCTGGGAGTCGACGATTCTGCAGCATGCGGACCCCGCCTGAACCGCCCACCGGCGCCAGACGATTTCCTGATACAGATTATAAGAAAGCATTATTTTTAAAAGCCCTGCCTATCTGACATCGTTATGGTGCCGACATCGGACGCGCTATCGGCCCCCGCACGGCTTCCGGGGCGCGTGCCGCAAGAGCCGCGCCCTGGAGCCGGAACGCAGGCACGCCAAGCGCCGGGCGGCCAGCGCGCAACAGGGAGGAATTCGCCATGACCGACGCCTATGGCAGGTCGTTTCCGTTCCAGGCGACGGACTGGATCGACGGGGTTAACATGGACCGGCTCCGCACCGGCCGGCTCGCGAAGGCCAAGACGGAGCTGTTCGAGAAACGCGATTTCGGGGCGTTCCTGTCGCTCAACGAATGGAACACCCGCTACATCACCAGCACCTACACGCCGCAATGGACGACGCCGAGCTCGGGCCTGAGATACTCG
>JBFIFO010000219.1:0-4746 GCA_041602815.1 Alphaproteobacteria bacterium | reverse complement strand
GGCGGCGAGGAGCGCGATGCCCGCCAGCACGATCACGGCCAGGACCGCGGTGCCGATGATCGCCGCGCGCCTCACCGGTCCCCTCCTTGCAGCACGGTCTTGCCGAGCTGGCCGAGCAGGAGCGGGACAACGCTGAGGGCAAGGATGACGGTCCAGCCGGCCGGATCGGGCGGGACCAGACGCAGCACGTCGGCGACGAGGGGGACGTGGACGGCGGCAAGCAGCAGGGCGGTGCACAGGGCGAGCGCGCTCCACACGAACGGGTTGCCGGTGACCTCGTTGACGAGGACGGGCGAGCGCGCGCCGCGCATGTTGAAGACGTGCCAGAGCTGGGCGAAGGCGAGGGTGAGGAACGAGATTGTCACCGCTTCGTGCTCCGGCAGCAGCAGGATTTCGCGTGCGATGACCAGCGCCGCCAGGGTGGCGACGGTGACCAGGAGGCCGTAGCCGGCGATGAAGACCCACTGGCGGCGGGCCACGATCGGCTCCGCCGGGTCGCGCGGCGGCCGTGCCATCACCCCGGCCTCGCCCTCGCCGGCGGCGAGCGAGAAGGCGGGAAACACATCGGTGACGAGGTTCAGGAACAGGATCTGCAGCGGCAGGATCGGCAGCGGCAGGCCGGCCAGCACCGCCACCCCGACGACCAGGATCTCACTGAGGTTGCACGACAGCAGGTAGACGACGAAGCGGCGGATGTTGTCGAAGATCACCCGGCCCTCGCGCACGGCCGCGACGATGGTCGGGAAGGCGTCGTCGGCCAGCACCATGTCGGCCGCCTCGCGCGCGACCTGGGTGCCGCGCAGCCCCATGGCGACGCCGATATCCGCCTTCTTGAGCGACGGGGCGTCGTTGACGCCGTCGCCGGTCATGGCGACGATCTCGCCGCGCTGCTGGTAGAGGGCGACGAGGTCGAGCTTCTGGGCCGGGCTCATGCGCGCCAGCACCGGCACCGCCGCCAGCCGCTCGCGCGCCGCCGCGTCGAGCTCCGCCGGCGGGCGCAGCGCGCCGCCCTCGACCGCCTCGCCGTCCGGCAGGCCGACCCGGCGTGCGATGGCGCGGGCCGTCGCCGCATGGTCGCCGGTCAGCATGACGACGCGGATGCCGGCGGCGAGGCAGTCGGCGATCGCCGCCGGCACGTCGGCACGCGGCGGATCGAGCAGCCCGACGAGGCCGAGCAGCGTCAGGCCCGCATAGGGATCGGCCGCCGCATCCGCGGTCTCCTTCGACGCCAGCGCCAGCACCCGCTGGCCGTCCGCGGCCAGCCGCGCGGCCTCGTCGAGCCACCGTCCGCGGCCGGCCTCCTCCAGGACCTCCGTGCCGGCGCCGGGCGTGCGGACCAGCGTTGCGCGGGCGACGACCGCCTCCGGCGCGCCCTTGACCGCACAGATGAAACCGCCATTCGCGCGGTGCACCGTCGCCATCATCCTGGTGTCGGGATCGAACGCCTCCTCGCGCACCTCCGGCAGGGTCGCCAGCAGCGCCTCCCGGTCGATCCCGGCGGCGGCGCCGGCACGCAGCAGCGCGATCTCGGTAGGATCGCCCGTCGCGGTCTCCGTGCCGTTCGCGGCCGTCGCCAGCGTGGCGTCGTTGCACAGCACGGCGACGGTCAGCGCCTCCGTCGCCTCGGCCCCCGGGGCGCCGCCGGGCTCCCACGCGCCCGACGGCAGCACGAGGCGCGCCACCGCCATGCGGTTCTCGGTCAGGGTGCCGGTCTTGTCGGCGACGATCACCGTGGTCGCGCCCAGCGTCTCGACCGCGCCCAGGCGCTCGACCAGCGCGTTCTTGCGCGCCATCCGCCACATGCCGCGGGCCAGCGCCAGGGTGGCGACGATCGGCAGTCCCTCGGGAATCGCGGCGACGGCGAGCGCGACGCCCGCCTCCAGCATCAGCAGCGGCGGTGCCCCGGAGGCGAACCCGAAGGCGGCGATCACCGTGACCACGGCCAGGGTCAGCCAGATCAGCTGGCCGCCGAGGCGCGCGAGGCGTCGTTCCAGCGGCGACTGCTCGGGCTCGGCCTCGGCCGCGAGGTCTGCGATGCGCCCGAGCTCGGTTTCCATGCCCGTGGCCAGCACCACCGCCTCGCCGCTGCCGCGGGTGATCACCGTGCCCTTGAACAGCAGAGAGGCGCGCTCGGCGAGTGGGGCGTCGGCGGCGACAGGCGCCGCGTCCTTGGCCACCGGCACCGACTCGCCGGTCAGCAGCGATTCGTCGGCCTGCACGCGCGACGCCGCGATCAGCCGCAAATCGGCGGTGACGATGTCGCCGCCCTCGACGACGACGATATCACCGGGCACCAGGGTCTCCGCCGGCACCGCGCCGACCGCTCCGCCGCGGCGCACGGTCGTTGCGACCCGCGCGACCTGGCGCAGCGCCGCGACCGAGCGCACCGCCTTCAGCTCGGTGAAGAAGCCGATCGCCGTGTTCAGCGCGAGGACGATGAGGATCGCCACGCCCTCCTCGAAGTCGCCGAGCAACAGCGACAGGGCGGCAGCTGCCGCCAGCAGCCAGACCACCATGCTCTCGAGCTGGTTGAGCAGGATACGCCAGGGGCTGGCCGGCCGGCGGTGGCGCAATATGTTCGGGCCGTAGCGCCGGTACCGCCGCGCCGCCTCGGCCTCGCTCAGCCCCTGCCGGGGATCGCTGTCGAGCGCCGCCAGCACCGCCGCGGCGTCCTGCGCGTGCGGCGCCGTCCCGGGGTCGATCCCGGCGCGATCCACTCGGTGATCGGAGTCCGTTGCCGGCTGTGCCACGCCGCTCCCCGTCGCCCCTGATTGCCCTTCGCCGGTTATAGCACGGCACGAGGGCAGGGGGACCAGAGCCAGGGTGAACGACGTTGCGGGATTGCCGACTGCGACGCGTGCCCCGTCGCGTCGCCTGCAGCGGCAGCGCTATGCTTCAGTGCGGGACAAGGCGGACCACAGTCGTTCCGTCGATGCGGCCGAGCACGATGCGGCGGCCGATCATTTCCGCATCGATCGACGGATTGCGTTGCGGCGCGAGGCGAAGCCCCGGCGGGACCTCCAGCGTCAGGCCGGCCAGCGGAATCGGCGCCGACAGGCGAATCGCCAGGACGTCATCCTGCCACTCGGCGTCCACCTCGACCTCATTGCGTGCGCGCCACCATTCGCCGTACGCGGCCAGCGTGCCGAACCAGGAGTAGTCCCGCACGGCCGTTATGAACGCGCGCTCGAATGCGAATTTGTGACCGAGAATGTCCGGGTGAATCAGCACCATGAAAAGCCCGCCGTGACGGGCGATCTTCTCGGCCAGGGCGACGGCCTCCGGCAGGCGGTCGCCGAGCGGCGGCAGCTTCTCGTCCTCGATCGTCACCGGGAACTCGAAGATCGGAAGTTCCGTTGTGGCGTCGCGACCGTATTTCAGCTGGAACGGCAGGTGGGTGAGCGAGCTGTTGGCCGTCACCGACGAGCTGAACGCGTATCCGGTGGCCGCGAGCGCCTGCGGCAGGGCAGGGGGGTTCGACAGATAGCCGGGACGGAAACTGGCGACGGATACGTCTCCGGCGAGACGTTCGAGGAGGAAGCGGCTGACCCTGAGCTCGCCGAGAATGGTGCCGTCGAAGGTCGTCGACGGGTCCCTCACGAAAGGCCGGTAGGTCGGGTACCGTTCACGGCCGTCACCGAGCGGGAAGTCGTCGAAGCGCAGCGAATGCGAAACGCCGTGGCTGGCGATCTCCATGCCGAGGTCCCGGAGCGCCTCGAGGTGCCGCGGTCCCGCTTCGTCGATGATGATGTCGTCGTTGTAGTCCCTGCTGTATTTGGTCTGGACAAAGAACGTGGCGGCAATGCCGTGACTGCGCGCGAGGCGGGCGTAGTCGACGGCGTTGGCGAGCGAGCGCGTATAATCGATGTCGTGGCTGATGACCACGGCGAGATCCTTGCCGTCGGGCACCGGGCGAAGGATCACCGCGCGGTCTTGGGCCTCGCGGTATATATCGGCGATGAGGCGCAGCAGCACGTCGAGCGCGGGCTCGAACTCGTTGACATAGCTCCGCGCGAACCGCTGAAGACGCCAGTTGTGGCCCTTGAGCAGCAATTCCCCGAGATCGATCCCCAGCGCGTAGGCGTGCCCGGATCCCACCCGGCGATGGATGATGGCCGCACTGCCGTCCTCATAGGTCGCGATCGCCCTGCGGGCGTTCGTGTAGGCATAGCTGCCGACGGCTTCGGTGCCGTTTGCCGTGCCGATTGGCAGCCACGTCTCCCGCGGATCGGCGGCACCATCGTCAGCGATCGCCAGGTTCAACCGCGCACGCTGCCGCGATGCGACGGCTTCGTCAAAGCCGAAGACTTCCGCGAGGCCACCCCCGAGCACACGAAACCCGATCAGCGTCCCGCCGCTGCGCGGAACCTGCGCCAGCGCCCGCAGGGCCTCTTTCGACAACAGGGACCCCGAGATCGCGGGATACACCAGGATCACCTTGTGGCGCAGCGCCTGTCGATGGTCCGTTGTCAGCGAGAAAGGGATGCCCGCGGATTTCAGACCGTGCGCAAGACCGAGCCAGGACGATTCGGTGTCGGTCAGCAGAATCGACAATCGACTCGCGCTGCCGCCCGCGTATGTCTCCCAGGAGGTGGGGAGATTCGGCTGCACCGTGCTCGTGTGACCAGGCCCCTCGATGCCATCGAATTGGATGAAGCTCCGCTCCGCCGTCATCACGCCGGCGGTCAACAGAAGTCCGAGGCCGAGGGCGGACGCGGCCAGAAAATAGAGCAGGCGCCGATTCAT
>JBFIFO010000218.1:0-4787 GCA_041602815.1 Alphaproteobacteria bacterium | reverse complement strand
CTTGATCTCCATCATCCGACCCTCGCCGTCCTCCGGCGCACAGGCGGTGCCGATCTCCTTCTTGATGCGCTCGGCGCTGCTGTCGCCGACCAGCAGGTTGAAGTTGCGGCGGATGTAGGACACGATCGCCTCGTCCATCTTGTCGCCGCCGACGCGGATCGAGCGGGCGTACACCATGCCGCCAAGCGACAGCACCGCGACCTCGGTGGTGCCGCCGCCGATGTCGACGACCATCGAGCCGGTCGGCTCGGTCACCGGCAGGCCGGCGCCGATCGCCGCCGCCATCGGCTCCTCGATCAGGAACACCCGGCGCGCCCCGGCCGATTCCGCCGACTCCTGGATCGCCCGGCGCTCGACCGCGGTCGAGCCCGAGGGCACGCAGACGATGACCTGCGGGCTGGCGAAGCTGCGCCGGTTGTGCACCTTGCGGATGAAGTGCTTGATCATCTCCTCGGCGACCTCGAAGTCGGCGATGACGCCGTCGCGCAGCGGCCGGATCGCCTGGATGTTGCCCGGCGTGCGGCCGAGCATCATCTTGGCCTCGTCGCCGACCGCCAGCACCTTCTTGCGGCCCTTGATGTGGGCGATCGCCACCACCGAGGATTCGTTGAGGACGATGCCGCGGCCCTTGACGTAGACCAGGGTGTTGGCCGTCCCCAGGTCGATCGCCATGTCGTTGGACAGCAATCCCATCAATCGTGACAACATGTCCACCCGTGCCCCGGCGCCGCGGCGCCGTCTTCCAGTCCAGTTATCGTTGCCGCGGTTCTCGGCGGTCCTGCGGCGGGCGCGGACACCTGCAGCGGCCGGGCGAGCCTCGCTCCCCGCGCCGCGACTGTCCGCATCCCAGTATCCGTTAACCCTACGCCCGCACGACGCCGCTGGCAATGGCGCCTTTGGGGGCAGCGCCATCGGAGTCGCCGGTCGCGGCATCAGCATGCCGGAAGAAACGCGCGGCACAGTAAGGCGGTCGCGCCCTCCCATCCTGTTTCGCGATCCGTGACGCGCGCCGGGACTGACACGCGCTGCGGCCACGACATATATCTCTCTTGCAGACGACAAAAGGTCGAAGTCGAGGAGTGGCAAGATGGCATCAAAGGCACGTCGCGCAATCATCGGCGCCTGCCTCATGGCACTGCTGGTGGGCATGGCATCGGCCCAGCCTGCCGACCCGGCAGACCTGCATCAGCGCGCGAACCAGCTCTACCACGAAGGTCGCTTCAGCGAGGCGGCGGAGCTGGCGGAACAGGCCCTGGCGCTAAGCGAGGCCCGTGACGGGCCGGACAATCCCAACACGGCGCTGCGGCTGTACCTGCTGGGGCAGATCCATCTCGCGCAGGGCCTGCTGCTGGACGCGGAGAGCCGCCTGACGCGCGCCCTTGCGATCTTCGAGCTCACCCTGCCGGCCGACTCGTGGGAAGTTCTCGACACACTGCACATGCTGGCGTTGCTGTACTATGGGTCGGCGCGTGAGGCCGAGGCCGAGCCGCTGTACCGGCGGGCCCTGGCGACCGCCGAGCGGAACACCCAGAGGTACTCGCGGAAATTCGAGCACGAGGCGCTGATCGGCCTCGGCACGCTTTACATCGGGCTGGGCCGGCACGGTGAGGCCGAACCGTTGCTCCGGCGGGCCCTGGACATGCAGGAGGGCCAGCGGGACGATCGCGAGCTCGCCGTCAGCCTGACCTCTTTGATCATACTCTACCAGTCCCAGCGGCGTTATGCCGAGGCGGAGCCGCTGCTGCTGCGCGCGCTGCCCGTGCTGGAGCGAGTCCGCGACCCCGGCCATCGGGACGTCAGCGGCCTGTTCCGGAGACTCGCGGAGAATTACCGGGGCCAGCGCCGCGATGCCGAGGCGGCCCAGGTGTTGGCCTGGGTGTTCGTGAAGGACTCGACGGATCCCGGTGTCGTCGAGAGGTTCCTCGCCGACCACCCGGTGGGCCCGTTTACGGACCGGGCCCGGCAGCTGCTGGCCGGGCTGCGGCCGTCGCCCCAGCCCGCGCCCGGCGCGGTGCCGGTCGACGTGGCGCCCGGGCAGCCCTTCAGGGACTGCGCCGTGTGCCCGGAGCTGGTGATGGTGCCGCCGGGCTCCTACAGGATGGGCTCGTCGGACGCGGACCTCCGGTCATGGGCCCGAACCGGCATACCGCCGGGCCGGTTCGCGGCCGAGAGCCCGCAACACGCCGTGACCATCGATTATCCCCTGGCCGTCGGGAGGTACGAGGTCACGTTCGACGAGTGGGACGCCTGCGTGGCGGCGCAGTGGTGCAAGCACCGGCCGCGCGACCGCTGGGGCCGCGGCCGCCAGCCGGTCACCTCCGTCTCCTGGATCGACGTCCGGGAATATCTCGCCTGGCTGGCCCGCGAGACCGGGGCGCGCTACCGCCTGCCGAGCGAGGCAGAATGGGAGTATGCCGCGCGTGCCGGAACGACGACGGCGTTCCATTTCGGACCGGCGATCACGACGGACCAGGCCAACTACGACGGCCGCAGGAACACCGCGCTCGGCCCGCCGGGCGAGGACCGCGACCGGACCGTCCGGGTCGGCAGCTTCCCCGCCAACGCGTTCGGGCTCCACGACGTGCACGGCAACGCCCGCGAATGGGTCGAGGACTGCTGGCACGAGACCTACGAGGGTGCGCCGGCGAACGGCAGCGCCTGGGGCGCGTGCGACAAACGGGTGACGCGCGGCGGCGCCTACTCGGATTCGGCGTGGCGGATCCGCTCCGCCTCCCGCCTCGGCGTCGCGGCGGAGACCCGGCGCAGCGCCATCGGCTTCCGCGTCGTCAGGGACGTGCGGTAGGGCAAAATCCGTTAAGTTGGGCTCGGCAATATTGGCGCGACCTCATGCTTCGAGACGCCCCTGCGGGGCTCCTCAGCATGAAGACACAAACATCGGGGCCTCATGCTGAGGAGGGCCGTCAGGCCCGTCTCGAAGTATGAGGTCGCGCCGCGGACCGGATCCGATTCCATCTTAACGGATAACGTTCTAGCGCCGGGACCGGCCCCTCTGCCGGCCCCGGTGCCGGGACCTCAATCGATGATGTGGTAGACGGGCGCCTTCTCCATCTCCCATGCGCCGGAGTCGCGGTCGTAGCGCGACAGGGTGAAGCAGTGCCAGTTGTCGTCGTCGAGCTTCGGGAAGTCCCCGCGGTAGTAGTATCCGGGCCACCGGGTCTCCTGGCGGAACAGGGTGTGCTGCGTCACGCACTCCGAGGCGAGCAGCCGGTGCTGCAGTTCCCAGGCCCGCTGCAGCTGGTGCAGGTCCTCGGCGCCGATGTGCTCGAGGTCCTCGCGCAGCATGCCCAGGAGCTCGAGCCCGCGGGTCAGCAGCGGCTCGTTGGTCGTATAGAGGGCGCTGATGCCGCCGACATACTCGTCCATGATCTTCTCGAGCCGCTGCAGGCCGTGCAGCGGCAGGATGTAGTGCGGCGAGACGGTCCCGGCGACGATCTCGTTGCGGTAGACCTGGTAATGCTCCAGCGGCCTGAACACGGCGGTCCTCAGGTCCGCGATCTCCGCCTCGCTCGGCTCCGGCATGTCCCGTCCCGTCTCGTTGACGTACCGGACCGCGGCCTTGCCGGCGATGCGGCCCTCGGTGAACGAGCCCGACGAGAACTTGTGGGCCGAGCCGCCGATCGTATCGCCGGCGCCGAACAGGCCGTCGACGGTCATCATCCGGTTGTAGCCCCACTGGTACTCCGAGGGCGCGAAGTCCTCGGGCCCGCTCGCCCAGGCGCCGGAGCAGGTGGCGTGCGAGCCCATCACGTAGGGCTCGGACGTGGTCAGCTCCGGGTTGATGTGCTTGGGGTCGATGTTCTGCGACGCCCAAACGACCGCCTGGCCGATCGTCATGCCGAGGAAGTTCTCCCAGCCGACCTGCTCCTTGTGCGGGTCCTGGAACGCCTCCTTGGTGACCATGCGGATCGGCCCGCGGCCGGCCTTCATCTCCTCGAGGAAGGCATGGTTGCGCAGGCAGGTCGGCACCGGGTGGTGGTTGACGTAGTCGCCGACCATCTCCTCGATCGAATCGCGCCAGAACGCCTCGTAATCCTGCCCGTAGGCGTTTTCCGTATAGGTCTTCAGATGCAGGAAATAGGCGCCGACCGGCCCGTAGCCGTCCTTGAACCGGGTCAGCACGATGCGGTTCTCCATCTGCGTCATCTTGGCGCCGACCAGGATCGGCAGCGCGTAGGCGGAGGCGCTGCTCCACGGCGCGTACCAGGTCCGCCCCATGCCCTCGCCGACCGCGCGCGGCTTGAAGATGTGCGAGGCGCCGCCGGCCGCCACGATCACCGCCTTGGCGCGGAACACGCAGAAATCGCCGGTCCGCACGTTGAAGCCGACGGCGCCGGCGACCCGCTTGCCGTCCCTGTCCAGGAACAGGTGGGTTACCATGATCCGGTTGTGGACCTCGTCCGCGGACTTGCGCGCGGCCTCGGCGACGATCGGCTTGTAGCTCTCGCCGTGGATCATGATCTGCCACTTGCCCTCGCGCTGGTAGCGCCCGGTCTCCGGGTCGCGCATCATCGGCAGGCCCCATTCCTCGAACTTGTGCACCGACGAGTCGACGTGCCGCGCGATGTCGTAGCCGAGGTCCTCGCGCACCAGGCCCATGAGGTCGTTGCGCGCATAGCGGACGTGGTCCTCCGGCTGGTTCTCGTCCCACTGCATGCCCATGTAGCAATTGATCGCGTACAGGCCCTGGGCCACCGCGCCGGAACGGTCGATGTTGGCTTTCTCGGCGACCACGACCTTCAGGTCGCGGCCCCAGTAACGCGCCTCGT
>JBFIFO010000217.1:0-4868 GCA_041602815.1 Alphaproteobacteria bacterium | reverse complement strand
TCCCAGATTGATCTGCGACGTGACGTAGTTCTGTTCGGCCGCCTTGCGATACCATTCGACGGCCGTGCCAGGATCCTTCGCCACCCCATGTCCCTGCGCGTACATCCAGCCCATCCAGTGCTGCGCCCGAGGCACGCCCTGTGCGGCCAGCGGCTGAAATCCGCGATAGGCGGCGCAATAGTCCTTGGCATCATATGCATCGATTGACGCCTCGACGGTTTCGGGACCCAGACCGGCTTCGCATCCGCGTGCGGTTTCCGTTTCGCAACCGCCAACAAACAAAGCCAGACATACCGCCGTGAGAATGACGCCCATGGCACGCCCGGTCACTACGCTCGATTGTTTGCCAAGCCCTGTCATCGTCGACCTCCCAGTTGTATCCCGCAGTCACAATTTATATCCCGACGCGGCGCGTAGCGACCACCCGACGCGCAGGCGGCCAATCTGGCGGGCACGCGGCCCCTTACGCCCTGACCGCCCGCGCGAGGCTCGCAATCGCGGCCTGCACGCCGCCACGGCCGTGCGGGATGCCGAGGGCGACCAGTGCGGTCTCGACGACGCCGAGCGTGCCGAGCACCATCGGCGCGTTGACGTAGCCCATATGTGCGATGCGGAAGGCCTTGCCGGAGAGCTCGCCGATACCGATGCCGAGGACGACGCCGCAGCGCTCGCGGCAGTAGTCGATCAGCGGCGCCGCGTCGTGGTCGTTGTCCATCAGGATGGTGGTCACGCAGGGCGCACGCTCGCCCGCCTCGGTGATGTTGAACTCCATGGCGCCGCCCCCGGCCCAGGTGGCGACGGCTTCCTGCACCGCGTCGGCCAGGATGCGGTGCCGCGCGAACGCGTTCTTAAGCCCCTCCGCCATCAGCATGTCGAGCGACTTGCGCAACCCGAACAGCATGTGCACCGGCGGCGTGCCGCAATACTTCTTGTAGTGGATCTCGTCGTCGCGCTCGGTCCAGTCCCAGTAGCGGGTGCGCAACCCGGCGTCGCCATGCCGCGCCAGCGCGCGCGTGCCGGCGGCCACGAAGCTGAGCCCCGGCGGCAGCATCAGCCCCTTCTGCGAGCAGGTCACCGCGATGTCGACGCCCCAGGCGTCCATCTCGAAGGGCATGGTGGCGAGTGAGGCGATCGCGTCGACCATCAGGAGCGCGCCGTGGCCGGCGGCGTCGATGGCGCGGCGCAGGGCCGGGATGTCGTTGACGACGCCGGAAGAGGTATCAACCTGGACGACGAGGATCGCCTTGATGCGGCCTTGCCCATCGGCGCGCAGCCGCGCCTCCAGCGCCGCCGGGTCGACGGCGCGGCGCTGGTCGCCGGACAGCGTCTCGACCTTCGCCCCCATGGCCTCGGCCATCTGCCCCCAGCCGGTGGCGAAGCGGCCGCTTTCCAGCACCAGCACCGTATCGCCGCGGGACAGCACGTTGGCCAGCGCCGCTTCCCAGGCGCCGTGGCCGTTGCCGACATAGATGTAGATGCGCCCGTCCGTGCGGAACACCTGCTTGAGGTCCTGAAGGCAGCTCCCGGTGATGCCGACCAGCTCGCCGCTATAGATGTCGACCGCCGGCCGGTGCATCGCCGACAGCACTTCGTCGGGGACCGTCGTGGGCCCCGGTATGGACAGGAATTCACGGCCGTTGCGGACGGTCATCTGAGGGGATCTCCCAAGCTGTTGACGTCGCGTCGATATCACACAATCGAGGCTGATGGCAGGGGCTGTGATTGCCATCCCCTGGACCGCGCCGAACGGGCTTTCCCCGGGCGAGGATTCTTCCTAGTCTCTGCGCACCGTACCATCGCACCGGCAGGAGGCTTCGAGATGCCCGCATACTGGATCGCACGCAGCACCGTGTCCGACGTCGACGCCTATGGCGAATATGCCAGGCGGGCCCGCCACATCATCAAGGCGCACGGCGGCAAGTTCCTCGTCCGCGGCGGGGCGCTGACGGTGCTGGAGGGCTCGGATCGGCCGCGCGCCGTTCTCGTCGAGTTTCCGTCGGTCGAGGCCGCCCAGGCCTGCTACGACTCGCCGGAGTACCAGGAGGCCCTGTCCCATACGAAAGGCGCGGCCGAGCGCGACGTGTGCATCGTCGAAGGGATCTGACCGCGCGCTATACGGGCTTTCCCCGGGAGCGGATTCTGCCTAGTCTCGGCGCAACGTTTCACCGGACGACAGGAGGATCGAGATGCCCGCATACTGGATGGCCCGGGTCAGGGTGACAGACGAGGCAAATTACGGCGAGTACGCCAAGCGCGCCGGTCCCGCGATCGCGCAGCACGGCGGCAAATTCCTGGCCCGCGGCGGCCGCTTCGTAACGCTGGAGGGCGCGGAATACCCGCGCAACGTGCTGGTCGAGTTCCCGTCGGTGGAAGCCGCCCAGGCGTGCTACGATTCGCGCGAATACCAGGAGGCCGTCGCCTTCGCCGACGGCGCCGCCGACCGCCTGCTTGTCATCGTCGAGGGGGTGTGAGCGCATGGCCCGCCGCATCGAGTCGGTCGCCGTCCTCGGCGGCGGCACCATGGGCAGCGGCATCGCCGGCGCCTGCGCCCAGGCCGGCTGCAAGGTGCTGCTGCTGGACGTGAATCAGGAGGCGGCCGAGAAGGCGCTGGACCGCATCGTCAACGGCCGGCCGCCGGCGGTCGACGATGCCGAGGCCGCGGGCCGCATCGAGCTCGGTTCGTTCGACGACCTCGCCAGGATCAAGGACTACGACTGGATCTGCGAGGCGGTGATCGAGGACCTCGAGACCAAGCGCGCGCTGTTTGAGAGGCTCGAGCCGCTGCGCCGAGACGGCTCGGTGGTCAGCACCAACACCTCGGGCATTCCGCTGCGCGCGATCACCGAGGCGATGCCGGAGCGGCTGCGCCGGGACGTCACGGTCACCCACTTCTTCAACCCGGTGAAAGTGATGAAGCTGATGGAGCTGGTGCCGGGCCCCGAGACGACACCGGACGTGATCGAGGCCTTCGCAGGATTCTGCGGCAAACGGCTTGGCAAGGGCGTGGTGCACGCCAAGGACACGGTCAATTTCATCGGCAACCGGATCGGCTGCTTCTGGATGTTGTCGGGCCTGCACAAGGCGCGCGCGGCGCTCGAATCCGGCCTGTCGATGGAGCGGGTCGACGCGGTGATGGGGGCGCCGGTCGGCCTGCCCTCGACCGGTCTCTACGGGCTGATCGACCTGATCGGCCTCGACGTCATGGATTTCGTGGCCAAAAACCTCGAGAAGAACCTGCCGGCGGACGACCCGGGCCGGGCCTATCTCGATCTGCCGCCGGCCGAGCAGGAGATGCTGGCGCGCGGGCAGCTCGGCCGCAAGTCGGGCGGGGGGTTCTACAAGCTGACCAAGAACGCGGACGGCAGCCGAAGCAAGGAGACCTTCGACCTCATGACCGGCGCCTGGCGGCCGGCTGAAGACGCGGCGTCGGCGCATGGCGAGATCCGCTCGCTGTTCGCGGCCGCCGATGCCGAGGGCCGCTTCGCCTGGGCACTGATGGGCGGTACGCTGTCCTACGCGGCGGCGCTGGTGCCGGAGATCTCGGACGACATTGTCAATGTCGACCGGGCGATGCGCTGGGGGTTCGCCTGGAAGCAGGGGCCGTTCGAGCTGCTCGACGCGCTCGACCCGGCCGCAGTGATCACGCGGCTCGAGCAGAACCACCGCCCGGTGCCGAACATGCTGGCGCTCCTGCGCGATGCCGGCGCCGAGAGCTTCTACCGTGACGAGGGCAAGGAGTTTCTCGGCACCGACGGCAAGTACCACACGGTGCCGCCGGCCTGAGCGTCAGCCGCGCTTCAGCAATTCGTCGTAGGGGTCGGGGGCACGGCTGCCGAAGCCGGCGCCGCTGCCGCGCGGGCGTGCCGGCGGCTCGCCGGCCGGTGCGGGTTCCGCGGACGGTTGGTGGCGCAGGACGATCTCGTTGAGGTCGGTGTCGCGCCAGAACCGCGTGTACTGGGTCTCGGGCTGCTCTGACTGCAGCAGCCGGTCGCGGTAGCCCTCGGCCCAGGACGGGCAGCGGGCAATCGCATCGACGATGATGCCGCAGGCGTCGCTGAAGCGGTTCTGCTCGCACAGCGCATCGGCGAGACCGGTATAGGCGAGGATGTTGCAGCGGTTCTGCAGCTCGGTGAGGTCGGCGTCGCCGCCGTCGGCGCCGATTCGGTCCGTGGGATCGGTGAACTCGCCGGCGAAGATGCCGAGCGAGCGCCGGAACATGGCGGCCCGGCGTTTCGGCGTGTCGGCCAGCGCCGCACGCGCCACCAGATGCGCCGCGAACAGGCGCCGTGGAAAGCCCGACTGCAGCGCCTCGCCGTAGTCGACGACGCGCAGCATGCCCTCGTGGTGGCGGTCGCTCCAGGCGGCTTCGCGCAGGGTGCCGATCTGCATGAACGCCTGTTGCCGCGACGACAGCGGCGCCGCGAAATCGGCATCGGCCCGGAAGTCCCGTCCGGCGCGCATCTGCGCGATAAGGGCAAACATCAGCTGCAGCGCCGACGCGCGCAATTCCGCCGGCACGCCGACGAATTCGAGGTTGGCGCCGCCGCGCTTCGCCGGCCCATGGCAATGCACCCACAGGGTACCGCGGCGTTCGACGACACAGTGATAGTCGGCCCATCCGCGCGGATTGCCGCGCCCGAAGATGCAGTACATGAACCGCGCCATCGGACTGACCAGTCGCACGTTGCCTTTCAGCGAATGTTCCAAATCTGCCTCCTCCGCCGCCCTGCGCGCGGGCGTCGAGCTTGCCCGTTAACGATACGGTCAGACAGATTAAGGAATTCCAAACGGGCGCGTGCTCCCTCGATCCGGAACCCGTTGCCCCGAACGGACGAATAAGCGTCACCCCCCCCTCCCCAACCCCTCCC
>JBFIFO010000216.1:0-5001 GCA_041602815.1 Alphaproteobacteria bacterium | reverse complement strand
ATGGCAATAACTTACCCCCTCCCCTGGTGGGAGGGGGCAGGGGGAGGGGGACAAGCGAGACCGGCCGGCGACAGCCGGCGCCGATTCCATCTTGCCGGATACCGCGCTAGGCCGAATCCAGGGCGCCGCGCTCGACCGGCACCGCGGCCGTCACGCCTTGCGGGCCGGTCAGGATGGTATTGCGGAAGCCGAGCCGGCTCAGCGCCATCAGGCGCTCCTTGCGCATGCGTTCGCGCAGCGCGAACTGCGCCGTCGCGTCCTCGTCGGTGAACCGGAACCCGCCGAACCTGCCGAGCGCGCCGAAGCGCCCGACTCCACGACCGCCGCTCGGCCCGACGACGCTCTCGGCCAGCCGTCCGTCGGCGAGCCGCAGCCCGGAGCCGGCGAACACGCCCGCCCCGAACTCGGCGACCAGGTCGCCGACGAGGCGGCCGTCCTCGAGCTCGAGCGCGAGGATTTCGGGCGCCAGCGGACGCCTGCGTCTGCGGCGGGACTCCCTGTCGCGGCCCTGATCCAGGTCGCGGGGATTGCCCCGACCCGCTCTTTCGGTCTGGGATTCGTTTTCCCGCGCCTGGGCATCGTTTGCCCTGCCGTGATCATAGCCACGTTCCGAATCGAATTCCGACATCGCTGATTTCTCCATGTTGTCCCAACACGGGTCTTTGCGCCGGCGCCTGACGGCCGGCCCGGATGGCAGGTTCGGCTGAAGGTAAATGTGCGTTTGTATCTACTGTTCCGGCGGCGAGTTTTCCGGTCGGGTCATCGCACGTCTCAGACGTCGGTCTCCGATCCAAGGTCAGGCCATCGTCGGTTTGATCCGCCATCCTGAATCGCCAACTACCGGGCTGCACGCCAGAAGCGATAGGCATAGATCGCCAGGGCAGTCCCGGGGAGGATGATGAACGACAGGGGCCATCCACGGCCCACCGCGGCGGCGAACAATACACAGAGCCCGATGTCGATGAAGAACCTTCGGGACAACCGGTCCTGCGCGTCGCCGTCCCCCTCGGTCCCGAGTCGGCGCATTCGTTTCGAGACGTGCCGCAGATAAACCGCGAAGATCGGGACAGCCGAAACGATCGCCGCGAACACTGTCCAGAAAAGCAGCATGTTGTGGAATTCGAGCCGGCAGATCGGCTCGCCACCTCGATCGTGGATGACACCGAAAGTTCCGACCGGCCGCGGGTCGCACATCCACCGCCCGCCAAAATCGATATCGATGGAGATCATCAGGGCCAGAAGGGGCGCCGCCAGAACATACGATATCCAGGCCACGTGCAGGAGCGGCGCAAAAAAAAGTCGCGCCCCCGAATGAATTGGTGTGCCAGGCGTCGCCCCCGAATGTCCGATTGCCGTGCCTTCGGGGAGTCTTGTCGGCGGTGTTACACTCGCTGCCATGACCTGTCGTCCTCGTCCAGTGTGCTGTTACAGGGTCGATGCGTGGGCGCCGGATCGACGGGCAACCGGTGTGTCACCGAATCGGCGCGGCCACAGACTTGCGGCCAACCCAATGCGCTACAGACAATTGCAGGGGTAATTTGCCACTATTATGGCGCGAAATTGATGTCTTGCGGCAGCGAAGCCGCGGAGTCTCCACGAAGCCACGGTTTATCGCGGTAATAACGGCCGACACGCGCGCCATAATCGCTCACCGCCTCTTTCGCCAGGCCGTTGTAGAGCGTGCCAATCTTCTCGGGCGTCGGATCCTCCAGCCGGTCGGCAATGTGCCGGATTAACGTGACGGCAGCCGCGATATTCGTCGTGGCATCGTACGGATCCGCGCCTTCGTCCACCAGTCCGCCCCAGATCTCCGGATTGACGCCCATGGGAGAAACGGTATCGCCGGCCCTGATCAGGTCCGCGGCCGACTGCAGCGGTCCCGCGGCCTGCTCGCGATACATGATGGCTTTGACCAGATCAGGGTCGACGTCATGCTCACTGGCCAGTCTTTCGATCGTCGCGCCGTGCCGGGCGACTGTTGCCCTGGCATATCCCGCAACCAGAGGTGCCTGCAGCGGATCCTTGTCATCTGCTTTCGGATTGTCCGCAACTTCGAACACCGCGTCGACGCCCCAGATGATGGCGTTGATGCGGTCCTGCTCCATGTTGTAGATCGGGCGTCCGTCCGGCGCTCGTCTGACCGGAACCCCGATCAGCTCGTGCATCCCGTCGATCGAGAAGGCCGGCGTCCGGCGCCGGAACGGCATGAAGGCGCGTTCGGTCTCGTTCCACTCCCAGGCGCTGCGGGGCCCTTCGACCTCCAGAACGTGATAGACTTGCCTGTCTTCCAGCGCGCCCCGGTCGATGCCGCCGTCAGGCGTTCTCGGCAGTTCCTTCCAGGTAGACGGTATTTTGAAGCTCCGGATTTCGGCCAGTTTCAGCCATCTCCCGACCGCCTCCGTCTTGTTGCGTTGGGCCTCGGCCGGGGACAGTGGCACATGCGCGAAACCGGATCCGTCTTCCTCTTCGTCATCGGACCCGGCTTCGCCCGCTTGCGGCTTGCCTACGTTCGCGGCGTCGCCCTCCGGCCCGATCGAAAGCGCCAGATCCCGCGGCGCACCTTCCGTCGCCTCGGTGTCGGCGTCCTCCACATTTTCAGGCGCCGGCACCAGGGCGTCGGACTTGCGGTCGTAGACGACCCGCTGGATGCGGCCGTCGGTCATGAATTGGTAGAGCTGCCTGTCTTCGAGGCGGCTCTTGTCGAGTGTGCCTCCGACCAACGGCAGCGGAAGCCCGCGCGCGCCCCTGAACGCGACCCCGTCCCTATCCATACCGCGCGCCAGGGCGCCGGCCAGGATGGGGTCGCCCGCCCACGCCATGAGGGTCCCGGTGTCGGGCGCGATCCGGCCGGCCAGTTCCTGTTCCAGCACCGCGTAATGTGCGCCATAGCGCCGGCGCAGTGCGGCGATCCGGGCGAGCCGCTCGCCCGGCGGCAGCGCCTCCAGCTCCGCCGCCAGCGCATCGCGCTCCGCCTCGCTGAGCAGGCGCGGCGTCTCGCCCATGGCGCGCTGCACCCGTACGCGCAGCGCCAGGGCGCGGCGGAAGTCCGCTTCGGCCCGCGCCATCTCCGGGGTGCCGGGGGCGGCGGACGCCAGCGCGTCCTCGGCCGCGGCGAAGGCCTCGGCCACCGTCCCGTCGCGCATCGCCCAGCCGGCGGGGTCGGCAGCCCGCTCGGCCAGGACCTCGTCGCGCGCGGCCCTGCGCGTCCTGCGGTCATCGTCCGGCTCGTCCGGCTCGTCGGGGCCGCCGCCGGGGGCCTTGCCCCCGATGTCGGCGTCGATCTCCTGTGCGGTCATGAATTCGTAGGTGCGGCGCGCCGCATGATGCGCCTCGGCGGCCGCAACCTCGTCGCGGAAGGCGGCGAGCGCCTCCGGATCGAGGACGGCCTCGGCCGACGCTTCGGCCGCCGGGTCGCCGCGCCCGGTCTTGCGGATCCGCGACAGATGCTCCACCTTCCGCAGCTCGAACAGCTGCTGCTGCGTGCGCACCTGCTGCCGCTCGGCGGCCTCGGCTACCGCCACGGCGTTCTCCGCCTGCCGGATCAGCCGTGCGGTCAGCGCCGCATCGTCGCCGAGCGCCTCGGCCAGCTCGCCGCGCTTGAGCGACGCCAGCGCCAGTCCCGGGTCGCGCGCGATCGTGCCCTCGACCAGGGCCAGGTGCGCCTTCCTGACCCAGGCCTTCGTCATCGCCGCGATGTGCCCGGGCCCGAGACCGGCAAGCCGCGCCGCATCGGCGATCGTATCGGCGCCCTTCTTCAGCAGTGCGGCCAGCATCGCCGGGTCGCGATGCACGGCCTGCGCATAGGTGTCGAGCGCTGCCGTCAGCTTGCCGTTCAGGGTGGCCGCAAGCTCCCCGTTGCGGCGCTGCGCCAGGCGCTGCACGAGCACCTCCCGGTGCGCCTGGGCGAGGGCCTGCCGGCGCTGGCGGAGGGCGGGATCGCCCGATTGTGCGAGCAGGGATTCTGTCGCCGCATCGAAATAGGCGAGCGCCCGCGCCGGCCGTTGTTCGGGATCGCTGTCCCGCGACGCCTGCTGGAGTGCATCGGCGCGCGTCACCGCAAGCCGCGCGTCGTCGTTGGCGTGGTCCAGGACCGCCCGGACGTCATCCCCGGTTTCCTTAACCGCGTCGTCCTGCCCGCCCGGAAGATCCGCTCCCGGGACAAAGACGGATTCGTCCCGTGGTTCGCCGTGTTCGCCGTCCGATGCCGCGCGGCGCATCTGTTCGACGGCCCGCGTGCGTGCGGCGTGGCGCGCGAGGTCGTCGCCGAAGCCGATGACGGCGCCGCCGAGACGCGTCAGCGCGCGGCCGGGGGCGGCAAGTTCGCTCCCGAGGCCGGGGATCGGGCCGGGCGCGGAGGCGCGGCTGTCGTAGACGGGAATGCGTGGCATGCGGGCAATCCTGTGTCGTGGTCGTGCGCGGCGGCCTACCAGCCGCAGAATTCGGCGCCGACGGCGTTGTGGGCGTCGATCTGGAGGCGCGTCTCTTCGGTGTCGCGGGAGCTCGCGGCGATCGGTTCCGCCGCCAGGCAGAAGGGCGGCCCGGCGTCAGTCGCGGTCGAACCGGCGCAGCCGGCCACGGCCAGCGCCGCGCCGAACAGCGCGGCGAATCTCGTCGGCTTTCCTGGCATCCCGGATGGCCCGTCTTCGCGCCGCGGCCCGTTCCTCGACCCGGCCCAGGCGGGCGGCGCCCCGGCGGCCCAGCCACAGGGCGAAGGCCGCCAGGACGACGGCGCCGAGGACGAGCAAGGCTGCGGTCATTCGCCGCCGATCGCGGTCGCGGTGACGAAGCGCAGGACGATGTTCACGACGGCCATCACGGCGGCGACGATCTCGGCCTGCACCTCGGGGCTCAGATCGACCGGCAGGTCGATGCCGAACACCATGGCCATCGTCGCAACGAAGGCGACGATGTTGGCCCAGATCGTCTTGGAGGCGTACCAGGGTTTGGAGTCCATCTTCGGGGTCCTTTCTTGACAAATCGGCCCCGCGCGGGCGGGGCGGT
>JBFIFO010000215.1:0-5039 GCA_041602815.1 Alphaproteobacteria bacterium | reverse complement strand
CCCCCCATGAAACGACTGCTCAGGCTGTCGGACGCCGGCGCGAGGGAGTGGGGCTATGTCGGCGCAGCCGGGCCGAACGAGCCCCTCTCCCTTGCGCCGATGACTCGTCAGGATGCCTGGCGACGCCGTGGGGGGAGGGGTTGGGGAGGGGGCGGTCCGGCCGGCGAAGGCGAATCTGCGATCCGTGCACAGCGCGCTGGGCTGACACTGCGATATGCGTGCCCTCGTCCTGACGAGGAACGCTGGCCCGATTCGCACGAGTTGGTGCGCCGCTTGGAACGGAAAAAGCGTAAGGCCCCTATTCCGCCGCCGGGTTGCGCAGGCGGGCGGCGCGCTGCTCGCGCTCCTCGAGCTCCGCCTCGGCGCGCTGGAGAATATCCTCGGACATGTCGTTCTGGGCGTAATGGACGAGGCCGACGCGGACGAAGACGGAAATATCCCGGCCGTCCCACGGCACGATGACGTCGTCGAGGTGGCCCTTCAACGAGGCGGCGCGGCGGCGCGAGTCGTCGTCGCTGATCGCCACCAGGTGGACGGCGAAGCGGCCGCCGTCCAGGCGGGCGATATGGTCGACCTCGCGGAACCGCCGCCGCAGGATGTTGGCGATCGCGGTCAGCACGTAGTCGCCCGCTTCGACGCCGTGTGCCTCGATGACCTCCTCGTGGCGCGGCAGGTCGACCAGCAGGAGCGCGCCGGTCTCGCCATAGCGGCGGCAGCGCGCCAGCCCGCGGTGCAGCGCATCGGCGAGACCGCGGCGGTTCAACAGGCCGGTCACCTCGTCGCTGACATTCCGGCTTTCCAGCCACTCCAGGCGCCGTTCGGCCCGCACGAGACGTGCCTCGGCGTCGGCGATCCGGGCCAACGTATCCTCGATGACGCGGCGGACCGCCTGGTCGGACGGTAGGTTCGGGTCGAGGGACTCCAGCATGGTCTCGGCGGCCCGCCGGACCGGATCCGGCTTCGCCGGGGCGGTCCCGTCCGCAGCGTCGTGGCGGCCGGTGCTGTCGTCCCTGTACGTGTCGTCGTCGTTGCGTTCCATGTCTCATGCACCGCCGGTTCGGCCTGCGGCGCCCGTAATGGTGATCACGTCGTTCACGAAAAAGGCCGTGTTTCGGTTCACTCCCCCGTTGTCGCACAGATCGATTTCAGTGCCTGCCACTGCGCATCGGTCAGCCCGGCCTCACCGCCCGGCGCCGCCGCGGCGCGCACCCGGCGTTCGCGATCCGGCGTCGACGGATGCGTCGACAGCATGTCGGGAATGGAGAGCACGCTGCCGTCGGCCGTCCCACCCTCGCCGGAGTCATCGTCGCGAAGCCCGTATTTCTCCTCGATCCGCCGCAGCAGGGCGGTGAAGCTGTCGGCCTTCAGACCGGCCCGGTTCATCAGCTCGACCGCGCCCAGATCAGCGTCCGTCTCGGCGTCGCGCGAGTACGACGCCTGCACCGCCATCTGGCCGATGCCGGCCATCACGTCCGAGGTCATCGCGCCGCCGGTCAGCAACGGGATGATGAAGGCCTGGAAGCCGATCGAGCGCACCATGTTGGCCGTCGCGTGGCGGTGCGTGACATGGGTGATCTCGTGCGCCATCACGCCGGCGACCTCGTCCGGTGTCTCGGCAAGCTCGAGCAGCCCGTCGAAGATCACGATGTAGCCGCCCGGCGCCGCGAACGCATTGGCGACCGGGATGTCCAGGACGCTCACCTTGAATTCGTACTCGGACCGGTCCGCCGCCTTCAGCTGCGCGGTCAGAGCCTCCAGCGCCCGCAGTCCGGCCTCGTCCCGGCAGGTCAGCTCGGACGACTTCTTCCAGCCGCCGAAGATCATCGTGACCTGCTCGACCGCCGTGCGGCCCATCCGCTCCTCCATGGCCATCGGCATCATTGCGGCGATCACCGGCGCGGAGTTGGCGAGAGCGAACCAGCCGCCCCCGAACAGCACGAACATGACGGCGATCCAGAAGGCGACGCGGCGGCGCGCCACCGGGTCGCGGGCCCCGATATTGCCGATCGCCGGCGCCAGCTGGCGCAGCTCGCCGAGCACCGAAGCATCGGCGATCTCCAGCCGCGCCAGGTCGCGCGACAGGCTCTTCAGGCGCAGCGGCCGGTCGGGCAAGGGCGCCTCGACGATGCGCAAATCGTCGTAGGCCCATACCGTCATCAGCCCGCCGGCGCCGTCGTGGATGCGGATGCCGTCGCCGCCGAGCATCACGCGCACGTCGTGGACGGTGGCGGTCTCGCCGTCCGCGTAACGCCCGGCATGGCCGTCCGGCGCCGCGGCCGGCGGCGCAATGCCGCTGCTGCTGCCGTTCTCGCCCATGCCTCAGAAGTCGCCCAGATCGAAGGCGTCGGCCAGGCCCTCGCCCATCTTCGGCGCCTCGTCCAGCGCCTGCGCGACCTGGCTGAAATCCTGGGCCCCGGTCAGCGCCAGCGAGGTGACGACGGCGTGCGCCATGCGGTGGAACACCAGCACGCGGTTCAGGACGTGCGAGCCGACGGCGAACAGGAAGAAGAACAACAGGATCAGCCCGCCGAAGCGCTGCTGGTCCATGCCGGCGGCGACCAGTTCCGGATCGATCTCGTTGTTGGCGGCGGCCATCATCGTGTCCCAGCCGACCAGCCCGATCATGGCGCCGGCGAACAGGAGGGCGAACAGCACGAAAAAGCCGAACATCAGGAGGTAGGACGAGAAATGGATCCAGAACACGCGGCCGAACCCGAGCGAGGAGGAAAACCGCATGCCCTCGAAGCTGACGCTGCCGGCAAGGTAGCGGAACTCCGCGACGCGGTACCACGACATGGCGAGGATGACGAGGAGGTAAACGAACATCGTCGCCGCCACGACACCGCCGTGCATCTGCGGCGCCTCGGCGAATTCCGCGTCGACCGGCTTGAACGCCGGGCTGTCGTACAGGCCGCTGGCGAACAACACCGCGAAGAGCAGCGGCAGCGTCAGCCACGGCCAGATCCACAGCTTGAACAGCTCGCCGATCTTGCCGTGGAAGGAGAACGGCCGGTTGCCGAGATGCATGTTCTCGATCTCGAGCCGCGCCAGCCTGATCCGCATCACCGGCGATGCCAGGCCCAGCGTCAGCATGACGAGGAGCGTATAGCCCATGGCGGTGAGCGCATAGCGGACCGACGAGCCGGTCAGGGTGCCGCGGATGCCGCGCCACAGGGTACGCGTCAGGCGGTACCGGCGGGCGCGGTAGATCGCGACGTACATCAGGAACACGAGGACCAGGATGTAGAGGACGTAGACGATGCTGAAGATCACCGGGTCCTCGCCGAACAGCACCATGACCAGGGTGAAGCCCCCGATCACCGGGAACAGGATGACAGCGAGCACGATCAGGAACCCGAGGAACAGTTCGAGTCCGGTGCCGGTGTATTCGAGCCGGTCGTCGCCGAGCCGCACGTGCGACCACAGGTACTTGCGCTCCCGCGTGCGCGCCCAGAAGCGGAAGATCATGCCGGTCAGCAGCTGGTAGATCGCGTTGACGGCGACGATCTTGGCGAACGGCACGTGCTGGCCGTCGTATTCGAGTCTGAGGGTCTGGTCCGTCGTATCGGTCATGGTCAATACCCGCGGTTCACGGCGAACCGCCCAAGAATGAATGTTTTCGGCCGGCGCGGTCCGGGCCCCGTGGCGCGTCCCCGCCGGTCGAAGCGAATATTGAATCAAATCAGCGCTATTATGGCGTGCCGGCGGTTAGCAAATCCTTACCCGGTTCGCGACCGTGGGGACCTGTTGGCGGCGGCACGCGCCGTCCGGCCGTCCGTTGACGGGCGCACCGCCCCATGCCTAAATGCCGGGAGCGGCGCTGCGGTGCGCAATACCGCATGAAATTGCGGACCTCGCCAGCGTGGCCCGCAGCATGAATCGACGGCCGCCCGCCGGCCGATCGCACGGCGCGCCCTGCAACCCGCGACGGGACCACGCGCCGGCCACAAGAAGCTTGGAGGCTTGAAACAATGAAACTTACAGGGATCCGCCATGCATTTCTCATCACCGCCGCGGCGGCGCTGGCCATCGGTGCCGCACCGGCGACAGCGGACGTCGTGAAATGGGACATGGCCAACGAATACAACGCCACCTCCAACCACGGCGAAGGCGACACCTTCTTCGCCAACACGCTGCGCGAGAAATCCCGCGGGCAGATCGAGATCACCCTGCATTTCGGGGCCTCGCTCGGCTACAAGTCCAAGGATCAGCTCGATGCCGTGGGCGACGGCGCGATCCCGATCGCCGACACCTATGTCGGGCCGCTCGGCGGCATCGATCCGATGTTCCTGCTGCCGTCCCTGCCGTTCCTTGCGGCGACGACGGAGGAGGCCGCCACCCTGTTCGAGGTGGCGCGGCCCTATTACGAGCAGATCTTCGCCGCCAACAACCAGAAGCTCCTGTATGCCTCGCCGTGGGCGCCGTCCGGCATCTGGGCCAAGAAGCCGGTCGACAGCATCGGTGCGCTCAAGAACCTGAAGATCCGCACCTACGATGCGAACGGCACGATCACCCTGCAGGAGGCCGGCGCCGCGCCGATCCAGCTGAGCTGGGCCGACGTCGTCCCGCAGCTCGGCACCGGCGGCATCGAGGCGGTGCTGACCTCGGCGGAGGGCGGCACCAACGCCAAGTTCTGGGAGCATCTGAGCCACTTTACCGAGATCAACTACGCCATGCCGCTCAACATGGTGCACATCAACCTCGACGTCTTCAACGGGCTGTCGCCGGAGCTGCGGAAGGCGGTGCTCGACGCCGCGGCGGAGACCAGCGCCCATAACTGGAAGGGCGTCGACGCCCGCAACGCCCGCAACTATGCGACCATGAAGGAGAACGGCATGACCGTCGTCACCGGCGTCTCCTCGGACTACCTGAAGGCGCTGAGCGCGGCCGGCCAGCGGGCGCTGGACGAGTGGCTGGTCAAGACCGGCGACAAGGGAAGGGCGATCATCGCCGATTACAGGAAGCGGACCGGCAAGTAGGACGCCGGCAATAATCTCTTCCTCCCTCCCCCTTGATGGGGGAGGGCCGGGGAGGGGGTG
>JBFIFO010000214.1:0-5092 GCA_041602815.1 Alphaproteobacteria bacterium | reverse complement strand
GAGGAAGCTGAGCGCGCTAATGAACAGGAACACGAAACAGAAGCGCAGCCCAAATTCGGCGACCAGCGGCGGCAACGCGTTGGGCAGGATTTCCCGACTGATGATCCACCACGTCCCCTCGCCGCGCAGCCGCGCCGCCTCGACGAAATCCAGCACGACGATGTTCATCGACACCGCTCGGGCGAGTCGGAACACGCGCGTTGAATCCAGCACCGCGATCACCAGAATCAGCACGGGAATCGAAGTCCCGGTGATGGTGAGGATCAGGAGCGCAAAGATCAGGATCGGAATCGCCATCAGCACGTCGACCAGTCGGCCGAGGAACTGGTCGATCCATCCGCCGAGCGTCGTCGCCAAAAGGCCCATCACCCCACCGATCACGAAGGCGAGGCAGGTGGTCACGAAGGCGATGCCGATGGTGTTTCGGGCGCCGTAGATCAGCCGCGTGAGCATGTCCCGACCGAGGTTGTCGGTGCCGAGCAGGAACTCTTCGCCCCACAGCTCGAACTGCGATCCGACGATTTCGAACTGGCCGTAGGGCGCCAGCACGGGAGCCGCGAATGCGACGAAGACGTAAACCGCGATGACCACCAGTCCGAATATCGCGGTGGGCGGCGCCGACTTCAGGAATTTCCAGGTTCGTTCCATCCGATGTCCCTGCCTATTTCGGATGAAGGAGTCTGGGGTTGGTAAGGATCGCCAGCACGTCCGCCGTCAGGTTCAGCATTATGTAGGCTGCGGCAAAGATCAGACAGCTCGCCTGCACCACGGGTATGTCGCGCTTGGAGACCGAGTCCACCAGCAGCTGACCGAGCCCGGGATAGACGAACACCACCTCGACGATGACCACGCCGACGACGAGGAAGGCGAGGTTGATGGCGATCACGTTGATGATCGGCGCCAGCGCGTTGGGCAGTGCGTGGTGGGTGACGATGCGCGAGCGGCTGATTCCCTTGAGCATCGCCATCTCAATATACGGGCTGGCCAGCAGGTTGATGATGGCGGCCCGTGTCATGCGCATCATATGGGCAATGATCACGAGGGTCAGCGTCAGGGCCGGCAGTACCGTGCGATACACGCGTTCCCAGAACCCGAGGTCGGCGCTCACGTTCGAGATGCCCGGAAAGACGTTCCACATGCCCGCCAGAAACAGGATCAGGATGTAGGCGACGAAGAAGTCCGGGAAGGAGATCGAGGTCAACGTGAAGATGTTGATCGTCCGGTCGAAGATCGTGTTGCGGTAGAGCGCCGCCAGGATACCCAGGGCGACGGCAACCGGCACGGATATGACGGCCGCGAAGGCGGCAAGAAACAGGGTGTTCAGAAAACGCGTGCCGATGAGTTCCGATACATTCCTTCGGCTGGCCAGCGACTTGCCGAAATCGCCCTGCAAGACCCCGCCGAGCCAGTCGAAATAGCGGACGTACGCCGGCTGATCGAGGCCGAGCTCCCGGCGCATTGCGGCGACCGTCTCCGGCGTTGCCGACTGCCCCAGGATCTCCTGCGCGAAATCGCCCGGCAGCAATTCGACGCCGAGAAATATGATCAGCGATACGACGAAGAGGGTGAGGAGGCCCAGCGCCAGGCGCTGGGCCACCATTCTTAGTATTTTGGCCATCGACTACTGTCTGCCGAATCCAACGATCAGGCGAACCACCAGCGTTCAATCGCCCGGAAGCCGTCCATGCTCCAGTTCGCCCCCATCTTGTCGTGCGCGACCTTGTTGGACAGCCCCATGACGTAGTTAACGAACATCGGGACGACGACGCCGCCCTCGTCGCGGACGATCTTTTGCAGATCGAAATACATCTGGCGGCGCTTCGCATCGTCGAGCTCGGCCCGGGCCTCAACCAGGATCTGATTGAACCGCTCGTGCTTCCAGTACGTGTCGTTCCACGGCACGCCGGCGGCATAGGCGGTAGAGAACATCCAGTCCTCGGTCGGACGGCCACCCCAGTACACGGCGCACCAAGGCTTCTTCAGCCAGACGTTCGACCAGTAGCCATCGTTCGGCTCGCGCACGACGTTGATCTCGATGCCCGCCTTCGCGGCATGCTCCTTATACAGCACGGCCGCATCCACGGCGCCGGCAAAGGCCGCATCGGCGGCGCTGAGGTCGACCTTGAGGCTGGACATCCCCGCCTGCTTGAGATGGAACTTCGCCTTGTCCGGGTCGTACGTCCGTTGCTCCAGGCCGTCGGCGTGGAAGCGGTTCGACCGGCCGATCGGGTGGTCGTTGCCGATCACGCCATGGCCACGCAGGATGGTCTTGACCATGGCCTCGCGATCGATCGCGTATTTCAGCGCCTGCCGCACGTTGTTGTCCGTGAACGGGTCCGTGTCGGTGCGCATGGCAAAGGTATAGTGTTGCGTTCCGCTGGTCTCTTCGAGCCGCACGCTCCGACTGCGGGCGAGCAGATGGGCCGTCTTCAGGTCGACGCGGTCCATCGCATCGATCTCGCCTGTGGTCAGTGCGTTGGTGCGCGCCGTCACGTCGTGGATCACCAGCACCTCGGCCGAATCGAAATGCGCCCGGTCGGTCTTCCAGTAGTTGGGGAAGCGGTTGAGCGTCGTGCGCACGCCCGGCTCGTAGTTTACGACGGTGTAGCCGCCGCAGCCGATGCCGGACCGCGGATCGACCAGCTTGCCGTCCTTGGCCGGCATGATGCCGATATGGTAGTCGCTGATGATGAACGGGAAATCGGCGTTGCCCGTCTTCATCGAGAAGACGACCGTGTCCTTGCCGTCGGCCTTGACCTCGGCGATCGGCTCCAGGATGGCCTTCGCCGCCGATTTCGAATCCTCACCGAGATGATGATTGATCGACGCGACGACGTCGCCGGAATCCAGCGTCTTGCCGTTGTGGAACTCGACGCCCTGACGCAGCTTGAACGTCCAGACCTTGGCGTCGGGGCTGACATCCCAGCTCTCCGCGAGCTCGGGAATCAGCTCTCCGGTGTTGCTGACCTCGGTCATGTAGCCGTAGACGGCGCTGCCGACAACCTGCATGTACAGGTCGGTGTAGGTCGCCGGGTCGAGCGTGTCGGTGGTCGAGCCGTGGCCGATCCCGAGGCGAAGCGTCCCGCCCTTTTTCGGCGTCGCCGCAAGGGCGCGGCCCGCCATCGAGGTTGCGAGCGCAGTGCTGACACCGAGCGCCGTCGCCGCCTGCATGAAGTACCGGCGGGTGATCGTTCCGGCGGCCAGCATCCTTGTATAGTCATCCATTTTGCGCATGTGTTTGCCTCCCATGCATTATTCGCTGCGGTTCGCGCCCCTGCGTTGGCGTCGCCGAGGCATCCCGATCCCAAAAATTTCCGGATCGCTGAACCGCTCTCCCATTTATCTGCGACATATTGTTCTACGATCGGCCGCGCAACGCAAACATTCTGTATTCGAAGCGTCGGGAAACATTCGTTTTGCGGCCTGTTTCAGAATCACTCCGCGGTGTCACGCACCTTGCTTTTGGCCGTTACAGGGAGTGAGTCCGTGTCGATTTTGCGACCGATGCGTCACAGCGGCCGCGGTGCCATTTCCAGATGCAGCGCCGTTCCCTCGTACGGGTGTGCGGCCGCCACCGCCTCATCGAGCTCGACGCCGAGCCCCGGCGCCGTCGGCGGAATCACGTAGCCGTCCTCCCAGCGCACCGGCGCCTTGAGGATCTCGGCATGGAAGCCGCCCCAGCGCTCGATGCCCTCGAGAATCAGGAAATTGGGCGAGCACGCGGCAAGCTGGATGTTCGCCGCCCCCTCGACGGGCCCGCAGTAAAGGTGCGGCGCGATCTGCGCGTAATGCGCCTCGGCCATGCCGGCGATCTTCTTGGCTTCCAGGAGTCCGCCGACCCGCCCCAACGCCGGCTGCAGGATCGCCGCCGCGCCGCACTGCAAGACGCGGGCGAACTCGTATTTCGTCGTCAGGCGCTCGCCGGTGGCGATCGGGATCGACGTCTTGCGGGCCACCCGTGCCATCTCCTCCGGCATCTCCGGCGGTACCGGCTCCTCGAGCCACAACGGATCGTATGGTTCGAGCCGCCGTGCCAGACGGACCGCGCCGGCCGGCGTGAACTGGCCGTGCGTGCCGAACAGCAGATCCGCCCTGTCACCGACCGCTTCGCGGATCGCCCGCGCGAACCGCTCGGACCGGTCGAGCGCAGCGCGCGACGGCTGGCGCGGGTCGAAGGCAGAATAGGCGCCGGCGGGGTCGAACTTGAGGGCTGTAAAACCCTGCGCCGCATATTCGGCGGCCCGTTCGGCGGACCGGTCGGGATCGGCGTAGATGCCTTCGTCGTCGCCCGCAGCGACGTCGGGATAGATATAGGTGTAGCTGCGCAGCCGCTCGTGCACGCGCCCGCCGAGCAGCTCGTAGACCGGCTTGTCCAGCGCCTTGCCGACGATGTCCCAGCAGGCGATCTCGATGCCGCTGAGCACGCCGACCAGCGAGACGTCCGGGCGCAGCGTGTAGCCCGACCCGTAGACGGTGCGCCACAGCGCCTCGATGCGGAACGGGTCGACGCCGATGACGTGCCGCGCGCAGACATCCTCGATCATGCGCGCGACGACGTGTGGCCCGAAGGTCGCGGCGTAGACCTCGCCGATGCCCTCGATGCCATTATCGGCGATCAGCTTGACGAAGATGAAGTAGCGGCCGCCGAAATGCGGCGGCGGATTGCCGACCACGAAGGTTTTGACATCCTTGATCTTCACCGTACGCCCTCCTGCGGCAGGCCCGCTCCGTCTGCGGCCCGCAGTTATTCGGTCTCACTGATCCGGTAGGCCGCGCCCTCGAGCCAATCCGGCTCGATCTCGACGCCCCAGCCCGGTGCATCGGGAATCGTCACCTTGCCGTCCGAAACCGCATACGGCGGATTGCGGAACAGGCCCTCCTGCCACGGGTAGTAGTCGGGTCCCTCGATCGAGAGTTCGAGATACGGACCGGCGTTCGGGATCGCGCAAAGAAGATGCATGGTGAACAGGGTCACCATCGACAGGTTGGCGCTGTGCGGCGTGCACGGCAGCCCGGCCGCGGCGGCCATGCCCGCGACGCGCAGCGTCCGCGTCAGCCCGCCGAGATAGCAGACATCCGGCTGCACGACGTC
>JBFIFO010000213.1:0-5354 GCA_041602815.1 Alphaproteobacteria bacterium | reverse complement strand
GTCTCGACGGCAGGGGCACCCATACCGTGTCGGTTGTTCGCGGGAACCTTGCGGACGCGCGCTACCTGTCGGTCGACCCGGCGAAATACCGCCGCACCGCAGGCCGCCTGCGGCAGGGTCTCAAGGACGGGACGGCGCGGATTCATGGCTTCGCAGGCGCGCGCTTCAAGGCGGCGCAGGATATCCTGCAGCGCCGGCTGATCCATCGCACCCTCGTGGAGCAGCGCCGGCTGATTCCCTGTTACGCGGGAACCTTGAGTCTCGTGCTGGGCGAAACCGGAGAGCTCCATGCCTGCGAATCGCTGGCCGACAGTCTCGGCAACGTGCGGGCACACGACTACGACGTGGGCCGGCTCCTCGGATCGGATCGCGCGCAGGCCATCCTCGCGCGGATTGCGGACGGCGCCTGCCACTGTACGCACGAGTGCAACTTCATCATGAACATCCTGTTCAATCCGGCACTGTACCCGGCGCTCGCACGGGAGTATCTCGGTCTGGCCGGCGCCCGGTCCGGACCGGTGGCGGCGCCGACGGGCGGCGGCGAAACAGCGCCCTGTCCCGCCACAGCCAGAACAGACTCCGCAAGCCGGTAAATGCCGTCCGGCAATCCTCGAGAGTGCGGATCGAAAACAGCCTACGGGCCAGGAACGACGGCCGCGAGTAGAATTTCCTGAACGCCAGCTGCCGCGCGGCCAGGATTTCGTCACGCGTCATGGTGTGCGGTACGAAGGCCGCGCCCTGGAAGGTGAAATCCCGCAGGTCGCCGGAGATCGTGCCGAACTCGGCGGCGCGGTCGTGCAGCGGGGTGCCGGGGAACGGCGTGATGGCGTGGAAGTTGGCGAGATCCGGGTCCAGCGCGATCGCGAAATCGATGGTCCTGCGCGCGTCATCGAACGTCTCGCCGGGAATGCCGAAGACGAACGGCACGGTCACGCGCAGCCCAACTGCCCTGGCGGCGGCGACGGCGGCTCGAATCTGTTCCAGCGTCGCCCCTTTTCGGATCGCGTTCAGGTTCTTCTGAACGCCGCTCTCACCCCCGATCAGCACCGCCCAGCAACCGGCCCGCCTCATCGCGCGGAACAGCGCTTCGTCCGCCTGGTTGGCGCAGACCGATGCGAACCAGGTGAAGTCCAGTCCACGACGGATTATCTCGTCGCACAGGTGCAGCGCGCGGTCGCGATCCGCGGCCAGGGAATCGTCGATGAACTTGATCTCGCGGTAGCCCTCCTTGAGGACATGTTCGATTTCCCCCATCACGTTCTCGACGCTGCGGTATCGCACCCCGCGCCGGCCGCCCGTGCGGTCGCGGTCCATCTGGAAGCAGAACACGCAGCGGCGGTCGCAGCCGCGCGATGTCGTGACGATGGCGACGGGTTTGCGCCGGTAGGTGGCCGGCGCCGGGATGTAGCGGCTGCGGTCGCCGAGCAGCTCGCGGGCCGGGTAGGGCAGGGAGTTGAGGTCCTCGATCAGCGGCCTCGGCGGGTTGCGCACGATTTGGCCGCCGTTCCATGCGACAAGACCGAGGACACCGGCGAGGTCGCGGCCGGATTCGCGCCGCGCGACCGCCTCGACGACGGTTTCCTCGCCCTCGCCGACCACGACGGCGTCCACCGCGCCGTTGCCCTCGGCGAGGCACGCGTCCGGCGCGGCGGTCGGGTAGGGGCCGCCGACGCATGTCCAGATCGAAGGGTCCAGAGATTTGATATCGGTCGCCGTCCGCAGCGCCGCGGGCCAGCCGAACGTGGTCGAATAGATGCCCGCAAAACCGGGCTGCAGCTCGCGGATGCGCTGCAGGATCTCCGCGTGGCCGAGGAACGAGCCGTCGAGGAACACAACCTCGTGTCCGGCCTTGAGGAGGCAGGCCCCGACATAGAGCGTACCGAGCGGTTGCCAGTAGTTGATCTGCGAGACCGCGGTCCGCGTCGGGAAGATCTCATCCGGTGTCCAGGCAGGAATGATCAGCACGCATCTCATGGGACGGCCTCGGTCGCTTCCCTTGCGCTGCTTCCACGCAGGCGCGCGGCGTTCGCGGCGATCGCATTCGCCGCCGCAATGCCCGACTCCATGGCGTGGTCCATGTTGAAGTAGCGGAACCGGCCGCCGCGCCCGATCACCTGGAGATTGCCGAACCGGGCCAGGTAATCGCAGATCTTGCGCCGGTTCGCATCGTGGCCGAGCTCGAACAGAGGGTACGCCTCCGGGACCCGCAGCACCAGGCCGTCGATCACGTCCCGACGTTCGATCAGCCCGAGATCCGCCAGACTGTCGACCGTCTTGCGCACGAGCGCGCCGTCGTCCGACTGCCAGCAGGCATCGCCGCGGAAACAGAAGTGCTCCGTCACCAGCAGGGTCTTGCCCGGCGGCGCCATATCGCGGCTCCAGTTGGTCGGCTCGTGAATCCGGCCGAACGGGATCGCCGGTTCGGGCACGTATATCCAGGTCTGGTCCGTGACCCGCGGGCGATCGAGCAGGACGGCGACGACAACGAGGTCACGGAATCGCAGCGCTGCCGCCGCGTCGACGATCTCGCCCGGCGGTTTCGGATTCAAGAGGCGCACCAGGGCCGACAGCGGAATGCTCGAGGCAAACGCATCGGCGCGCAGGACGACATGACCGGTGCCGTCACGCTGCAGGACGACGCTCTCGATGCTGTCTCTTGAATGATCGAGGCGCACGACCGTCGTGCCCGTCCAGACCCGCCCGGTGCCCTCGATCTGCCGGCCCAGCCCGTCGGCAAGCTGGCCGATGCCGTGCCGCGGGTAGAGGAACCTGCGGGCCAGGGTCCGCACGGTGCCGGGGTTGCGGCCGAACAGCGCGTCGCGCAGGGCGGCCCGCACCGACAGGCCCTGGATCCGCCACTCCGCCAGCTCCCGCGCCAGGCGACTGCATGGCACGCCCCAGACCTTTTCGCTGTAGTCCCTGACGAAGATGTCGAACATGCTGCGGCCGAAGCGGCGCACGATCTCGTCCTCGAAGGATACGATCTCGGGCTCGCGGACATACCTGCGAATCCGCCCGGCGGCGAAACTGAACAAGACGGCTGCCGCCGTGCCCACGCCGAGTCCCCCGAGCGCGTTCAGGGGCCGCCAGGGATAGTCGAAATACCGCCGGTTCATGAGGATCTTGCTGGAGCGGTCGACCTCCAGGACGTCGTTGCCGAGCGCCGACCGCACGAGCCGCTCGACATTCTCGTTCGCGGTGTGGAACCGGTGTCCGCCGAGGTCGAACCGGAAGCCGTCATGCGCGATTGTCCTGGCGAGGCCGCCGACCGTGGCGTCCCGTTCGGCGACCGTGACGTCGAACCCTGCGCGCGCCAGCAGGCTGCCGGCGGTCAAACCGGCCAGCCCGGCGCCCAGGATCACGACGTCTCGCGGTTCCCGGCCGGGCGCCCGCCGCGCTGCCGTTTGCATCGGCGGCACGCTCATTCCGCCGTCAGGCTCTTGTAGTAGTCCTGCAGATCTGGATCCAGTTGCTCGGCGCCACCCTGGCTTGCGGCGGGCGCACCGTATCCGCCCGTTTCGGCGGCCTGGAAATACCCGGGCTCGACCCCGGTCCGCGACGATGTGGCATAGCCGAGCAGCCCGGCAAGGACGCTTCCCGTCACGACGGTCAAGACCCAGAGTAAGGTTCGCACGGTATCGCTCCTCATCTGCCTTCGGCTGCCATGTCCTCGCCCCGGTGCCGTCGCCGCGCGCTATTCGCCCTGGCCCCCGCCTGGTTCCAGGGACAGGCTGCGGTAATATTCCTCGAGGTTCTCGTCCAGGCCGCCCGTCGGCCCGACCTTTCCGTCACCACCGCCGATCATGCCGACTTCGACCATGGGCGGGACGCTGTAACCCATCAGGAACCCGGTGAAGATTCCTGTGACGAGGATTATGGCCCACAGACTGTTGCTCATCCTTTATCCGTTCCTTCCTGTCGGGAGCTGCCGCATGCGCTGCCGCACCGGGCGACGCCCGGCATCCGGGTCAGGCCTTGCGGATCTCCCATTTGAATTTCCCGGCCTCGTCGTTTCTGGCGATGATCTCGTCGCCGGTGTTCTCGCACATCGTGGCGATAGACTCCCCGGACGACGGGTTGTCGAACAGGACCTCGATGACGTCGCCGGCTTTCACCTTTTCCAGGGCCTTCTTGGTGTAGATCTGCGGATGCGGACAGACATAACCCTCCACGTTCAGCTGGAACATTCCGTCGGACTTTTTCTCGAATTTCATTGTGTGTCTGCCCTCCTTGGCTGGGACCGCTAGAAGTCACTGGCGGCGAACTGCTTGGCCATCTTCCGCTCGGTCCACCAGTTGAAGAACCTCACGCCGACGAAGGCGCCGCCGATCATGCCGAGACCGAACAGCCAGCCCGACGGATCGCCCTGCGAGACCCGGACGAAGAAGGCGCCGACATTGCAGCCGAGGCCGAGGCGCGAGCCGATGCCCATCAGTGCGCCGCCGATCAAGGCCCAGGTCGCCAGTTCCAGCGTCGGCTTCTTGAAGCGGAATTCGTTGTTCAGGAGCGCCATCACGGCCGCCCCGCCGATCAGCGCCAGCGACATCCAGTCGGCCGGGTTGATGGCCGGGTTGGGAATGCCGTTGACGAAGCCGAAATAGATGTTGTCCATGTTCTCGGTGCCGAGCTTCTGGAACACCCAGCCGACCCACTGCGCTTCCTGGGTCGTCACGTACCAGTAGCCGGGGTCGAACACGGTACCGTTGACCGAGATGCCGAAATCGAACCCCATGCGCTCGAGCAGGGTGCCGGCGTTCTTGACGCCGAATTTCACCCGCAGCCCCTGGATGACGAACATATGCAGCCCGCAGGCGATGCCGAGGATCAGGCCGGCGATGGCGGTCCGCTTGTTGGCCGTGATCATCGCCCAGTATCCGGCCAGCTCGTCCATGAGCGTGGGCGGCGGAAGCCCTTCCTTCTCGCGCCGGCGCATCCGGCTCTTCCGCGCCCAGATGACATAGACGACGATCAGCAGCGCGGCCGCTGGCAGGATGACGCCGAGGAACAGATTGCCGAGGAAGGCGCCGACGACGGATTCGTTGGACCAGCCGGACATCTGCGCGAAGGTCGTGACCGGCTGGTTCCAGACATAGCCGGCGAGGTACTGGTCGACCCAGCCATCGCCGACATTGATCGAGTCGGGCAGGCCCTTCGAGAGGGCCGACTCGCGCCACGACGCCGGGACCAACTTGTTGGTCCACCCGC
The DNA here is from genome assembly GCA_041602815.1 of Alphaproteobacteria bacterium. Classification (GTDB taxonomy): domain Bacteria; phylum Pseudomonadota; class Alphaproteobacteria; order UBA8366; family JADFVY01. The sequence continues at coordinate 149 of JBFIFO010000213.1, read as the reverse complement.
CGACGTCGACGAACAGCGCCTGCGTTACGCTGATCGACAGCACCACGAGCAGCGCATTGCCGTTGCCCTCGCCGGTCTTGTACAGCGAGCCGGACGCGCAGCCGCCCGCGAACACCATGCCGACGCCGAAGATGAAGCCGGCGACCACG
>JBFIFO010000212.1:0-5372 GCA_041602815.1 Alphaproteobacteria bacterium | reverse complement strand
CCATGTCGCCGAGATGCGAGACCGGCACGCCGACCTTGCCGACCTCGCCGCGGGCCAGCAGATGGTCGCTGTCGTAGGTCGTCTGGGTCGGCAGGTCGAAGGCGACCGACAGCCCGGTCTGGCCGCGCTCGAGATTTGTGCGGTACAGCGCGTTCGAGGCCGCCGCCGAGCTGTGGCCGGAATAGGTGCGGATCAGCCAGGGCCGGTCCCGGCCCGGCGGCGCCCGGCGCGCTTCTTCCGTTTGCGGTCCTTTGATTTTCCTCCGCTTTCCCATTCTTCGGTTTCCCGGCCGCGTTGCCGATCGGGCCCGCCCGCGCCCTTCGGTTCGGTCATAATGTGTTATGATCCTCGGGCAATCTGAAACAAGCTGTCTTATTGTGCAATGCAAAATTTTCGTGTACCGATTACGCAGTCGCAACATGGAAACCGACTCCTGTGGAGATGGGGACGAGATGATCAAGCCCGCTGAAATCGTCGATATCACAGCGAATCTGCCGAAGAAGGACCTGTATGAGATCGGCGAGATTCCCCCGCTCGGACACGTGCCGAAACAGATGTACGCATGGGCGATCCGGCGCGAGCGCCATGGCGAGCCCGAAGACGCGATGCAAGTCGAAGTCCTCGAGGTGCCGCCGATCGACAGCCATGAGGTCCTGGTCATGGTGATGTCGGCGGGCGTCAACTACAACGGCGTCTGGGCGGCGCTGGGTGTGCCGGTGTCGGTGTTCGACGTGCACAAGGCGGACTACCACATCGCCGGCTCGGACGCCGCAGGCATCGTCTGGGCGGTCGGCTCGAAGGTGAAGCGCTGGAAGGTCGGCGACGAAGTCGTGGTCCACTGTAACCAGGACGACGGCGACGACGAGGAATGCAACGGCGGCGATCCGATGTTCTCGCCCTCGCAGCGCATCTGGGGCTATGAGACACCGGACGGCTCGTTCGCGCAGTTCACCCGCGTGCAGGCGCAGCAGCTGATGGCGCGACCGCAGCACCTGACCTGGGAGGAAAGCGGCTGTTACATCCTGACCCTGGCGACCGCCTATCGCATGCTGTTTGGCCACCGACCCCACACCCTGAAGCCCAGCCAGAATGTCCTGGTCTGGGGTGCCTCGGGCGGGCTCGGCTCGATGGCGATCCAGCTGATCGCGACAGCCGGCGGCAACGCCATCGGTATCATCTCGGACGAGAGCAAGCGCGACTTCGTCATGCAGATGGGCGCGCGCGGCATCATCAACCGCAAGGATTTCAATTGCTGGGGCCGGCTGCCCGACGTCGGCACGCCGGAGTTCAACGAGTACATGAAGGAAGTCCGCCGGTTCGGCAAAGCGATCTGGGACCATACCGGCAAGGGCAATGACGTCGACTTCGTGTTCGAGCATCCCGGCGAGGCGACCTTCCCGGTCTCGTGCTTCGTCGTCAAGCGCGGCGGCATGGTCGTGTTCTGCGCCGGCACGACGGGCTACAACCTGACGTTCGACGCGCGCTTCGTGTGGATGCGCCAGAAGCGCATCCAGGGCAGCCATTTCGCGAATCTCATGCAGGCCAGCCAGGCCAACAAGCTGATGATCGAGCGCCGAATCGATCCCTGCATGTCGGAGGTCTTCGCCTGGGACGACATTCCGCGTGCCCACGCCAAGATGCGCGCCAACGAGCACAAGCCCGGCAACATGGCGGTGCTGGTGCAGGCCAAACGGCCGGGGCTGCGCACATTCGAGGACGTGGTCGAAGGGTAAGCCCAGCGTGCGCATGGCGAGGAATGGGGACACAGTGAGTATGCCCGGCGTCGTGCGCAGCATTCTCGCTTCCCCTACAGCGGAAATCCGGAAATGACGGTGAACGCCGGCGCGGCGGATCTGCTCGACACGTGCGCCGAAGCCCTTTCCGCCGCGGAATCCCTACTCGATTCCGCGCGGGCGGGCGTTTCCGGGCTCGTGACGCGCAACGGCCAGATCGACACTGCGCTGCTCGATCGCGAACAGTTCGCCGTGCATGGTTTCGCCTGGATGGCGACCTACGTGGAAGCGCTGCGCCAGATGCGCGGCTGGGCGGAACGCTGCCGCGCGGCCGGGTCGTTCGACGAGCTCGAATCGCTGATCCTGCGGGCGGCATACGGGGAGTACTGCGCGCAGCTCAGCGGCGGCATTGCGCTGAGCCAGGTCGAGGTCGCGCGCCCTGGCGATGTGGGCGTGCCGGATGCCGCCGTCGAGTCGTTTCGCCGGGCGACAGCGGCGATCATATCCACCGGCAACACCGCAGCGGTGCGCCAACGCATCGCGCAGCTGATCGCGGACGGGAATTTCGGCGAGGCGGCGCTGGGGGACGAGACGCTCGAGATGGTGCGCGACCAGTTCCGGCGCTTCGCCGAAGAGCAGGTCGCGCCCCACTGCCACCAGTGGCACAAGGACGACGCCTTGATCCCCCTCGCGATCATAGAGCAGCTTGCCGAACTCGGGGTGTTCGGCCTGACCGTGCCGGAGGACTACGGCGGTCTGGGCATGGGCAAGGCGGCCATGTGCGTCGTGACCGAGGAACTGGCGCGGGGCTACATAGGAGTCGGATCGCTGGGCACGCGCTCGGAGATCGCGGCCGAACTGATCCGCCTCGGCGGCACCGAGGCACAGAAAGAGCAGTGGCTGTCGAAGATCGCCTCCGGCGAACTCCTGCCGACCGCCGTGTTCACCGAGCCCGGCACCGGCTCCGACCTCGGCGCGCTGCGCGCCCGGGCGGTCCGTGACGGCGCCGTCTACCGGATCACCGGCAACAAGACCTGGATCACCCATGCTGCGCGCAGCGACCTCATGACGTTGCTGGTCCGCACCGACCCGGACAGCAAGGATCACCGCGGCCTGTCCATGTTCATCGCGGAAAAGCCCCGCGGCACCGACGCGGACCCCTTCCCGGCCCCCGGGATGACCGGCACCGAGATTCGCGTGCTCGGCTATCGGGGCATGAAGGAGTACGAGATCGGATTCGATAACTTCGCGGTTGCGGCGGAAAACCTGCTGGGCGGGGAAGAGGGCCAGGGCTTCCGGCAGCTCATGGCGACCTTCGAGTCCGCACGGGTGCAGACCGCGGCGCGCGCTGTCGGCGTGGGCCAGAACGCTATGGAGCTTGGCCTTTCCTATGCGAAGGACCGTATCCAGTTCGGCCGGCCGATCGCGGAGTTCCCGCGCGTCGCCGGGAAGCTCGCCTGGATGGCGGTGGAGACGATGATCGCGCGCCAGATCACGCTGTTCGCGGCGCGAGAGAAGGATTCCGACCGTCGCTGCGACATCGAGGCCGGCATGGCCAAGCTGCTGGCCGCCCGCACCGCCTGGGCCAACGCGGACAACGCGCTGCAGATCCACGGCGGCAACGGCTACGCCGAGGAGTACGAGATCTCCCGTGTACTGTGCGACGCCCGGATTCTCAATATCTTCGAGGGCGCCGCCGAGATCCAGGCGCAAGTTATCGCGCGCGGCATGCTTGGCCGGCGCAACTGAAATACCTCTTTGTTGCCACAATCTCTTAAAACTTTTTGAACCGTTAACACATTACTCTGCCGCACGGACCGGTCCGCCTTTGACAGGGGACGCAGTTGCCATGGCCAAGAGAGCATCGGCGCGCGAAGAGGCGCTGGAACTGCTCGCGGGCAGAACCGCTTTTGGCGCCGCGTTTTTTGACGTGGCGACGGAGGCGCTCGTCTCGGGCCTCGGTTACCGGCTCGGCGGCGTCGCCCTCCTGTCCGCGGACCGTAAGAGCGTCGAGCTGCTGTCACTCCACGATCGCAAGGACAAGGTCGGACCGAGGAGCTATCCGCTCGCGGGTTCGCCATGCCGCCGGGTCTACAGGGCAAAGTCCGGGCAGCCGCACGTCTTCATTTCCGGGAGCGCCATAAAACGTTATGCGAATATCGCGGGAATGGGGAAGATCGGCGCAACCTGCTACCGCGGCGAAGTGTTTTACGGCCTGGACGGCAAGCCGGCAGGCCACGTGTTCGCCGCCGGCACACGGGACGACGAGGACAATTCCGATGCCCGGGCATTTTTCCGTCTCGTCAGCCAGCGGGTCGGGGCAGAATACAACCGTAGCCTTGCCGAGGACGCGCTGAAGCAAAGCGAGTTGCGCACGCGTGCCGCCGAACAGCGCCTGCGCGATGCCGTCGAAAATCTTTCCGACGGCTTCGCCCTGTACGACGCGGAGGACCGGCTGCTCCTCTACAACAAGAAATGGATGGAGTTGTACGGTTATTCCGAAGAGGACGCCCGACCCGGCGTCCTCTATGAGGATTTGGTCCGGCTGGATGCCGCGCGCGAGTCGATCGCCGGGGATGTCGACGCCTATATCAGGCAACGGCTGGCCTATCGGCGTCGGTTCCTGGGCTCGTTCGATCTGCAGCTTCGCGATGGACGCTGGATCACGATCCGCGAGCGCGCAACCTCGGAGGGAGGAATCGTCGGCGTCCAGACCGACATAACGGACCGCATGGAGTCGATCGAGTCGCTGCTCGGCGAAAAGGCCGCGGCGGAAGAAGCCAGCGCCGCGAAATCGGAGGACCTCATCAAAATCAGCCACGAGCTGCGCACGCCGCTCAACGCGATCGCGGGCTTCGGCCACATCATCAAGTCGGCCTCGTTCGGACCGATCGGAAATCCTCGGTACCAGGAATATGCCAGCGACATCGTGGCCGCGGCGGAACATGTGCTCGGGCTGATCAAGGGCATTCTCGACCGTGCGAAAGCAGAGTCCGCAGCCCATTCGCTGCAGGAAGAGGTCATCGACGTCGCCGAGACCGTCCGGGCCGCGCTGGTTTTCGTGCGCGACGCGGCGGCCGACAAGCGGATCGCCATCGACCTTTACCTTGCCGACGATATGCCGAAGCTGCGCGCTGACCCGCGCAAGCTCAAACAGATACTGCTCAATCTCCTCGCCAACGGGATCAAGTTCACCGCCGCCGATGGCCGTGTCATGGTCATGGTCCGGGCCAACAGCGACGAGGGGTTCGTCTTCGAGATCGCCGACACCGGTCCCGGAATCGCCGAGGCGGACATCGACCACGTGTTGCGGGAGTACGGGCAGGTTCGCGGCGAAGGGGCCGACAACGAGGAAGGAACCGGCCTCGGATTGCCGCTCGCATCGATGCTTGCGGCGCTGCACGACGGCACGCTGGAGCTTGACAGCGCGGTCGGATTCGGGACGCTGGTCACCGTCCGCCTGCCGTGGGAGCGCGCGGTCTTCAACGAGGACGGCCGGCGCGCCACCGTGTGACATCGGCCGGCGCATGGCGCCCCCGCTTCGGCCCGGCGCATCGCGTCAGAGCCATCTAATTGCACCCACATCGTTGCGCTAATCGCTTGGCATTTTCCATGGCGGCGCGCTATATCGCTTGGCAT
>JBFIFO010000211.1:0-5379 GCA_041602815.1 Alphaproteobacteria bacterium | reverse complement strand
TCTTCGGGATCGGGATGTAGCCGGATTCCGGCATGCCCGGCGCCCCCTTCGGCCCTGCATTGCGCAGCACGAGGACGTCGTCCGCCGTCACGTCGAGGTCGGGATCGTCGATGCGCGCGGCCATGTCCTCGAGCGAATCGAAGACGACGGCCCGGCCGCTGTGTCGCATCAGTTTTGGGCTCGCCCCGGACTGCTTGATGATGGCGCTGCCGGGGCAGAGGTTGCCGCGCAGCACGGCGATGCCGCCTTCGCGGTACACTGGATCGGCGCGTGGGCGGACCACCTCCTGCGCCCAGCCGGCCGGGGCCGCGTCGATGTCCTCGCCGAGGGTCCTGCCGGTGCAGGTCGGCGCGTCGAGATGCAGCAGGTCGCGGAGCTCGCGCAGCACGGTGACCAGCCCGCCGGCCTTCTGCAGGTCCTCCATGTATCCGGTGCCGGAGGGTTTCAGGTCGACCAGCACCGGGGTCTCGCGCCCCATGGCGTCGAACGCCTCAAGGTCCACCTCGATGCCGAGCCGTCCCGCCACCGCGGTGATGTGGATCAGCGCGTTGGTCGAGCCGCCGATCGCCAGCAGCACCCGCAGCGCGTTGGCGAAGCCTTGCGGCGTCATGATCCGGTCCGGCGTCAGCTTCTCCTTCGCCATCTCGACGGCGCGCACGCCGCTCGCCTCGGCGTGGCGCAGCCGGTCCGCCATCACCGCGGGGATCGCGGCGCCGCCCGGCAGCATCATGCCGAGCGCCTCGGTCATGCAGGCCATGGTGCTGGCGGTGCCCATCACCATGCAGGTGCCCGCCGTCGGCATCAGCCTTCCGCCGATCATGTCGATCTCGTCGGCGTCGATCTCGCCGGCGCGATGCAGGCCCCAGAGCCGCCGGCAGTCGGTACAGGCGCCGAGCCGTTCACCGTGATAGTCGCCGGTCATCATCGGGCCGGTGACGACGATCAGCGACGGCACGTTGGCGCTGGCCGCGGCCATCAGCTGCGCCGGCACGGTCTTGTCGCAGCCGCCGATCAGCACCGCCGCATCCATCGGCAGCGCGCCCAGCATCTCCTCGGTGTCCATGGCCATCAGATTGCGGTACAGCATGCTGGTCGGGAAGGCGAAGGACTCGTGCAGCGAGATCGTCGGGAACTCGACCGCAAGGCCGCCGGCCATGGCAACGCCGCGCTTGACCGCGGCGACGAGGTCGGGTGCGGTGCGATGGCACGGGTTGAAGCCGCTGAAGGTGTCGGCGATGCCGACGATCGGCCGGTCCAGCGCGTCGTCGGAATAGCCCATCGCCTTGATGAAGGCCTTGCGCAGGAACAGGGCGAAGCCCTCGTCGCCATAGCGGGTGAGCCCCCTGCGCATGCCCGTGTTCTTCGCCATCGCTCGCCCTTCCTGCGGGAAACCGGACCCCTATTCAATCACGCCGCAGGGGCACCGCGCGACCTCATACTTCGAGACGCGGCGGCACCGCGCCTCGGCATGAGGCTCCGATATCTGTTCCGTCACCCTGAGGAGGGCCTCAGGCCCGTCTCGAAGGGTGAGGCCGCTTCGCCCCGAGGAACGAGCCCATGCGTTAGGGTTTTCCGCGGGTTTGCGGGCGGCCTCAGCCGGGCTTGCGGGCCCAGAAGCGGCCCGGGCGCAGCTCGCCGCTGTCGAGCACCACGCACATCGCCCGCCAGTTCTCCTCGAAATGGGCCTGGCCGTCCGCGCCCAGCGCCTCGATCATCGCCGGCTTCAGCCGACCCTGCATGTCGGCGTATTCGCGGTAGCCCTGGACCCGGTACTCGTCGGTGATGTCCTCCAGCTCGACGTCGACGAAGCCGACGTCGCGCAGGATCGCACCGTAGTTCGCGATCGTGTCCATGTGGTAGGTCAGGCCCTCCATCTCGAAGAAGTATTCCATGTCCTCGCCGTAGGGCGTATCGGAGCGCATCCAGTCGCCGGCCAGCAGCCGGCCGCCGGGCCGAAGCACGCGGAACACCTCGGTGAAGAAGCCCCGCTTGTCCTCGATATGGATCCACGAATCCTTGCCGAACACGACGTCGAAGGCGCCGTCAGCGAAGGGCAGCGGGCCGGGCGACACCAGCCGGCATTCGACGCGGTCGGCGACTCCTTCGCGCGCCATCAGCGCGGTGGCGCGGCGCACCAGCTCGGCCTCGATGTCGATGCCGGTCACGCGCGCCCCGTAATCGCGCGCCAGAACCAGCTCGATACCGCCGAGGCCGCAGCCGATATCGAGCACCTGCCTGCCCGCAAGGTCCGCATCGCGGACGATCGCGGCCACCGCCTCGGGCCCGCCCGGCGACAGGAATCCCTTGCCCCAGATCAGCTCCAGGAGTGCGATCAGCTCGTCGGTGTATTCGTCTTGGTGCTGCTGCTCGGACATGGCGGCAGGTCCCCTTATCCCTGTGTGTTCCTCAGTCCCCGGCCGGCAGGACGATGCCCGCCGACGGCGACCAGGTCAGCCACAGCTCGCTGCCGGCGTCGGTCTGGTGAAGGATCTGCGCCCGGGTATTCTGGCGGGCGATCGACAAGGGTTCCGCCAGCCCGTCCACGTGAAGGAAGTAATGGCTGCGCTCGCCGAGATAGGAGGCCGCGGTGAGCCGGGCGCGCACCGCGTTGGTGCCGTTGCCCGGCTGCGAGTCCGCCAGCGCCAGCTTTTCCGGCCGGATGCCGATGATGACGCGGGTCCCGGCCCCGGGCGCCCCGCCCTCCGGAAAACCGGCGCGGATCCGGCCCATCGGGCCGGCGTCGACCACCAGCGAGTCGCCGTCCGGGCCCTCCACCGTGGCGTCGATGAAATTCATCGAGCCGATGAAGGCCGCAACGTCGCGTGAGCGGGGCGTCTCGTACAGGTGCTCCGGCGTGTCGACCTGGCGGACCTTGCCGTCGAACATCACGGCGATGCGGTCGGCCATCGACAATGCCTCCTCCTGGTCGTGGGTGACGAATATGAAGGTGATGCCGACCTTCTGCTGCAGCGCACGCAGCTCGACGCGCATCTGCTCGCGCAGGTTCTTGTCGAGCGCGCTCAGCGGCTCGTCGAGCAGCAGCACCTTGGGATGCTTGACCAGTGCCCGGGCTAGCGCCACGCGCTGCCGCTGGCCGCCGGACAGCTCGTTCGAGCCGCGGTCGCCGAGCCCCTCCAGCTTGACCGTGGCCAGCGCTTCGTCGACGCGCCGCCCGGCATCCGCGCGGGACAGTCCCTCGCTGCGCAGGCCGTAGCCGATGTTCTGGCGCACGTTCAGGTGGGGAAAGATCGCGTAGTTCTGGAACACCATGTTCACCGGCCGCCGGTTCGGCGGTTCGAGCGTCATGTCGACGCCGTCGATATGGACGCTGCCGCTGTTCGGCGCCTCGAAACCGCCGAGGATGCGCAGCAGAGTGGTCTTGCCGCAGCCGGACGGGCCGAGGAGGGCGAAGAACTCGCCCTGGGCGATGTCAAGCGAGACGCCGTCGACCGCACGCACCGGGCCGAAATGTTTCGCGACGTCGCGCATCGATACGAAGTTCGGGATCCGGGTCATGTGTCTTTCGTCCGGGGTTTGACGCCCTGCCGCCGCATCCATTCGGCGAAGGTGATGACGACGAACGAGATCATCAGGATGCAGGCGCCGAGCGCCAGCACGACCGGCAGGTTCCGCGGGAAACGCAACTGGCTCCAGATGTAGAGCGGCAGCGTCGCCTCGTTGCCGGCGAGGAAGAAGGCGAGGATGAACTCGTCGAATGATTCGGTGAAGGTCAACAGCAGGCTGGCGACGATCCCGGGGAAGGCGAGCGGGAAGGTGACGCGCCAGAACGTCGTCCAGCCGGACTCGCCAAGGTCGCGCGACGCCTCCTCGAGGTTGGCATCGAAGCCCTCCAGCCGCGAGATCATCACGAAGGTCGCGAACGGCGTTGCGATCAGCACGTGCGCGGCGCCGATGGTGAACAGCGATAATGGGATGCCGATCATGTTCATCATGATCAGCAGCGCAATGCCGAGGATGATGCCTGGCACCACCAGCGGCAGCACCAGCAGGCCCAGCGCCGGCCGGCGGCCGACGAAGCGGTAGCGCGTGAAGGCGCGCGCCGCGAGCGTGCCGAGGATCGTGCTGATCACCGCGACGGAGGCCGCGACCTTGACGCTGTTGCCGAGCGCGATGAGCAGGTTCTCGGTCTCGACCATCCGCTCGTACCACTGGGTGGTGAAGCCGCTCAGCGGAAACGAGATGTAGATGCTGTCGTTGAACGAGAACAGCGGCAGGAACAGCACCGGCACGTAAAGGAACGTGAGGTAAAGGATGCTGTAGCCGAGCAGCCCGTCGGGCATCCGCAGTCGCATGCGCCGGATCATCGCGCCCGCTCCCGCGCGTGCTTGGTCAGGAACCAGATGGTCAGACTCGTCACCGTGATGGCGAGCGCGGAAAGGATCGCCAGGGCCGAGCCGAGCGGCCAGTTGTTGGCCTTGAAGAACATCGCGTGCATCAGGTTGCCGACCATCATGCCGTCCGGCCCGCCGACCAGCTGCGGCGTGATGTAGTCGCCGACCGTCGGGATGAAGACCAGCATCGAAGCCGCCACCACGCCGGGGATCGACAGCGGCAGCGTGACGCGCAGGAACCGCATCACCGGCCCGTCGCCGAGATCCGTCGCGGCCTCGAGCAGCGAGCGGTCGATCTTGTCCAGGGAGACGAAGATCGGCAGGATCGCGATCGGCGCCCACGCATGCGCGAGCGTGATGACGACGGCGGTCGGGTTGTGCAGCAGGAAGGCCAGCGGCTGGTCGATGATGCCGAGCCATTTGAGGGCCGAGTTGATGACGCCGTTGTAGCCGAGGATCACCTTCCACGAGAACACGCGCAAGAGATAGCTGGTCCAGAACGGCACGGTGATCAGGATCAGCCAGACGATCTTGTGCTGCGACACCCGGAAGGCGATGAAATAGGCGATCGGATAGGCGAGCAGGACGGTTGCCGTGGTGACCGTCGCCGAGATCAGGATCGACTTGCCGAGCAGCAGCAGGTAGGACGTCCGCTGGAAGATCGCGATGTAGTTCGCGAGCGTCAGCGTATGGTCGATCTCGATGTATTTCTGGGTCCAGAAGCTGTACAGCACGAGCATGCCGACCGGCACGCACATCGCCCCGATCAGGACCAGCAGCGTCGGCGACAGCAGGGTGTAGCCGCGCAGCGACGCATACCGGAACATCACCCCCTGCAGGCTCTTGCGGAACCGGCTTACCGCGCCGGCGCGCGGTGGTGTCTGGGCAATGGTCGTCATGGCCCGCTAATAGCCGTCAAACTGGGTCCGCATGGTGCCGTCCCCCGGCTCCCTTCGATGACCGTCGGCGCCCCGCGTCGAACCGGTCGTACTGTCATAACGCGGCCGGGGGCCGGGCCCCGGGGGCC
>JBFIFO010000210.1:0-5418 GCA_041602815.1 Alphaproteobacteria bacterium | reverse complement strand
GGCCCTCGAACCCCGCGACCAGGTGGGCCGCGGTCTCGCGCACCGTCATGATGTCGTCGACGGCGATCGCCGCATCCCGGCCGGCCAGATAGCTCTCGGCCCGCAGCTTCTCCTCGTTGCCGAGCACGCGGTCGACCTCCGGCATGGCGGCATAGCGTGCCGGATCGAGTTGTGCCGCGCAGCCGGTGACGATGATGCGTGCCGCCGGATGCTCCCGACGGGCGCGCCGGATCGCCTGGCGCGCCTGGCGCTCGGCCTCGGCGGTGACGGCGCAGGTGTTGACGATGACCGCGCCGGTCAGCCCGGCGGCCCGCGCATGGCCCCGCATCACCTCGGACTCGAAGGTGTTGAGGCGGCAGCCGAAGGTGATGATCCGGGCGTCGTCGCTCATGCCGCGAGATGGTCGTCCAGAGCGCCGGTGAAACTGACGGCCACCGGCCCGGTCAGCAGGACATGGCCGTCTTCGCGCCACTCGACGGCAAGCGCGCCACCGTCCATCATCAGCTCGGCCCGGCGGCCGGCCAGGCCGCGCCGGTGCGCGGCGACCAGCGTCGCGCAGGCGCCCGAGCCGCAGGCCAGGGTGATCCCGGCTCCGCGCTCCCACACGCGGACCCGGATCCGGTCCTCGGCGACGACGGTGGCGACCTCCACATTCGTGCGCTCGGGAAACAGCGGGTGGTGTTCCAGCTGCGGGCCGAAGGTCGCCAGTTCGATGTCCTCGGCGTCGTCGACGAAGAAGACGCAGTGCGGATTGCCCATGCCCACGGCCACCGGATCCGCGAGCGGCCCCAGCGCGACGTCGAGGTGCAGGGTGTCGGCCTCGCCGGCGAGCGGGATGTCGCGCCAGTCGAGCCGCGCCGGCCCCATGTCGACGGTAAACAGGCCGTCAGCGCCTGCCGTCGCCTCGAGCCGGCCGCCACGCGTCTCGAGCACGAGCCGGTCGCATCCGGCCTCCCGCATCAGCCACGCCGCGACACAGCGCGTGCCGTTGCCGCAGGCGGCGGACTCGCTGCCGTCGGGGTTGAGGAAGCGCAGGCGCGCGTCGGTTCCGCCCGCCGCCGGCTCGATCAGAACCAGCTGGTCGCAGCCGATGCCGCGGCGCCGGTCGGCGATCGCGCGCGCGGCCTCCGCGCCCGGCGCCGCAGCGCCGTCGCGCAGATCGAGGACAACGAAATCGTTGCCGAGCCCGTGCATTTTCGTGAACGGCATCATCCGGCTGTTCCTTCGGCGGTTCCGCCTTATATGGCGAGCGGGGCCGACAAGTCCAACCGTTTCGGGCCGCCGGTCAGCTGGTGTCGGCGATGACCCGGACGAGGCGCAGGAAGCGGCTGCGGATCTGCGGCGTCAGCCGGTGGTAGGAATCGACCAGGACCCGGATCTCGCGGCGGCCGCCCCGGGAGTCCGGGGACGCACCTGCGGGGCGCGGATTCGCGTGCGCGACATCGCGCTCCTCCAGGCCATCGAAGAAATACGTCGGCGGCACGCCAAGCGCCGCCGCGATGTCGAACAGCCGGCCGGCGCTGACCCGGTTCACTGCGGTCTCGTATTTGTTGACCTGCTTGAGGCCGATACCGACAAGTTCGCCAAGGGCGCGTCGGCTCAATCCGACTTCGCGGCGGCGCTGGCCGATGCGCATACCGACATGTCTGTCCACGGGATCCGGCACTTCGTCGTCCTGCTATTAACCAAACCTGGGAACATCGCCCTACTAATACCCTTCATGAGAAACCCAATCCAAGGGTTTTTGCTACAAGAGTACACAAGGTCTGAAAAAAAATACTCCGTTCGGAGTATTTTTTCGTCGGAGTCCCGAGTCGGGCCATCAGACCGGTCGTCTATTGGGGTCGGAATAAGATTTCTTCAAACCGTGAAGCCGCGCTGAAAAGCGGTTGAGCTTCCCCGAGCGTAGATTATTCGTACATTGTGCTTCAATTGAGTTGCAGCTGCTTTCGTACTGGGGGCTACGTCAGGTCTGAAGTCACCCACATTGCGCAAGATCAGACGGACCCCCACGCAAATACGCTCGGCCGTTGTTGCCGAGTTGCATTGAAGCCAGTTGCGATGACGGACCTGAAGTCGAGGTCTGCCGTCAGGCACGGTGTAATGCCCGTTCGCTCCGCGCCGGAAAAAGAACGCCCAAGCCCGATCAGAAGGTCGTCCGCAGGCCAACCATGAACGAACTATTGAGGTATTCGAAGTCCAACGGGACGTTCGTGAACGGCGGCAGTTCTTTGATCCCGATATCGGACGTGCCGAACAGCCGGTAATCCAGATTTACCGTAACCGTGGGCGATATCGGGTAGCCGATTCCGGCAATCAGCTGATACGCGAATACGGTATCGCTGTCGTCCGCCACCGGGGTGCCAGCAATACTGAAATCATTGATCCAGGCGAAAGCCACACCCAAGCCGCCTCCGACATAGGGAGTCAGCGTCGCGCCGGGGAAGTCACGATACACATTTGCCATCAGCGCCAGCGAGCTGATGTCTCCGCTGGCTGGAATGTCGACGCCGCCGAATCCGATCGAGTCTATGCCATTGGAGCGGTATGTGAATTCGCCTTCGACCCGGGTGTTACCGCCGAACTCGCGGCCGACGAAGCCGCCGATGGCATAGCCCAGATCATAGGACCCGTCGAACGGAAATCCGGCCTCCACCACATTTCCGTCATGTGTGTAATTCATCCCAAGATGAGCCCCGGCATAGTAACTCTGCGCCGAGGCAGAAACGACGCCACCGAAAACGGTGAGTGTGGCGATGAATGCAACCGTGATTATCTTCATGTTTGCGTGCCTCCAATTTGCCGTTCTGACTGCGCGTCAGCTTTCTTTCCACCGCCTTCAAGAAGGGCAGCTCGTAACGACACACGTCCATTATTGCAGCTCTTCGGAATTCACGCGATCAATTAATAGGTGCGCTGCGCAAGAAGTGCATCTTGCGGTCCGACGCGCACGACCGGTCGTTCAATCTTTTTTGGCCGATGGTGGTTCCGAATTCGTTGAGTCACGTCAATCGATTGTGCTGCCAGAGCAGTGTGCGTTGACGCGCTATACGACCGTTCAACCGGTATCGAAAAGGCGCACTTGCAACGCCTGAAACCCGATTTGCTGGTCGTCGCCCGCTGCGGACGCAGCCGTGCGGGTCGCGCCGCCCTGTCGCTTGACTTGCCGCGGTGCTCGGGGTACAAGCCCGCAGCCTGTTCCACAGGGAGTACCAGTTCTCCGGTCCCGAGGGGCCCCGCCGGTCCGCGAGTTTCGCGCACTGGCGCGTTTTACGTTGGAGTGCGTGCGTTTCCATGTTCGATGCGCTGAGCGAACGACTGGGTGACATATTCGACCGGCTGCGCCGCCGCGGCGCGCTCAGCGATTCCGACGTCACCGCCGCGCTGCGCGAATTGCGGATCGCGCTGCTCGAGGCCGACGTCGCGCTGCCGGTCGTCAAGCAGCTGGTCGACGCGGTCACACAGAAGGCGGTGGGCACCGAGATCCTGCGTTCTGTCACGCCCGGCCAGATGGTCGTCAAGCTGGTGCACGACCAGCTCGTGGAGATGCTGGGCGGCGAGGCCGTCGGCCTCGACCTCGCGGCGCCGCCGCCGGCCGCCGTCATGCTGGTCGGCCTGCAGGGTTCGGGCAAGACGACGACGACGGCCAAGATCGGCAAGCGGCTGCAGGAGCGCGAGAAGAAGAAGGTCCTGATGGCGTCGCTGGACGTCGCCCGCCCGGCCGCGCAGGAACAGCTGCGGACGCTCGGCGAGCAGGCCGGCGTCGCCACCCTGCCGATCGTCGCCGGCCAGCAGCCGGTGGACATCGCCCGCCGCGCCATGCAGGCGGCGCGCCTCGGCGGCTGCGACATCGTGCTGCTCGACACCGCCGGCCGTTTGCACATCGACGCCCAGTTGATGGACGAGGTTGCCGGCGTGCACGCGGCGACCGGCCCGGTGGAAACCCTCCTCGTCGCCGACGCGATGACCGGACAGGATGCGGTCAACGTGGCCGAGGGATTCCACGCAGGGGTCGGGCTGACGGGCATCGTGCTCACCCGTGTCGACGGCGACGCGCGCGGCGGTGCGGCGCTGTCGATGCGCGCGGTCACCGGCCAGCCGATCAAGCTGATCGGCGTCGGCGAGGGCCTCGACGCCTTGGAGGACTTCCACCCGGAGCGGATCGCCAACCGCATCCTCGGCATGGGCGACGTCGTCGGGCTCGTCGAGAAGGCGGCCGAGACGATCGAGCAGGAAGAGGCCGAAAAGCTCGCCCGCAAGATGCAAAAGGGCACGATGGACCTCGACGACCTGGCGCTGCAGCTGCGCCAGATGCGCAAGATGGGCGGGCTGTCCGGCGTTATGGCCATGCTGCCCGGCGTCAGCAAGGTGCAGAAGCAGATGGCCGAGGCGCGCATCGACGATAAGGAGATCCGCCGCCAGGAGGCGATCATCTCGTCGATGACGCCGAAGGAGCGCAAGAGCCCGAAGATCATCCAGGCGTCGCGCAAGCGCCGCATCGCGGCCGGCTCGGGAACATCGGTGTCCGAGGTCAACAAGCTGCTCAAGCAGCACCTGATGATGATCAAGGTGATGAAGAAGGTCGGCAAGATGGGCAAGAAAGGCCTGATGCGCCATGGGATGCCGGGCATGCCCGGCCTGCCGGGCGCTCGCTAGCCGGCTGTTGGAACGAGTCGTTTAATCTACTTTTATCAAATGGTTACGGAACAAATCTAACCTAAGGACTGAAGGACAGATCGCACATGTCGCTCAGAATTCGCCTCGCCAGGGGGGGCGCCAAGAAACGCCCCTACTACCGAATCGTCATCGCCGATTCGCGGATGCCCCGCGACGGCCGCTTCATCGAGCGGGTCGGGTCGTACAACCCGATGTTGCCGAAGGACCACACGGACCGCGTGGTCCTGCAGGAGGACCGGATCAAGCACTGGCTGTCGGTCGGCGCCCAGCCGTCGGACCGGGTCGCCCGGTTCCTCGGCGCGGCGTCGCTTGCGCCGGCGCCGGCGATCCGGGAGCAGACCAAGAAGAGCCTGCCGAAGGCGAAGGCGCTGGAGCGCATGCGCGAGGCCGAGGAAAAGGCCAAGGCGGCCAAGGAAGCGCCGGCGGCACCCGCGGAAAAGGCGGCGGAAGCCCCTGCTGCGGACGCCGCTGCGGAAGCACCGGCTGAAGAAGCTCCGGCTGAGGCGGCGGAGGAAGCGCCGGCCGAGGCGGCTCCGGTGGAAGAGACGCGGGCTGAAGCGCCGGCTGAGGCGGCGGCCGAGGAACAGGCGGCGGCCGAGGAACAGGCGGCGGCCGAGGAACAGGCGGCGGCTGACGAGGCGGCACCAGTCGAGGAAGCTGCGGCGGAGGAAGCTCCTGCCGAGGAAGCGGCGGCACCGGCCGAGGAAGCTGCGGCGGAGGAAGCTCCTGCCGAGGAAGCGG
>JBFIFO010000209.1:0-5437 GCA_041602815.1 Alphaproteobacteria bacterium | reverse complement strand
GGGAAGTCGGCCCGGTAGAAGAAGCCCGGATACCGCGTCTCCTCGCGGTACAGGATATGGCGCAGATGGACCTCGGCGGTGCGGACGCGGTGGTAGTTCTCCCACGCGCGCAGCAGCTCGTGCAGGTCCTTGGCCCGCATTTTCAGGCTGTCTTCCTTGACCATCTCGAGGAGGTGCAGGCCATGCTCCAGCATCACCTTGTTGGTCTGGTAGAAGGTCGACACCCCCGCCACGTATTCGTCCATCAGCTTCTGCAGCCGCATCTGCAGCATCCGCGGCAGGATGTAGTGCGGGTTGATGTCCTCGGCGGTGGTCTTGTCCTTGTGCTCGAGGTAATTGCGCACCGGCTTGTAGATCTCGTCCGTGATGTCCTTGATGTCGGCCTTGAAGGACGCGCTGTAGCCGGCGTTGTCCTGGCAGAACTTGACCATCGCCTTGGCCGCGATGCGGCCTTCGGCATGGGAGCCGGACGAGAACTTGTGGCCCGACGCGCCGACGCCGTCACCGGCTGTGAACAGGCCCTTGACGGTGGTCATGCGGTTGTAGCCCCATTTCCAGTCGTCCGGCGAGTTCAGGTCTTCCGGACCCGACACCCAGATGCCGCAGCAGCCGGAATGGCTGCCGAGCAGATAAGGCTCGGTCGGCATCAGCTCGGACACGGTCTCTTCCGGGCGGATGTTCATGCCGGCCCAGACCCCGGCCTGGCCGATGCACATGTCGAGGAAGTCCTCCCACGCCTCGGCCTCGAGATGCTTGACCTCCTGCGGCGTCATCGTCTCCGCGAGCTTTGCCATCGCCGTCGGCGTGTCCATGAAGATCGGCCCGCGGCCTTCCTTCATCTCCTTGAGCATCAGATGGTTTCGCAGGCAGGTCGGGATCACCGCCGCGGTGTCGTAGGGCGCGAAGTCCTTCAGCATGGCGGCGTTCTTGGTCGAATAGTCCTCGCCGAAGGCATTGGTCGCCTTCGACTTGAACAGCAGGAACCAGGCGCCGACCGGCCCGTAGCCGTCCTTGAAGCGGGCCGGCACGAAGCGGTTCTCCATCATCGTCATCTCGGCGCCGGCCTCGACCGCCATGGCGTAGGTCGAGCCCGCGTTCCACACCGGGTACCAGGTGCGGCCCTGGCCCTCGCCGGTCGACCGCGGGCGGAACACATTGACCGCGCCGCCGGCGACCAGCAGCGCCGAATTGCACTTGAAGACGTAGAGCTTGTGCTCGCGCACCGACAGGCCGACGGCGCCGGCGATGCGGTTCTCGTCGTTGGCGTCGAGCAGCAGTTTGACGATGAACACACGCTCGTAGATGTTCTCGATGCCGATGGCCTTCTTCGCGGCTTCGGCAACGATCGTCTTGTAGCCCTCGCCGTTGATCATGATCTGCCAGCGGCCCGAGCGGACCGGCTTGCCGCCGTCCTTCAGCGGCACGCCTTCGGTCTCCTTGGTCTTCCAGATCGGCAGGCCCCACTCCTCGAACAGCTCGACGCTGTCGTCGACATGACGGCCGACGTCGAACACGAGGTCGTCGCGGGTGATGCCCATCAGATCCGCGTGCACCATGCGCACGTAATCCTCGGGCTCGTTGTCGCCGATATAGGTGTTGATGGCCGACAGGCCCTGCGCCACGGCGCCGGAGCGGTCGAGCGCCGCCTTGTCGACCAGGGTGATCTTGACGTCGTCGCCGGCCCAGCGTTTGGCCTCGAAGGCCGCACCGCAGGCCGCCATGCCGCCACCGATAATCAACAGATCGGTTTCGACCTCGACGATCTCGGGATTACCGAACGTACCTTCACTCATGGGTTCTATATCCCCCTAAAATCTACGGTTTCTCAGCCACAAGCGGCGCCCGCCGCCCCGGTCGAGACCGCCGATCAGATGGTCGGCAGTTGCTTGTTCGCCTGGGTGAACAGCAGTTGGCTGTTGATGTCGCCTGCCGGCGGCTTGTCCTTGTAGGGCTCGATGCTGCCCACCGGCGTGGTGCGAACCGGGAACTTGAAGCGCTTGATCTCGCCGTCGCGGAACTTGATGGTCCACATGATGTGGGTGTCGGTGCGCAGCGGGATCGCGGCGCCGCCCATCGGCACGAAGTCGGCGTAGGCGCGGACCTCGATGGCCTGGCGCGGGCAGGCCTTGACACAGCACATGCACTCCCAGCACTGGTCCGGCTCCTGGTTGAAGGCCTTCATCCGCTCGGTATCGAGCTTCATCAGGTCGTGCGGACAGATATACATGCAGGCGGTTACGTCACCGCCCTTGCAGCCGTCGCATTTGTCGGTATGCACAAAGGTAGGCATAAAGACGTCTCTCCCTTGGTTGGCGGCGGATGACGTACCCCCCATCCCCCGCTCGCCCCGGCACGACAGCCGGAAAGCGTACATGAACCGTGTCCCGGACCGGATCGGTAGCCCCACCGTCCCGGATGTATATTCGAGATTTATCATATTCGAAACCGTGAAGGCGAGTCAAAAAACCATTCCTGCTTTATGGTAACCTGCGGCCATACGGCGCAGGGTCGAAATTCGTTGCAGTTCTTGGGCCGGTCCTGTGCAATGGGGCTATTGCGGTGCAACGGGCACGAGCCTGATGGAAAAGAAACCCGACCTTACGGAGCTGACGCGCCGCCTGATCGCGTTTCGCGACGCGCGCGACTGGCGGCAGTTCCATTCCATGAAGAACCTCATCCTGTCGGCGAGCCTGGAGGCGGCCGAAGTGATTGAACTCGTGCAGTGGCGCGACGATGACGACGTCGAGCGCGCCGCGCAGCGCGACGCCGGGTTTCGGGCGCGGCTGGCGGAGGAATGCGCGGACGTGCTGCTGTACCTGCTGTTGATCTGCGAGCGCGCGGACATCGACCTGGCGGAGGCCGCCGCCGCCAAGATCGCGCTCAACGAGAAGAAATATCCGGTCGAAAAGGCCCGGGGCAACGCCCGCAAGTACACGGAGCTGTAAAAGCGGACCGGGGCGGGCCCGCCTGGCCCGCCCCGGAAAGGATGGGGACTGGAGTACGAAAGTTCAGCCGGTCTCCGAAGTCGCCGTGATGGCCTGGGCGACCCCGGCCGCGGCAGGGACGGCGCTGGACGATGCGATGGTAGAGGTGCATTTCATCGTTCGGCGCTCCCGACCAAGACTGTTTCGATAGTGCCGACGATAGAACGCGTTTGTCGCAGAATTTTGCCGATGCGGGCGTCTTTTTGTCGCAAACGATGGCAATCGCCGCGGCTGACACATTTTGATACAAGTTTCGCGTCGCCACCGAGACTGCATGTTTAGCGGCGGCACGAAAACAGGATAAATTCCCGGCATGGAACCGTCGCCCCACATCCTGGTCGTCGACGATGCGCGCGACATCCGCGAGCCGCTGGCCAAGTACCTGGCCAAGAACGGGTTGCGCGCCAGCATCGCCGCCAGCTCCGCCGAGGCGCGCAAGGAAATCAAGACCAGCGCCATCGACCTGGTTGTGCTCGACATCATGATGCCGGGCGAGGACGGGCTGTCGCTGTGCCGGCACCTGCGCGAGACCGCCGAAATTCCCGTCATCCTTTTGACCGCGATGGCCGAAGACACTGACCGGGTCGTCGGGCTGGAGATCGGCGCCGACGATTATGTCACCAAGCCGTTCAACCCGCGCGAGCTGTTGGCGCGCATCCGGGCCGTGCTGCGCCGCGCCGGCACCGTGCCGCGCACGAGAGATACCGCGGCCACCAAGCGCCTGCGTTTTGCCGGCTGGTGCCTCGACACGGACCGGCGGGAGCTGACCGGGGCGGACGGTGTGGCGGTTCCGCTGAGCACCGCGGAATTCCGTCTCCTCACTGCGTTCCTCGAGCGCCCGCACATCGTGCTGTCCCGCGAGCAGCTGCTGGATCTGACCAGCGGGCGCGCGGCGCAGGTCTTCGACCGCTCGATCGACAACCAGGTCAGCCGCCTGCGCCGCAAGATCGAGACCGACCCAAGGAATCCGAGGCTGGTCAAGACCGTGTGGGGCGGCGGCTACGTGTTCGCCGCGGACGTGACGGAGGACGCGGCATGAGCCGCCTGCTGCCGAAGAGCCTGTGGGCGCAGCTCGTTCTGCTGCTGCTGGCGGCGCTGGCGCTGTCGCACCTGCTGGCCTTCATCGTCTTTTCCGGCGAGCGCCAGCAGGCGATGCGCAGCGTCCACTATCTCGAACTGCTCGAGCGCACGGCATCGATGGTCCGGGTCCTCGACGCAACGCCGGCCGACACGCGCGAGGAGATCCTCGTCGCCCTGGGCTCGCCGCGCCTGCGCTACTGGATCACCGAGGTCAGCGCCCTGCCGGCGACCGTGTCGGCGGACGGCGAGACCTGGCTGGTCACGATGCTCGAGGCCCTGCTCCCCGAGGGCCGGCCGGCGCCGGCCCGGGTGCTGGTGGCCGACGCCAATGGCCAGGACATCGTCTGGGGCCATCACGGCGCCGAGCATCGCCGGCCGGTGCCGGGACGCGAGGATTCGGCCGCCGCCCCGAGCGCCGGCGGCGGCGCCGGATCGGACGCGCTCGGCACGCTGACGGGCGCGTCCGGGCGCCAGGCGACGCCGACGGGCCTGACGCTGTCGGTGCCGCTCGCCGACGGCTCGTGGCTCAATGTGACGACCCGCTATGCCGAGCCGCCGGTCGAGTGGGCGTGGCCGTCGATCGTCTCGCTGCTGCTGGCGGCGCTCGCGATCACGGTCGTCGCCGCCCTGATGGTGCGGCGCATTGCCCGGCCGCTGACCGCGCTGGCCGGTGCGGCCGAGAAGCTCGGCCGCGGCGAAGCGGTCGCGGCCCTCGATGAGACCGGACCCGCCGAGGTACGCCGGACGACGGCCGCATTCAACGCCATGCAACAGCGGCTGACCCGGTTCGTGCGCGACCGCACCACGATGCTGGCGGCGATCAGCCACGACCTGCGCACGCCGATCACCGCGCTCCGCCTGCGGGCCGAACTGGTCGACGATGCGGAGACGCGCGACAAGCTGCTCCAGGTCCTGGACGAAATGCAGCGCATGACGGAGGCGACGCTCGCCTTCGCCCGCGAGGAAGCGGCGCGCGAGGACACCCGCCTCGTCGACATCGCTGCGCTGGTGAACAGCCTCTGCGACGACCTCGCCGAACTGGGCATGGAGACCAGTTTCACCGGCGACGGCAAGGCGCCGCTGGCGTGCCGGCCGCTCAGCCTGAAGCGCGCGGTTCGCAACCTGATCGAGAACGCCGTCGCCTACGGCAAGCGGGCGCGGGTGTCCCTGCACCAGAGCGCAAGCGCGCTGCGGATCGATATCGACGACGACGGCCCCGGGATTCCGGCCGAGGATCTGGAGCGCGTCTTCAGCCCGTTCGTGCGGCTCGAGGGCTCGCGCAGCCGGCAGACCGGCGGCATCGGCCTTGGCATGGCCATCGCCCGTTCGATCGTGCGCGGTCACGGCGGCGACATCACCCTGCAGAACCGTTC
>JBFIFO010000208.1:0-5493 GCA_041602815.1 Alphaproteobacteria bacterium | reverse complement strand
GTATTCGACGGTCATGCCCTTCATCAGCACCGCCGCGGCCTGCTCGTCGCCGACCCCGTCCGGCACCTTGACCAGCCGCGGCGCCGGCATCAGGCGATGCTCCGCATAGGCGCCGATCGGCCCGCCGCCATAGGCGACCCGGTCGCCGGTCGCAAGGCCGGCAACGTCCGGCCCCACCGCCTCGACGACGCCCGCCGCCTCCAGGCCGATACCGCTCGGCAGCTGCAAGGGATAGCTGCCGGAGCGCTGGTAGATGTCCATGTAGTTGACGCCGGCCGCGGTCTGCCGGATGAGCACCTGGTCCGGTCCCGGGTCCGGCACCTCGACGGTTGCGACCCGCAGGACCGAGGGCGGGCCCTGCTCGGCAAGTGAGACGACGCGTGAGCTGACTGGCATGTCCTCCTCCGGGTTATCATGTTGCGGCGACGCCCGCGGTCGCGACGGGCAGGGGCGGCCGCCGGTCGGGCCGCTAGTTCAGGACCTCGGGATTGACCGGGTAGACCGGCCGCTCGCCGCTGAGGACGCGGGCGACGTCCTCTGCCGCCTTGGTCTGCAGGTCGAGCAGCGCATCGACGGAGTAGAACCCGGTGTGCGGCGTCAGGACGACGTTGTCGCGTCCGAGCAGCGGCGAATCCGCGGGCAGCGGCTCGACCGGAACGACGTCGAGGGCGGCGCCGGCGATCTCGCCGTCGTCGAGGGCCGCGGCGAGGGCGTCGGTATCGACCAGCGGGCCGCGTGCCGTGTTCACGAGCAGCGCCGTCGGCTTCATCTTCCGGAACGCGTCGGCACCGATGAGATTCTTCGTCTCCGGCGTCAGCGGCGCATGGACGGAGACGTAGTCGGACGCTTCGAGGAGTGCGTCGAGCTCCATGAGGTCAACGTCCAGCTCCGCCGCCTTTTCCTTGCCGACGAACGGATCGTAGGCGACCACTTTCAGCCCGAAGGCCTGCGCCTTGGGCGCCAGCACGCGCGGGATGTTGCCGAAGCCGACAAGGCCGAGCGTGCGCCCGCGCAACCGGTACAGCGGCGCCACGGCCGGCATCTCCCAGCGGCCGCCCTGCACGAGGCTGTTGCTGAACGAAACCTTGCGTGCAAGGTCTAGCAGCAGCGCCATGGCATGGTCCGAGACCTCGTCGAAACAATAGTCCGGCACGTAGGTCACGACGATGCCCGCCTTGGTGGCGGCGGCGATATCGATATTGTCGACGCCGATCCCGAAGCGGCCGATCGACTTGCAGTTCTTCATCTCGCCGATCATCTCGCCGGTGATCTTGGCATAGGTGACCAACAGCGCGTCCGCGTCGCGCGCCACCGCGAGGATCCCGTCCGGCGTCGGCTCCGCCGCCATCTTCAGCTCCGCCTTGGTGCGCGCCAAAGCGTCTTTCGCAGGATCGAGGCTGGGGAAAGGTGAATCGGCGACGGCGACAATCGTACCGGTCATTGTGCAAACACTCCCTGGGTTTGGGTCGGCGCGGACCACGGCGACCATGCACGGCCGGCCGTCACCGGCGCCGCGTCGGGCTGATCTTAGCGGCAAAGATAGGGGGTGGGGCCTATGAATGCGAATTTATTATCGGCCTTTCGTTATGCTACATAAGAATACATCGGCACGGAAACCATGAATTTGACAGGGAGAAAAGTCTTATGAAACTGCGCCAGCTGGAGGCGATCCGGGCGGTCATGGCCAGCGGCACGACGACGCACGCCGCGGAACTCATGGGGCTGACCCAGTCGGCGGTGAGCCGCCTGATCACCCAGCTCGAGGACGAACTCGGCCTCAGCATCTTCGACCGCCGGCACGGGCGGCTCCAGATCACGCCGGAAGGGCAGCATTTCTATGATATCGCCCGCAAGGTGCTCGACGGTATCGACCAGATCAACGCCACCGCGCGCGACATCCGGATGCTGCAGGCCGGGGCGTTGCGAATCCTGTCGATGCCGGCCTTGGCCTATGGTCTCTTGCCGCGGACCATCGGCAAGCTCAACGCCCAGTACAAGCAGGTGAAGATTTCGGTGGGCGTCGGCTCGCGGGCCGAGCTGGAGGATGGTATCGCCAGCGCCCAGTACGATGTCGGAATCGCCACTCTGCCGGTCGATCAGCAAGGGATCGAGGTTGAAACGCTCTGTGCCGTCGATTGCGTCGCCATCCTGCCCGCCGGCCACGCGCTGTCCGCGAAGCCGACGATAACGGCGCACGACCTCGACGGGCAGCCGTTCGTCTCGCTCAGTTCGGGAACCCTGTTCCGGTACCGGGTCGACGAGGTCTTTGCAACCCTGGGTGTCCGGCGCAGCATGCTGGTGGAGGTCCCGTCGACGATCATGGTTTCCGAGCTGGTAGCCAGCGGGATCGGCGTTTCCATCGTGCACCCGTTCGTTGCCGCCGCATTTCGCGACAATGTCGTCACCCGGCCGTTCGAGCCGGCGATCCGGTTCTCCTACGGCCTGCTGTTCCCGGCCAGCCAGACCAAATCCCTCCTGACGCGGACCTTTGTCGAGGCGATCCGCGCCGATGTCGCGGAAACCTATTGCGCCGATTCTCCGGCGCGGAAAACGCCTCATAGGGGCTATGCCGCAAGAGTATAATGCTAGGCGCATTCGGAATTTTGTTTCGCAAATCGATCCTCATACGATCGCCTCAAGGAACCCGGGGCCACGCTTGCGGGCGCAACCCTCCGCACATGTTGCATGTGGAGGTTGTGGGACGGCGTGTTGTGGCCTGAACGAGAGCAAGATTGGGAGAGAGTGCGATGGCGATGCTTGTCAAGAAGCCCGAACGCGACGAAGACCTGACCTATGAGCCGCCGCTTGTGATCGGCTTCGGCATCAACGACAAGACGGTCGACAATCCGAAGCTCACGATGGGCCACACCATCGTGCCGCCGTCGGGCCGGAACCAGGCGCATTTCCACGCCAACGCGGCGGCCGGCCTGTACCTGAACAAGGGGCAGCTGCGGCTCTATCTCGGCCCGGAGGAGGACCGCCAGGAAATGATCATGGACGCCGGCGACTTCCTGTATCTGGAACCGGGCGAGATCCATGGGTTGGTCAACACCTCGGACACCGATACCGCCGAGATCATCTTCACCTACTCGGGCGTCGCCAGCAAGGACATCGCCGGCACCGTCTTCGTCGAGGACCGCTGGGACGCCTGAGCGGGCCGCACGTCGCGGCAACCGGCATTCCCGCAGGGGGCGGCCGCACCGCGCCGCCCCCGGTCTGTCGCGACAATTACGCGGCGGTCCGGCGGGGACCGCGCCGGATTTGCCGAATGCGCCAAAAGACCGTACAAATATGCAGGATTTGCATGTTTCTAGGCGCAATCGGAATTTTCTTTCATACTGGTAACCCCATACCATCGCATTGAGGCATCCGGCGGCGCGAAAGACGGCTTGCCGGTAAGAACGATGAGGCGAGGGACACGGTGGCATCGGGGCTGGCGTGTCCGCGGACCCGAACAAAAAGAGGGAGCTCACGCACGTGGAGGAGGCGCCGCGAAACGTATCCCCACCGGCGACGGTGGATGTCGGCGATCCTGTTCCCGACCGTCTTCTGGCGTGGACCGAGCTGATCGTGGCGGTCCTTCTGACGGTATCGGCGCTCGCCATCGCGGTCTTTATGACCGAGCTGATCGGCTCCGGCGGGATCGAAACCGCCGAGGACTATCTGCACCTGACGCCCGACTTCTTCCCGCGCATGACCATGCTGCTGCTGGCCGCGGTCTGCGTGCGCTATGCGATCGGGGCGGCCCGCGGTCTCGCCCGCTCGACGGCGTCGCACGACCCGGAGGACCTCGAGCGATTCGGCCGCGCGGGCTTCATGGTCGTCGTGGCGGTCTGCTATGCCCTGACGATATCATGGCTCGGCTTCATCCTGGCGACGATGATCGTGGCGGCTGTCGTCAGCTATTTCCTGGGGCTGCGCAATCCCCTGGCCTTCGTGCCCGGGGTCCTCGTCGTACCGATCGCCATCCGTTTCATATTCGAACGGTATCTGTACATCGCGCTGCCGCGCAGCGAGATCGAGGCGGTGGCCGCGGTCGAGGACGCCGTGATCGGCGTGCTCGTCAAGGTCCTGCTCTAGGGGGGCGCGGCCGTGTTCGAATCCTTCCTGCAGGGTTTCGAGCTTCTGCTCCGCTGGGACATCTACTTCTATATCAGCCTCGGCCTGGTGGTTGGCATGTTCGTCGGCGCGATGCCCGGACTGACCACCGTCCTGGCGATGGCTGTGCTCTTGCCGGTGTCGTTCAACCTCGAGCCGATGCTCGGCATCCCGTTCCTGATCGGCGTTTACAAGGGCGGTATCTACGGCGGCAGCATTTCGGCAATTCTCGTCGGCATCCCCGGCACCGGCGCCTCGATCGCCACCACATTCGAGGGCCCCGCCCTGACGCGCCAGGGCAAGGCGCGCAAGGCCCTGGAGATGGCGCTGTTCGCCTCGACCAGCGCCGATTTCCTGTCGGACGTCGCGACGCTGTTCCTGATCGGGCTGATCGCGATGATCATCCTGATGATCGGCCCGCCGGAAGTGTTCGCGATCATCATCTTCTCGCTGATCCTGATCGCCAGCGTGTCCGGCGAATCCGGCATCCGCGGCGCCATCGCGGCGTTCATCGGCCTCGGCCTCGGCTTCATCGGCACCGACGCGGTGACCGGCGCGACGCGGATGACCTTCGGGATCGATGCGCTGAGTGGGGGCATCCCGCTGATCCCCCTGATCATCGGCGTGTTCGCCCTGCCCGAGGTGCTGGAGGCGGTGGAATCGAAGACGCGCACCTTCATCGCCGAGCACGTCGACATGTCGAAGGCCGGCGAGCGCCTGCGCTGGGCCGAGTTCAAGGGGTCGATACGGACCATCCTGCGCTCGACCGTCATCGGCACCGGGATCGGCATGGTGCCCGGCGTCGGCCAGGTCGTCGCCGCCTTCGTCGGCTACAGCGCGGCCAAGCGCGCTTCGAAGCACCCCGAGCGGTTCGGCAAGGGCGAGCTCGACGGCATCGCCGGCCCGGAAGCGGCCAACAATGCGGTCAACGGGCCGACCCTGGTGCCGCTACTGACCCTCGGCATCCCCGGCGACAACGTCACGGCGATCCTGCTCGGCGCCTTCGTCGCCCACGGCATCCGGCCCGGACCGCAGATCTTCGAAGAGCAGGGTGCGCTGATCTACGCCCTGCTGCTGGCCATCATCATGGCCAACGTGCTGTTCGTCTTCCTCGGCTACATTCTGCTGAAGCCCTTCGCCAAGGCGATCCAGGTCAAGAAGGCCTATTTGATCCCGATCATCGTGGCGCTCTCGTTCGTCGGTACGCTGTCGACCGGCGTCGCCTCGGACCTTGCGATCATGGTCGTCATCGGTATCTGCGCCTACATCCTGCGCAAGTTGAGATTCGACCTGGCACCCCTGGTCATCGCCTTCATCCTGGCCGAGCCCATCGAGTACAGGCTCAGCCAGTCGATGCTCTATGCCAGAGGGGACATCTTCGGCTACCTTTTCATC
>JBFIFO010000207.1:0-5561 GCA_041602815.1 Alphaproteobacteria bacterium | reverse complement strand
CCCAAGCGACATCGCCAGCAGGCCGGCCGCTTGCGGTGCGATCTCCAGATGCGCGGTATCGGCGCCGCGAACGATGACGGCGAGTTGCCGGAGCGCGCGGTCCGTTACGTCGAACCGGTCGAGGAAGGCATCGAAGCTGCAGAGATCGCCGACATGCGAGAATTCGACGTCGGGAATGTCGAACGGGATGGCATCCAGTTCCGCGGCCGCGGCGCGCACCCATTCGGCCTCGACGAAATGGATGACCGCCTCCCGGTCGATGAATCGCCGGATGAACCAGGGACAGGCGATGCGGTCGATCTTCGGGCGCTCCCGCGTGATCCAGCGGCTCGCTGGCAGTGTTTGCGCAGCCGGCAGGACGCCTTTGCGAACGAGTGGCCCGCCCGCCGCCCGATAGGCCTCGATCCCGCCCTTAAGGTAGCGGGCGTCGAGACCGGACGCGCGCATCGACGCCGCGGCCGCCTGGCCGAGCTGATGTCCATGCGCACAGTACACGACGACGGCGCCCTGGATGTTGTCCCGGTCCTGCCGGTCGATCGCAGCGCCGGCGTCGCGCCAGCGTGCCGTCGGTATGATGTCCGTCGCCTCGTCGAACACCGCGCGACGGCGTACGTCAAAAACAACGGGGCAGTCGGCGGTGCCGACGGCCGCGATCAGTTCATCGGGAGCAATCGCTGTATTGGACACGCCCATATGCTCGACCCTCCGCGTCACGGAGCGTTGAGCGGTGCTTGGGCGATGGGCGCCTTGGGAAGCCGGGAGACCGCCATATCCCGACGCGCCGAAATTACTCCTGAACCTGGCCGCCGGCAATCAACATTCTCGTGACCGTTTCGACGTACAAGCCCGCAGCCGGTGTCCGCACGGGACGGGCATCGAATTGTCCCGTGCGGACAGCGCGCTAGGGCTGGACCGACCGGCCGATGCGGCTGCGGTCCTTCGACCAGATTATGAACTCGGGCCGGTCCATCAGGTTTTCCGTCGGCACAGGGCCGATGCGGCGGCTGTCCAATGAATTGTCGCGGTTGTCGCCGAGCACGAAGACGTGTCCGGGGGGAACCTCGAAAACGGGCGTGTTGTCGGAGTCCGACGCGTCGCCCGACGCCTCAATGATGCGGTAGCTGGCGCCGCCCGGCAGGGTCTCGACATAGTGGCGGGCGTCCGGATCGTCGGGGTCCGGAGAGCCGAAGGTCGCATCGACCGCCTCGCGGCGTGCCACGGCCTTGCCGTCGATATGCAGAATTCCGTCTTTCAGCCGGATCCTCTCCCCCGGCAGGCCGACGACGCGCATGACGAATATCACCTCTTCCCACCCCGGCTGGCGGAACGCGGCGATGTCGCCGCGGCGCACTTCATGCGACATGTAATAGTCCCGCCGCGCGAGCATGCGGTCGCCCGGCTCGAATGCCGGCATCATGGCGCCCTGCGGAATCACATAGGGCCGATAATTTGCAGGGAGATAAACCAGACCGATCAGCGATACGAGGGAGAGGAACCCAAGTACTATGAGCAGTACTACTGAAAGGACGCGGCCCTTGGCCGCCTCGGCTCGGCCACCGGCCGTGGCGGCTGTGTCTTCGGATCGTCGATCCATGCCGGGAGCTTACCGTTGCCTCGGGCCGCCGCCAAGTTCCGTTGTCGGCTCCGCCTCCTCGCAATCACGGCCAAACGCGGCGTGCGCCCTATAGCGTTGTCCGTTCGGATGGAACCGGTTCGTGACGGCAGCGCGGCCTCATACTTCGAGACGGGCCTCGCGGCCCTCTTCAGCACGAGGCTCCAGCGTCTGTGCCCTCATGCCGAGGAGGCTGCGGAGCAGCCGTCTCGAAGTATGAGGTCACGCCGATACGGCCGTGCCCAACTTAACGGATAACGCCCTATCGCAGCGCCATGACGTAGTTGATCGGCGAATGGTCGGTCAGCTCGCGGGGCAGGTCGCCGCGCCGCCAGGCGCTGCCGTTCGACAGACCGTCCCGCAGCAGGGCGGCCAGTCCGTGGCTGGGAGGGCTGTGTTGGGTCACGCTGCCGTCGGCGGCGATCAGCCAGGGCTCGCCGACATGGCGATAGCCGAGTCGCGCCGAGGGGACCCGGCACACGATGTCCCGGTTGTTGACGAAGCGCTTCGCCTCGCCCGGCCGCCGCCGCATGGCGGCGCAGAACCCTGTATCGCCCACCCGGGGCGAGCCGAAGGTGATGAGCACGGCTTTCGGGACGAGGCTCGCCGCCAGGGTGGCAAGCGCCGCGCCCAGGCTGTGGCCGGTGAACAGCAGCGGTGTGCCGGCTTGCGCCACCGACGCCTCGGCCTCGGGCCAGACACGGTCCAGTGCCTCGGCGAACCCGCGATGCGCGTTGCCGCCGCCGCGCCACGGCGCAGGCCGTATGTCGAGGTTCGTGATCCACGCCCGCAGGTCGTCGGAGCCGCGAAACGCAAGCACGGAAAACGCAGTTCCGCGGGCGAGGAACCCTTCTGTCCCGGCTTGGTCGAACGCCGCGACCAGCTCGAAGCCGGCGTATTCGAGGCTGGAAACCAGCAGTGACTGGTCCCTGCAATAGGCGAGCCGGCTGATTTCGGCGCACCATGCCGCCTCGGTCCTCGGCCGGTAGTGCCGGAAAAAGCCGCCCGCGTGGGCCGGATCGATGAGGGCGCGAAGGCTCTTGTCGTAGGGATAATCGATCGCCTTGTTTCCGGACACTGATCACGCGACCCGGACGATGCCGCTCATCCCGGCCGCCATGTGCTCGAGGATGTGGCAGTGGAACAACCAGTCGCCCGGATTGTCGGCAACGAAGGCGATCTCCACCGTCTCCTGCGGCCGGACGAGGACCGTATCCAGCCATTCGCCGCGCATGTTGGGCGCGCCGTTCCGGCGCAGGACCCGGAACGCGAATCCGTGCAGATGCATCGGATGTTCCCAGCTGGTCTGGTTGACCATCTCGATCACGCAGGTCCGGCCCTTCGCGATGTCGATCAGCGGCGTCGTCCGGCCCTTTTCGGGCAGGCCGTTCACGAACCAGAACTGGTCCTGTTCGAAGAAGCGCTCGGCGCCTTCCGGAAAGCGCCCCATGGCGCCGCCTTCGAGGACGATCCGCTCGCGCTGGGCCTGGTCGTCGACGACCGGCGCGGGCAAAGGGTTGGCGGGCAGTGCGACCGGCGCGTCGAGCGGCGAATCCCGCAGCGGCGGTGCCTCGTCGTACTGCATCGTCAGGAACTCGTAGGTGCGGCCGCGGTAGTAGCTGTCCGTCAGCTGCACGGCATCGCCGGGCCGGCCGTCCATGTCTATGACCAGATCGGCGCGCTGCGCGGCGGCGAGAACGACGTAGCCGTCCGGCGGCTCGTGCGGCGCCACCGGCTGGCCGTCCAGCGCGATGACCCGCGGCTTCAGGGCCCCGAAGTCGAGTGCGAAGGTGCGGGCGTTGGCGACGTTGATCAGGCGCAGGCGGATGCGCTCTCCCGCGCGCACCCGGAACTCGCTGGGGACCCGGCCGTTGACCGTGACCGTGTTGCCGATGCGCCCGCCATGGCTCATCTGGCCGCGATGTCCGAAGCTGTCGTCGATTTGGGCCGTGTCGCGCAGCAGCCAGTCGTCGAGCACCCAGGTGACGTCGCGGTCGATTGCGATCGGCTCGCGCTCCTCGACGATCAGCGGTCCGGCAAGCCCGCGGCCCTGCTGCTCGACGCTGTTGACATGGGGGTGGTACCAGAAGCTGCCGGCGTCGACGGCTTCGAACTCGTAGGTGAAGTCCTCGCCTGGCAGGATCGGCTTCTGCGTCAGGTCGGGCACGCCGTCCATCGCGTTCGGAAGGCGTATCCCGTGCCAGTGCACCGTGGTCGGCTCGGCGAGTCCGTTGCGCACGTCAACCCGGATCGTGTCGCCCTGGCGGACCCGCAGCTCCGGGCCCGGGACCGTCCCGTTGTACGCCCAGGCCTCGGTGGCCGGCCACGCGCCGCCGACCAGCTTCACGGTGGCGGGCGCGGCGGTCAGGGTGAAGCTGCGCGGCCCGGCGCCGGCCGCGCGCCGCACGCCCCCCGCCAGCGGCAGCGCCGCGACGGCGGCCGCCGCGGTGCCGAGGAATGCCCTGCGTGGCATTGCCGAACTTCGAGCCATGCATCCGTCCTTACATCCCGGGGAGCGGGCCTTATGCGCAACAAACAGCACCGGCGCAAGCCACATTCGCCCGACTGGCGCGGGCCGCCGCAATCTGTTAACACCGGTCCGCCGCGCAATTATACTGCAGCGGATTCCGACATTCCCATTCCTCTTTTCCGCAGGGAGACACCTCACATGAAGCTCAAGGACCAGAGCCTGTTCCGGCAACAATGCTATATCGATGGCGCCTGGGTGGATGCCGATGACGGTGCGACGATCGAGGTGAACGACCCGGCGACCAACGAGATTCTCGGCACCGTGCCGAAGATGGGCGCGAACGAGACGCGCCGGGCCATCGAGGCCGCCAATGCGGCGTGGCCGGCGTGGCGCGCGAAGACCGCCAAGGAGCGCGCCAACATCATCCGCCGCTGGTACGACCTGATGATGGAGAACCAGGACGATCTCGGCCTCTTGATGACCAGCGAGCAGGGCAAGCCGCTGCCCGAGGCCAAGGGCGAAGTGGCGTATGCCGCCTCGTTCCTGGAGTGGTTCGCCGAGGAGGGACGCCGTGCCTATGGCGAGGTGATCCCGACCCATATGGGCGACCGCCGCGTCGTCGTGATCAAGGAGCCGGTCGGCGTCTGCGCCGCCATCACGCCGTGGAACTTCCCGGCCGCGATGATCACCCGAAAAGCCGGGCCGGCGCTCGCCGCCGGCTGCCCGATGGTGGTCAAGCCGGCGACGGCGACACCATATTCCGCCCTCGCGCTGGCCGAGCTGGCCGAGCGCGCCGGCGTTCCGAATGGCGTGTTCAGCGTCGTCACCGGCAGCGCCAAGGCGATCGGCGGCGAGATGACCTCGAACCCGATCGTCCGCAAGCTCACCTTCACCGGCTCGACGGAGATCGGCAAGACGCTGATGCAGCAATGCGCCGGCACGGTGAAGAAGGTGAGCATGGAGCTCGGCGGCAACGCGCCGTTCATCGTGTTCGACGACGCCGATCTCGACGCCGCGGTCGAGGGCGCGATGGCGTCCAAATACCGCAATGCCGGGCAGACCTGCGTGTGCGCCAACCGCCTGCTGGTGCAGGACGGGGTGTACGAGGCCTTCGCGGCGAAGCTGTCCGAGGCGGTCACCGGCCTCAAGGTCGGCAGCGGCGTCGAGGACGGCGTCAACCAGGGTCCGCTGATCGACATGGCCGCGGTCGAGAAGGTCGAGGAACACATCGCCGACGCGCTGTCGAAAGGGGCGCGGGTGGTCGCCGGCGGCAGCCGCCATGCGCTCGGCGGCACGTTCTTCCAGCCGACCATCCTGGCCGATGTCGACACCTCGATGCGCGTGACCAGGGAGGAGACCTTCGGCCCGCTGGCGCCGCTGTTCCGCTTCAAGACCGAGGAGGAGGCGATCGAGATGGCGAACGATACGGAGTTCGGCCTCGCCGCCTATTTCTACAGCCGCGACATGGGCCGTGTCTGG
>JBFIFO010000206.1:0-5657 GCA_041602815.1 Alphaproteobacteria bacterium | reverse complement strand
GGCGCTGTCGGTCAGCTTGCCGTCGCCGTCGAACTTGCCCCGTGCGGTGCCGACATAGAGCGTCTCGCCCAGGAACGGCCTCATGGCGAGGCCGCGGAACACCGGCAGCCAGGCGGTTTGCGCGTTAATCGTGCCGGACCACATCGCCGAGGCGCCGATCAGCCCGACCGGCAGGCCGCGGAAGATCTTGTCGCCGCCGAGTGGGAACGAGGAGAGCCAGTCGATGGCGTTCTTGAACACGCCGGGAATCGACTGGTTGTATTCCGGCGAGGCCAGCAAGAGCCCGTCCGCCGCGTCGATCTTCTCCTGCAGCTCGGTCACCGGGACCGGCGGCGACTCGGCCTCGAGATCCGCGTTGTACAGCGGGATCGCATCGATCGGCTCGACCTGCACGGTACAGCCCTCCGGCGCCACCTCGGCGGCAACGGCGAGCAGTGATGCGTTGAACGAGCCCTTCCTGAGGCTCCCCGACAGTCCGATGATGGTGGTCATGCGCCCTCCTGTGCCACTCGGGATATGCGCCCGACCGGCCCGCGGTCAAGCCCCGGCGCGAAAGCTGTCAGCTGTTAGCCGTTGGCTGTTGGCGATCAGGCGTCATCGCGAGTGCAGGACCAAAAGCGTTTCGCTGACCGCCAAAAGCTGACGGCCAAAAGCTGATAGCTCTCCGCCCCGCCCCTTGCACGGCATGCGCCGGCTCTGGCATAAACGCGGCCATTCCCTCGAGCAGGAAAGAGCAGCCGCGATGATCCCGCGCTACAGCCGGCCGGAGATGGTGAAGATCTGGGAGCCGGAGAACAAGTTCCGCATCTGGTTCGAGATCGAGGCGCATGCCTGCGACGCCCAGGCCGAGCTCGGCGTGATCCCGAGGGAGGCCGCCGCCGCGGTCTGGCAGCGCGGGAAATGGGAGATCGCGCGCATCGACGAGATCGAGCGCGAAACGAGGCACGACGTCATCGCCTTCCTCACCAACCTGGCCGAGCATGTCGGCGACGACGCCCGCTTCGTCCACCAGGGCATGACCTCGTCGGACGTGCTCGACACCTGCCTTGCCGTCCAGCTGTGCCAGGCCGCCGACATCCTGCTCGCCGACCTCGACGCGTTGCTGGCGGCGCTGGAGCGGCGGGCGAAGGAGCACAAATACACCGTCTGCATGGGCCGCAGCCACGGCATCCATGCCGAGCCGACGACCTTCGGCCTCAAGCTCGCGGGGCACTACGCCGAGTTCGCGCGCAACCGCGGGCGGCTGTTGAATGCCCGCGAGGAGATTGCGACCTGCGCCATCTCCGGCGCCGTCGGCACCTTCGCCAACATCGACCCGCGCGTCGAGGCGCATGTGGCGCAGCGCCTCGGCCTGCGCCCCGAGCCGGTGTCGACCCAGGTGATCCCGCGCGACCGGCACGCCGCCTATTTCGCGACGCTGGCCGTCATCGCCGCGTCGGTCGAGCGGCTCGCCGTCGAGATCCGCCACCTGCAGCGCACCGAGCTGCGCGAGGCCGAGGAGTATTTCAGCCCCGGCCAGAAGGGCTCGTCGGCGATGCCGCACAAGCGCAACCCGGTCCTGACCGAGAACCTGACGGGCTTGGCGCGGATCGTGCGCGCCGCCGTCGTCCCGGCGCTGGAGAACGTCGCCCTGTGGCACGAGCGCGACATCTCGCATTCCTCGGTCGAGCGCATGATCGCCCCGGACGCGACGGTGACCCTCGACTTCGCGCTGGCGCGGCTCACCGGCGTGGTGGACAAACTCGTCGTGTATCCCGAGGCGATGCAGCGGAACCTGGACAGCCTGGGCGGCCTGCACAACTCGCAGCGGGTGCTGCTGGCGCTCACGCAAGCCGGCATGAGCCGCGAGGACGCGTACGAGGCGGTACAGCGGAACGCCATGGCGGCGTGGGAGAAGGGCGAGGATTTCCAGGCGCTCCTCAAGGCTGACAAGGCGATCGCCAAGCACCTCGACGCCAAGGCGATCGACGCCATGTTCGACATGGCATATCACACGAAGAATGTGGACACGATCTTCGAGCGGGTGTTCGGGTAAAGGCCTGTTGCAGCCCCGCGCAAACGCATAGCGGGATGGCGACGGGAA
The DNA here is from genome assembly GCA_041602815.1 of Alphaproteobacteria bacterium. Classification (GTDB taxonomy): domain Bacteria; phylum Pseudomonadota; class Alphaproteobacteria; order UBA8366; family JADFVY01. The sequence goes on along the minus strand of JBFIFO010000206.1, from coordinate 3,574 downwards.
AGGGTTGCGGATTTCACATCCGCACCCCGAAGAGCTGTGTGCTTCTCGCCTGGCGTTGGCATCAGGACAGGATCGGAGAGGGACGGGAGCGCCGGTAGCCTCGAGTCCCTGTTCGTGCTCGCCACCGCTGGCGCGGCGCTGGCCAGGAGTATCACGGCGCTTGCGGGACGTTGCCCCCCCTCAAACCCGCGGAAAACCCTAACGCATGGGCTCGTTTCGCGCGTCCGGGGCTCGCAGGTGCTTTCGGATTTTCCCTGCGATCCGTATCATGGCGCAAAGGCTGGCTGGCGTCGCACGGCGCCGTTTGGCGGAAACCAGCCACGTCGCAAAAAGAACGCCGGGTCTCGCATGAGGATGAGGTGCCGCCGCGCGCGGCGCAGACAACCAATATGGGACGGAGAGGGACATGGCAACACTGGAAAGTCTGTTCGGCGTAATCGGGGATCTGACCTGGGGATGGTCGCTGATCCCGATCCTCGTCATTCTCGGCATTTTCATCACCGCGCTCACGGGCTTCGTGCAGTTTCGCTTCTTCGGGCGCATGTTCCGGGTGCTCAGGGAGGGTCCTGCGAGCGACCCCAACGCGATTTCCGGGCGCGAGGCGCTGCTGCTGTCGGTCGGCGGCCGGGTCGGCGGCGGCAACATCGCCGGAGTCGCCGTCGCCATCACGTTGGGCGGCCCGGGTGCGGTGTTCTGGATGTGGGCGATCGCGCTCGCCGGCATGGCCACCAGCCTTGTCGAGTGCTCGCTGGCACAGCTGTTCAAGCGGCGCGAGCCGAACGGCGACTTCCGCGGCGGCCCGGCGCGGGCCATCATCCACGGCCTCGGCGCCGACTACAAATGGCTCGCGATGCTCTACGCCGTCTGCCTGATCGCGGCCTTCGCGCTCGGCTTCAACGCCTTCCAGGGCAACACCGTGGCCGGCGCGGCAAAGGACAGCCTCAACATCGACCGGATCTGGACCGGCATTCTCTTGACCGCAATCACCGGTTTCATCGTCTATGGCGGCATTCACCGGATCGCCAAGGCGGCCGACGCGATCGTGCCGGTCATGGCAGTGGCCTACCTCGTGATGGCGATCGTCATCATCCTGATCAACATCACCGCGGTGCCGGGCGTCATCGTCACCATCGTCGCCAACGCCTTCGGCTTCGAGGAGGCGGTCGGCGGCGGCATGGGGGCGGCGATCGCGCAGGGCCTGCGCCGGGGATTGTTCTCCAACGAGGCGGGTCTCGGCTCGGCCCCGAACGTCGCCGCGACGGCCGATGTCCGCCACCCGATCGCACAGGGGATCACGCAGTCGCTCTCGGTGTTCATCGATACGATGGTGATCTGCAGCTGCACCGCCTTCATCATTCTCCTGGGCGGCGTTTACGTGCCGGGCGCGGCCGACATCAACGGCGTGGCGCTGACGCAGCAGTCGCTGGTCTGGCATCTCGGCGGCTGGACGCAGTATTTCCTGACCTTCATCATCCTGCTCTTCGCGTTCAGCTCGATTATCTACAACTACTATCTCGGCGAGAACGCGCTCACTGTGATCACCGGCCATCCCTTGGCCGTCCAGGTGCTGCGGCCGGTCATCATGGGGGTGGTGTTCCTTGGCGCGGTCGCCCCGGGGGCAACCGCGGTGTTCTTCTTCTCGGACCCGCTGATGGGGATTCTGGCGCTGGTCAACCTGATCGCGATCATGATGCTGCTGCCGACCTGCCTGCGCATCCTGCGCGATTTCCGCCACCAGCTAAAATCCGGGATCGACCGGCCGGTGCTCAACCCGGACAATTTCCCGGATCTGGACATCGACCGCACCGCCTGGACCGGGAAGGTGCCGGAACAGGCCTGACGGCACGCAAAGGGAGGGGCGCCCAGCCGGGTGCCCCTTCCGCCGCGCGCGGCCGGGGGGTGAGGGGGGACGAGCCTCTTGCTGACCCACATCCCGGCCGATTATCGTGTGCTGTACGCGCCGCCCTGCCCGCCCGGGGTCGCGCATAACGCTAATGCGAACCCAAGGGGCCTTCGCCGATGAAGACGACGATCCTCGTCACCGGGGCGCTGGGGCAGATCGGCTCGGAGCTGGTGCCGGCGCTGCGCGCGAAGTACGGCGCCGAGGCCGTCATCGCCTCCGACATCCGCATGCCGGCGGGCGGCGCCGCGCGGGACGGGCCGTTCGAGCTGCTCGACTGCACCGAGGCGGCGCAGACCCGCGAGATCGTCACCCAATACGGCGTCGGCACCGTCTACCACATGGCCGCCCTGCTGTCGGCGGTCGCCGAGGAGAAGCCGCAGGCCGCCTGGCAGCTCAACATGGGGAGCCTCTATTCGGTGCTGGAGATCGCCCGGCACCACGGCTGCGCGGTGTTCGTACCGAGCTCGATCGGCGCCTTCGGCCCGTCGACGCCGCGGGATGCGACCCCGCAGGACACGATCCAGCGGCCGACCACCATGTACGGCGTCACCAAGGTCGCCGGCGAACTGCTGTGCGATTACTACGCCGCGCGCTTCGGCGTCGATACCCGCGGCATCCGGCTGCCGGGGCTGATCAGCCACGTCGCACCGCCCGGCGGCGGCACCACCGACTATGCCGTGGAGATCTTCCGCCAGGCGCTGCGCTACCGCCACTACAATTGCTTCCTGTCCGCCGACACGCGGCTCGACATGATGTACATGCCGGATGCGATAAGGGCGATGATCGAGGTGATGGAGGCAGACCCGGCGAAGCTCAAGCACCGCAACGCCTTCAACGTGACCGCGATGAGCTTCACGCCGGCCGAGCTGGCGGACGAGATCAGGAAGCACATCCCGGACTTCGCCATCGACTACGAGGTCGACCCGGTGCGCCAGGCGATCGCCGACACCTGGCCGCGCTCGATGGACGACAGCGCCGCGCGCAGCGAGTGGGGCTGGAAGCCGGACTATGACCTCGCGGCGCTGACCAAGGACATGCTGGACAAGCTCGGCCCGGCGCTGCGCCGGGCGACGTGACGGAGCAGCGGGATAAGGAACAGACGAGGAGAGACGCCATGGCCCGCCTGGAAGAGACGCTGGTCTCAGAGTTGAAGGAGATGGAAGCGGCCGGCTCGCTGAAGGGCGCCGAGACGGTGTTCGCCGGGGTCGTGCCGGCCGACGGCGAGCACGGGCCGCGCTATCTCCTGAAGGGCGAGGGCGAGCGGCCGTTCCTGCGCATGAACTCGAACTCCTATCTCGGCATGGCGCTGCGGCCCGAGGTGATCGCCGCCGAGGAGGCGGCGGTGCGCGCCTGCGGCGCGGGGCCCGGCGCGGTGCGCTTCATCAGCGGGACGTGGGATGCGCATGTGACGCTGGAGCGCAAGCTCGCCGCATTCCATACTCGCGAGGCGGCGATGATCTTCAGCTCCGCCTACGCCACGGTGATGGGCACGCTGCCGCCGCTGATCACCGATGCAACCGCGGTGGTCTCGGACGAGCTCAACCACAACTGCATCATCAACGCGATGCGCCTCGCCCGGCCGAAGGAGAAATACATCTACCGCCATCTCGACCTCGCGGAGCTCGAAGCCAGCCTCGACAGGGCGGCGCAAGCCTGCCGGCGCGGCATCGT
>JBFIFO010000205.1:0-5688 GCA_041602815.1 Alphaproteobacteria bacterium | reverse complement strand
GGGCACCCAGCCAGACGTAACCGAACATCAGCGCCCAGAAATGGATCACCGACAAGCGGTAGGAGTAGACCGGACGGCCGGCCTGCTTGGGTACGAAGTAGTACATGATGCCGAGGAAGCCGGCGGTCAGGAAGAAGCCGACCGCGTTGTGGCCGTACCACCACTGGGTCAGCGCGTCCTGGACGCCGGACCACAGTGTGTAGCTCTTGGCGCCGAAGAAGGAGACCGGGACCGCCGCGCCGTTGACCAGGTGCAGTACCGCGACGGTGACGATGAAGGCGAGGAAGAACCAGTTGGCGACGTAGATGTGCGGCTCGCGCCGAATCATCAGGGTGCCGAGATAGATCACCAGATAAGCCACCCACACGATCGTGAGCCACAAGTCGACGAACCACTCGGGTTCCGCGTACTCCTTGCTCTGGGTGACGCCGAGCACGTAGCCCAGCGCCGCCATGATGATGAACAGCTGGTAGCCCCAGAACGTGAAATCGGCGAGCGCCCTGCCGCCGAACAGCGGCGCCCGGCAGGTGCGCTGGACCACGTAGTAAGAGGTCGCGAACAGGACATTGCCGCCGAAGGCGAAGATCACCGCCGAGGTGTGCACCGGCCGCAGGCGACCGAAGGTGAGCCACTCCACGTCGAAGTTCAGGATCGGAAACGCGAGCTGCAGCGCGATCAGCACCCCCGCCGCAAACCCGACCACGCCCCAGAAGGTGGCCGCCAGCGTGAACTTCCGTACGACCGCCTCGTTGTATCCGGCCATCGCGCCAATATCGTCGACGGTTGCGTCTGCTGTCGCCATCGCATGGTCCCCCGTCCGGTGGCGCGGCGCCATTCCGCGCCGCACAATCCGGTTACATATGCAACTAAATTGCGTGCCGTGTCATGGACATTCCGAGTGGCGCGGCTTTCCGTCGCAGCGGCCGGCGGACGGCCGCGTCGCCGCCTGCACGTTGTACGCCATACATTGATTTAGGTCAAAGACCCTGGGCCGCGGGAGGGACATGCTGGTGATGGCTCCGGTTCAGGCACCGTTTTCGTCACGAAGGAGCCGCGGCAGTAGCAACAACCCGAGATCATCGCAGGTGCGATGAGGTAACGATAGTGACACAGATGTCTCAGCGATATTTGGTCAAGCCGTTGGGCGAAGGACAGGTATTGCAGGCGTATCCGCTGGTGCAGACAGCGGTGCCGCACCTGACGCTCGACCAGTGGCTGGACTATGCGAAGGTGGTGTGCGAGGACGCGCGCCGCACCGCCCCGGGAAGCGGTGTCATGTCGGCCCAGAACGCCGAGGGCTATATCTACGGCATCTACTGCCACGAGGTGACCGCCGACATCCAGCACGGCCGCATCCTCAAAGTGAGCAATCTGATCGCCGCCAATCTGTATGATGCCGCCGGGATCATGGACCGGATGATTGACTCGATGCTGAAGATCGCGCGCGACCAGGGCTGCGCCGCGGTCCACGTCGACCTGCCGGAAGCCCCCCGCAAGGGCCCGCAGCCGGTGGAAGGCCTGGCCGGCATGCTCAAGGGCGCCGGATACCAGTTCGAATCGGTCGCGCTGTGCCGGCCTCTCGAACAAAAGTGATCTGAAAATCCGGCCCGGCGCCTATGCGCCGCGGCCTCGGCGCATTACCATGGCGGTTCCCGCAAAGTCGCCAGGATTGTTTGCCATGTTCGCCCCGCGCTTTTTCCTCGCCGCCCTTGTCCTCGTAAACGTCGGCCACGCCGGCGCGGCGCCCGCCGACAGCGCGGCGGCGCGCAGTTTCATGGTGGCGGCGGCGAATCCGCACGCCGTGGCCGCCGGTGTGGAGATCATCGAGGCCGGCGGCAGCGCCGTCGACGCCGCGGTCGCGGTGCAGATGGTGCTCGGGCTGGTCGAGCCGCAGAGTTCCGGTATCGGCGGCGGCGCCTTCATGCTGTATTACGACGCCGACGAGCGCAACGTCATCAGCTTCGACGGCCGCGAGACCGCCCCGGCGGCAGCCACGTCCGGGCTGTTCCTCGATGCCGCGGGCGAAAGGATGAAGTTCTGGGATGCCGTCGTCGGCGGCCGGTCGGTTGGCACCCCCGGCGTTCTGCGGATGTTGGATCTGGCGCACAGCACGCACGGCACGCTGTCGTGGCGGGCGCTGTTCGAACCGGCGATCCGCCTCGCGGAGGGGGGCTTTGCGGTTTCGCCGCGGCTCAGCGAGCTGATCGCGAACGACGAGCACCTGAAGCGCTACCCGGTGACCGCCGCCTATTTCCACGGCGCGGCGGGCGAGCCGCTGCCGGCCGGCCACATCCTGAAGAACCCCCTGTACGCGGCGACGTTGCGCGCCATCGCGGCCGACGGCGCCGCCGCGTTCTACGGCGGCACGATAGCCCGCGACATCGTCGCCGCGGTGCGCGGGGCAAGCGACAATCCCGGGTTGCTGAGCGAGGACGACCTCGCCGGCTACCGCGCCAAGATCCGCCCGCCGGTCTGCATCTCGTACCGCGGCAGCAGCGTCTGCGGCATGGGGCCGCCGAGCTCGGGTGGCCTGACCGTGGCGATGATCCTCGGCCTGCTGGAGCGCTTCCCGATGTCCCAGCTGGCGCCGGGCTCGGTCGCGGCGGAGCACCTGTTCATCGAAGCCGGGCGCCTTGCCTATGCGGACCGGGCCCTGTACATGGCCGATGCCGATTTCGTGAGCGTCCCGGTCGCCGGCCTGCTGGACAAGGAATACCTCGCCAAGCGCAGCGGCCTGATCGCGGGCGACACCTCGCTGGGCACCGCCGCGGCGGGATCGCCGCCGGAACGCAGGACCGAACGACGCGCCCCGGGTGGCGCCCTCGAGATTCCTTCGACCAGCCATTTCAGCATCGTCGACCGGCAGGGCAATGCGGTATCGATGACGACCTCGATCGAGAGCGCCTTCGGCTCGCGCATGATGGTCCGCGGGTTCCTCTTGAACAACCAGCTGACCGACTTCTCGTTCGCGCCGGAAGCGGACGGCGCGCCGGTCGCCAACCGCGTCGAGCCGGGCAAGCGGCCGCGCTCGTCGATGGCCCCGACCATCGTTCTCAACCCCGACCGGACGCTGCGCCTCGTCACCGGCTCGCCGGGCGGCAGCCGGATCATCAACTATACGGCGCGTTCGGTGATGGCGGTCCTGGACTGGAACATGGACCCGCAGGCGGCGGTATCGCGCCCGCACGTGATCAGCCGCAACGGCACCGTCGACCTCGAGCAGGGAACCGGCGCCGCGGCGCTGCAGGCGGCACTCGAGGCGCGCGGGCACGAGGTCCGGGTGCGTGAGCTGACCAGCGGCCTGCATACGATCCTGGTGGCAGGCGGCACCCTGACGGGCGGCGCCGACCCGCGGCGCGAGGGCACGGTCGCCGGACGCTAGACCGGGTCCGCGTCACGAACCGCTTGCCTGGCGCGCCGCCGCGCCCTAACAGTCGCAGCCATGAGCAACGACTACCCGCAGGTCCGGCTGCTGCCCGGGCGCCACAAGCGCGTCGCCGGCGGCCACCCCTGGGCCTATTCCAACGAGCTGGACTTGACTGCGGAGGCGCGTGCCCTGCCGCCCGGCTCCCTGGTCGTGCTGGCGACGCATGCCGGCGAGGCGATCGGCGTCGCCGGTTTCAACCCGCATTCGCTGATCGCGGCGCGGCTGATCGACCGGCGGCCGCGCACGGTCGTCGATGCCGGCTATCTTGCCGACCGCCTCGGACGGTGCCTTTCTGTGCGCGAGCGGCTATTCGACGCGCCCTATTACCGGCTCGTGCATGCCGAGGCGGACGGGTTGCCGGGCCTCGTCGTCGACCGCTTCGGCGACGCCATCGTTGTGCAGCTCAACGCGGCGCTGATGGACCGGCAGCGGGACACCGTGCTGGCCGCGCTCGAAGCGGTCCTCGCGCCGCGCACCGTCGTGCTGCGGAACGACAGCCAGATACGCCGGCTGGAAGGACTGGAGACCGCGGTCGAGACGGTCGCCGGCGACGCGTCCGAGCCGATCGAGCTGGGCGAATACGGCGTGCGCTTCCTGGCCGACCTCGCCGGCGGTCAGAAGACCGGCTGGTTCTACGACCAGCGCGACAACCGGCGTTTCGTTGCGGCGCTGGCGCGCGATGCGCAGGTCCTCGACGTGTACTGCCATACCGGCGGCTTCGCGGTGCACGCCGCCGTCGCCGGCGCAAGCGCCGTGGTCGCGGTCGACTCGTCGCCGTCGGCCCTGGCGCTGGCCGGACAGGCGGCGCAGCGCAACGGCTGCGAAGCGCGCTGCAGCTTCGTGAAGGCCGATGCCTTCAACGAGATGGAACGGCTGTTCGCTGCCGGCGAGCGGTATCAGGTGGTGGTCGCCGATCCGCCGGCCTTCATCAAGTCGAAGAAGGACCTGAAGGCCGGCATCAGGGGCTACCGCAAGATGATGCGCCTCGCGGCGCGGCTGACGGCGCCGGGCGGCTACCTGTTCGTCGCCTCGTGCTCGCACAACATGACCGCGGAGCTGTTCGACGAGCAGGTGCGCAAGACCCTGACCGACGCCAGCCGGACGGCGCGCATCCTGCGCCGCGCCGGCGCCGCCGCCGACCATCCGACGCATCCCTTTTTGCCGGAATCAAGCTATCTGAAGGCTCTGGTCCTGCAGCTGGACTGACCGGTTTCGCCCCGTGGCCGGGACCGCCCGGTCGCCGCCTGTGCGGCCGTACGCAAGAAGGGACGGCGGCCCGCTTCAATCCGGGCCGGCCGTCCCAGGGCCGATGAGGGGGTTTGTGAGGCGACTATACACCCGCTCACGCCGGTGCTGCCGATTTCGTCACCGAACCGTGATGAACCGTGTCCTGCGGGATGGTCAGGCGGAATGCGGTGCCGTCCGGGCCGGTCGACAGCAGCGCGAGGTCGCCGCCGTGGCCGCGCGCCAGCTCGCGCGCGATGGCCAGGCCAAGGCCGGTGCCGCCGGCGCGCGCCGAGCCCTCGAACGGCTGGAACAGCTTTTCCCGGGCCCGCGGCGGCAAGCCCGGGCCGTCGTCCGCGAGGTCGATCGCGACGTCGTTGCCGCACATCGCGGCGGACACGGTGATCGAGTCCGCCCCGGCCTCGGCGGCGTTGCGCACGACGTTGTTGAGGATCCGGTAGATCTGGTCGCGGTCGCCGCTCACCACGAGGCTGCCGGGAATCCGGTTCTCCACGTGCAGGCCGCCGCGCGCCGGCGCCTCCATCGAGGTCTTGATCTCGTCGACCAGCGGCTGCAGCGGGAAGCGCGTGCGCTTGCCTTCCGGCGCGCCCTGGCCGACATAGTCGAGGGTCTGGCTGCACATCGCAACCGCCCGCTCGATCGCCGTGATCACGGTCGGGGCGAGGCGTTGCACGTCGGGGTCGCCGCTCGTCTCGAGCCGGTCCGACACCAGCAGCGCCGACGACAGGATGCCCCGCAGGTCGTGGTTGATCTTGGCCACCGCCGTGCCGAGCGCGGCGAGGTGCGCCTTCTGGGTCAGCGCCGCGCGCAGCTCGCGCTGCATGGCGGCCAGCTGCTGCTCGGCGACGCCGATCTCGTCGCGTCCGCCGGACGGCTCGATGATGCGCGTCGCGTCCTCCGGATCCTCGCTGAACTCGGCCATGCTGCCGATGATCCGGCGCATCGGCTGCACCAGCAGCCAGTGCAGCGAGAGATAGACGAGCGAGGCCGTGATCAGCGAGATGACGACCGAGAGC
>JBFIFO010000204.1:0-5851 GCA_041602815.1 Alphaproteobacteria bacterium | reverse complement strand
TTCGACCGCCAGGCAGCAGGCCCCGGTGAAGACGGCGGCCAGCGGCTGAGCCCCGCCCATCCCGCCGAGCCCGCCAGTCAGGATCCACTTGCCCTTCAGGTCGCCGCCGTAATGCCTCCGCCCCGCCTCGGCGAAGGTCTCGTAGGTGCCCTGCACGATGCCCTGGGTGCCGATGTAGATCCAGGACCCGGCGGTCATCTGGCCGTACATCATCAGGCCCTTTCTATCGAGCTCGTTGAAATGCTCCCAGGTCGCCCAGTGCGGCACCAGGTTGGAGTTGGCGATCAGCACGCGCGGCGCGTCCGCATGCGTGCGCAGCACGCCGACCGGCTTGCCGGACTGCACCAGCAGCGTCTCGTCGCCCTCCAGCGCGCGCAAGGCCTCGACGATGGCATCGAAGCAGTCCCAGTCGCGGGCGGCGCGGCCGATGCCGCCGTAGACGACGAGCTGCTCGGGGTTCTCTGCGACCTCGGGGTCGAGGTTGTTCATCAGCATGCGCAGCGGCGCCTCGGTGAGCCAGGACTTGGCGGAGATCTCGCTGCCGCGCGGCGCGCGGACCTCGCGGGCATTGGCGGCGTAACGTGCAACGGACATGGCGGCCCCCGGCGTTTCGACGATGTCGGCCTGTCGCAAGAGAGCTTGCCCCGTCCCGCTGCGGGCCGCAAGTGTCGCGGCAGTGGGCGCAGTGAAACGGACCGCCGATAGTCAGCCGGCATGCCTATCGGTACGCGCCTCCGAAATATCCCTGACGTAGCGGACAGGGTCGCGCCGCGTGTACGCGCCGGCGCCGAATATCCTGACCGCCGCATAGATCAGCCATCGTTTCAGATAGCCAACTCCGGCCGACGCCATTGCGGCACGCATCAACCGATCGGCGAATTTCCGGTCTTCCGGCCGGGCGTCGTGATCGGGCAAGTCCTGCCAGGCGACATACAGGAAGTCGTGGACGATCGCAGCCTCCAGATGCGGCCCAACGCGCCCGACGAAAATTCTCGCGATCCTCGGAACGGAGGCCAGATCGGTAACCATCCCCTCGGGCACGGTGATCTCGCGGCGGCCATCGTTGCAGTCGAACCGGACCTTGTAGGGCCGCGCAACGATGTAATGGGCGTCTGCGCCTTCACGGCGCTGTACGGCTTCAATACAGCGGCAGAGGTGCAACGGCGTATGATAGACGAAGTTTGTGATGCCCGAGCTGGGAAGACCGGGATAGGGGTCTTCCAGATCAGGCACGTAAGGCTGGTAATCGCGGCAGTCCATCCCACCCCCGGCGGAATCGCCCCTGTGATTTCAGACAAGCGCGGAAACCGTATAACCGTTTTGAACAGGCCGAGCGGCGGCACGAAATGTGCCCCGTCGCGCGTAGGTCCGCAAGTGTCGCGGGAATTTTCGCGGCAATTGACGCAAATCATCGCGTTTCCTATCTGAATGTGATCCAGTAACCGTGTCCCGATAGGGGACTTATTTGCTGCCGAAAGGAGGTGGATTTCGATGGCCACGAAAATCACCCCGAGACGTGAGAGCGGCAACGGCGAACGGACCCCGACGGTGTTCGATTCGCTGACCGGTCTCAGGGACGAGATGAACCATCTGTTCGACGAGTTCTTCACCGGCTTCGAGCGTCGCGCGCCGAGCCTGTTCCGCCATTACGAGCCCGGCTGGCTGCTGGGCCGCCGTCGTGGCGAGCTGCTGCCGGCCGTGGACGTCGCGGAAGACGACAAGGAGGTCCGGCTGACCGCCGAACTTCCCGGCATGAAGGAGAGCGACGTCGAGGTGGTGCTTCGCGACGACATGCTGACCGTCAAGGGCGAGAAGAGGGCCGAGCGCAAGGAGGACAGGGAGGACTACCACCTGACCGAACGCCGCTACGGCGCCTTCGAACGGACCTTCCGGCTGCCCGAGGCGGCGCTGCCCGACAAGATCAGCGCATCCTTCGAGGACGGCGTGCTCACCGTGACGGTCCCGAAGAGGACCGAACCGAAGAAGGAGGGCAAAAAGATCAAGGTCGCCGCCAAGAAGTAACCGGCAGACCGGCCTCTCCCGTTTCGCACAACTCGGCGGCGCCCACGGCGCCGCCCTTGCATTTGGGCGCTGGAACGCGGCAAAGTCGGTCGCCGCGACTCCGCCTCATTCATCTTTTGTTCAGAGTCACCCTGCTAGGCAACGGGGACGCGTTGCGGTTGCACTCTCTCCGGCAGTCGCGGCGCCCGGCTCAAAAAAGGAATTCCGCATGATGAACCACCGCATTACCGGCGTCATCGCAGCCGCCCTGGCGGTATCATCGGTGCTGCTGGCGCCCGCCGTCGCGATGGCCGACCACGAACCGGCGCCGCGCACCCAACCGCCGCAGCACGAGCAGCCACCGCCGCCGCCTTTCGAGCCGCTTCCGGCGTGGTCGGACGGTTTCTATTACCTCTGGAATTGGGACATCGGCGACTCGGCCAACCCGAGGACGGATGGCGGCTTCGACGTCGACCTCGACTGGAGTCTCGGGACGGGTTTCGGGTTCGGCTATCGGCTGGCGGGCATGGTGCGGCTGGAAGCCGAACTCCACGCCCAATGGTTTCGGGCCGGCAGCCTCGACCTCGGGCCCAGCGCCCCGTTCGTGCCCCTGGACTATTCGGGCGGCATCTGGGCCGTCGGGCCAATGGCGAACATTTTCATCGACCTGCCGCCATGGGGCAATATGCGGCCCTATCTCGGGGCCGGATACGGCTTCAGCAGGGTCGAGGCCGAGTACAACGAATCGGTCTGTATCATTGTCTGCTTCTCGACGGAGAACGAGGTCGTCGACGACTGGGATTTCGCCGAGGCTTGGCAGGTCCAGGCCGGCATCGCGTTCTCCAACGGGGTCTCCAATTCGGAGACCTATATCGGTTATCGCTATTTCGAGACCGACGACCTGGAGCTCCGGACCGTCTCGGGCACGCCGTTCGTCCAGGAAGGCATCCAGAGCCATACGCTGACCATTGGCATCCGGTTCCTGCTGTGACCGGATGCGGCGGGAGGCGCGGTGCCCCCGCCGCCATATACGATTGCGCCACGTATTGGCCGCCGTTCGCCGACAACATCGCGCCTGGCCATCTCGTGCGAGAGGGTGATCCTCGATCGGGTCGCGGTCGTTGATGCTGCAGCCTGCCTTCTCCAGCGCCTTGCGGCCGGCCGAGGCGGCGGTGCCCGACGAGATCACAGCGTCGATCGAGGACGGTGTGCTGACCGTGACCGTCCCGAAGAAGACCGGACCCAAGAAGGCGGGCAGGAAGATCAAGGTCGCCGCCAAGAAGTGACCGCCGGACCGACACCTCTCGCTTCGCACGACTCGGCGGCGTCCCCAGGCGCCGTCGGCTTTCGTTCGCCGGCGGATTCCGCGCGACGCGATTCACCAATTCTTATCGGTTGCGAGTGTATTTCCGGATCAGAAATTGATTGGTGCATCCGTTGATCGAGTCGGATATTCGAGAGGCTTCTGCAATGCCGCGTCCCGTCAAGCTCGGTTCTGTTTTTGGTGTCCTGGCAGCAACGTCCATCCTGCTGGCGCCGGCCGTCGTAATGGCCGATCACGAACCGGCGCCGCCGCCGGCCGAGCCGCCACAGCATGAGCCCGCGCCGACACCGCCCCCGTTCGAACCGCTGCCGGCGTGGTCGGACCGTTTCTATTTAATGTGGAACTGGGAGCTGGGCGACTCAGCCAACCCGATGACGGATGCCAATTTTGGCGTCGATCTCGACTGGAGCCTCGGGACCGGTTTCGGGTTCGGCTATCGGCTCGCGGGAATGCTGCGGCTGGAAGGCGAACTTCACGCCCAATGGTTTCGGGTCGGCAGCCTCGACCTCGAGCCCGGCGCCCCGTTCGTGCCCCGCGATTATGCGGGCGAAATGTGGGCCATCGGCGCCATGGCGAATCTTTTCGTCGATCTCCCGGCATGGGGAGACGCGCGCCCCTATCTCGGGGCCGGCTATGGCGTCAGTAGGGTGGAGGCCGAGTACAACGAGTCCATTTGCATCATTTTCTGCTTCTCGACGGAGAACACGGTCGTCGACGACTGGGATCTCGCCGAGGCCTGGCAGGCCATGGCCGGCATCGCGTTCTGGAAGCAGGCATCCAACTCCGAATTATACTTCGGCTATCGCTATTTCGAGACCGACGACCTGCAGCTCCGGACCGTCTCGGGAACGCCGTTCGTCCAGGAAGGCATCCAGAGCCACACGCTGAGCATCGGCATCCGGTTCCTGTTGTGAGCGGGCGCGGCGAGCGGCGCGATGCCGCCGCCGCCCACGATCACGCCATGTACTGTCCGCCGTTGGCGCTCAGCGTCGAGCCGGTGATGAAGCCCGCCTCGTCGGCGGCGAGGAAGACGACGCAGCGCGCCACCTCATCGGGCTCGCCGAGGCGGCCGACCGGGATCTGCGGGATGATCTTGGTGTTCAGCACCTCTTCCGGCACCGCGCGCACCATCTCGGTGCCGATGTAGCCGGGCGCGACGACGTTGACGGTGATGCCCTTGAAGGCGTTCTCCTGCGCCACCGCCTTGGTGAAGCCGATGACGCCGGCCTTGGCCGCGGAGTAGTTGGCCTGGCCCATCTGGCCCTTCTGGCCGTTGATCGAGCTGATCGTGATAATTCGCCCGAAGCCGCGGGCGCGCATGCCCTCGATGACGCTGCGCGTGAGGTTGAAGGCGCTGTCGAGATTGGTGCGGATGACCGCCTGCCAGTTCTCCTGACCCATCTTGTGCAGCATGCCGTCGCGGGTGATGCCGGCGTTGTTGACCAGCACCTCGACCGGGCCGAGATCGGACTCGATCTGCGCCACGCCCTTCCAGCAGGCGTCGAAGTCGCCGACGTCGAACTTGTAGACGGGAATGCCGGTCTTCTCCTTGAACGCATTTGCGGCCTCGTCGTTGCCGCCATAATTCGCGGCGACCCGGTAACCGGCATCGCGGAGCGCGATCGAGATCGCCTCGCCGATGCCGCGGGTGCCGCCGGTAACCAATGCTGTCCGTGCCATATCGTTTTTCTCCCTGTCACCATAACCAAGGTTCCGCCCGCGCCTCTTCGTGCGCGGCGTTCCTCGTTACAAGATAAGGACGGGGTGGTCCAAAGACCACCTCCGTCCTGATTTCGATGGCCGATTCGCCTGGGTCAGCCGCGCTCGACGCACATGGCGATACCCATGCCGCCACCGATGCACAGCGTCGCGAGGCCCTTCCTGGCATCGCGCCGCGCCATCTCGTGCAGGAGCGTGATCAGCACCCGCGTGCCGGACGCGCCGACCGGATGGCCGATGGCGATGGCACCGCCATTGACGTTGACCTTGTCGGTGTCCCAGCCGAGGTCCTTGTTGACCGCGCAGGCCTGCGCCGCGAACGCCTCGTTGGCCTCGATAAGGTCGAGGTCGTCGATGCTCCAGCCCGCCTTCTCCAGCGCCTTGCGGCTGGCCGGGATCGGCCCGGTGCCCATGATCGCCGGATCGACGCCGGCGGTCGCCCACGAGACGATGCGGGCCAGCGGGGTGACACCGCGCTTCGCCGCCTCGTCGGCGGTCATCAGCACCACGGCGGCGGCGCCGTCATTGATGCCGGAGGCGTTGCCGGCGGTCACCGTGCCCTCCCTGTCGAAGGCCGGGCGCAGGCCGGCGAGGCCCTCCACCGTGACGCCGGGCTTGGGATACTCGTCGGTGTCGACCACGGTCTCGCCCTTGCGGGTCTTGATCGTGACCGGCGTGATCTCGTCCTTGAACTTGCCGGCCTTCTGCGCGGCCTCGGCCTTGTTCTGCGAGGCGGTGGCGAACGCGTCCTGCTGCTCGCGGGTGATCTGCCACTGCTTGGCGACGTTCTCGGCCGTATTGCCCATG
>JBFIFO010000203.1:0-5965 GCA_041602815.1 Alphaproteobacteria bacterium | reverse complement strand
CCGTTCGGCACCAGGAGCAGCATCGAGCGCATCGTCGCGCAGCTCGCCGGCAAGCACCCGATGTTCGCCGACGGGCGCATGGCCGAGCGCATCAAGATGTGCGACGACTGCCGCGTCATCGACCAGTTCGAGGCCGGCGACGACCCGTTCCGCGGCCCCGACCGGCCCAGCCCGCGCACCACCGACGACGATTTGCGCGAGCGCGAGGCGGAGATCGAGGATGCGCGCGCCAAGCTGCTCGAGGAGCGCGCCAAGGAGGAGAGTGGCGACGGCTGAGCGCCCCATTCGCTTGGAACGAGCCCATGCGTTAGGGTTTTCTGCGGGTTTCCGCGCCGTATTGCGGAGCGGGGACGGCACCGTGCCGGCGCGTCCGCAGGCGCCGTCCGGCTACTGACCGGGCAGGCGGCCCTTTTGCGCCTGGTCGGCGCAGAACGCCTCGGCCCGCCGGCGAAACAGGGCAGCCTGCTCCGCGGTCAGCTCGCCGCGCTCCAGCGCCGCGGCGAATTGTGCGGCGCGCGGCGCAACGCAGGCAAGGTATGCGGCCTCGCCCGGGTTCGCGGGCGCGGCAGCGCGATCCGGGCCGAAGACGTCGCCGCCGAACACCCAGCCGAGGAACGCCAGCCCGGCCACGATCACCGCGACGGCGACGAGTCGCGCGGCCGGGCGGTCCAGCGGCGACGGGCGGTCGGCAGCGCCGCTCATTCGAGCTCGATGTTCCCTTCGATCGGCACCGAGAGGTTCACGCCCTCGATAGTCAGCACCACCTTGGCTTTCAGCGTCGCATTGCCGGCGACCTTGCCGGCCGCCAGCGCCTCGTGCACCGCGTTCTCGATCTCGCGCTGCGAGGTCACGCCGACCTTCTTGAGGAACTTGCGCAGGCTCATGTTGAAGGTGTCTTCGTTCATCGCTTCCCTTTCTTTATCTTCCGGCTCACACGGTCTCGGCGAGCGGCAGGTTGACCAGCAGGTTCTGCGGCTTCAGCCGCACGGTATCGTCCGCCGCCATAGCCAGCGCCATGTAGACCGGCCGCCCGCGGACCTGCGGCCGGACCGCGGACGGATCGGCGAATTCCATCCGGAACAGCGATATAAGGCGGGCGCGCCGCTCGTCATCCACGTCGATCCCGTCATAGAGGTCGTTCAGAATCGCCGTGGCCTCGGCGTCCAGCCCGACATGCCAGGCCCAGTGTTCGTCGCGGATGCTCTGTGCCGGCTGGACCGAGACCCGGATGTCGAAAAAATGCCGCACCCAGTCCTCGAGGACCCGGCACAGCGCATCCAGCCCCTCGCGCCCGAAGGTCAGGTCGAGCACCATGTCGAAACGGTCGCTGCGGGCCCGGTACCCGGCCGCGTTGTCGCGGTTCAGAACGTCGAGCTCGACCTCGCGCAACGGCGTCCCGGCATCGGCGACCAGCTTGCCGAGCGCGCCGAACCCGCCGGTCTGCCGGACCATGGCGACGGTCTCCTCGTCGCCCAGCAGGATCGCGCCGTCCCGGTTCAGGGCGCACTGCTTGCGGAAGAACAGCTCGGCGGCACGGGCGCGGAACGGGTCGTCGCAGCCTTCGAGGAGGTTGCGCAGGATCACATGGGCCAGCTGGTCGACGAACAGCGGCGGCACCGGCACCGGCAATGCGCCGCCCGTGAACAGGTCGCGGTAACACGCCTCGATGCTGTCCGCCGCCGTCAGGCGGTCACGGAACGCAAGCACGATCCGGTAGTTGTCCGCGGCGTCCGGATCCGCCAGCGCGGCCAGCCGCGCCGGCGCCACCGCGTGCCTGGGGTCCGCCAGCAGCTCCGCATGCAGCGCACGTTCGGCATCGCACGACTCCGGTTGCGGCGCGACCTCGGGCCGCGCCAGATAGGCGCGCAGGAAGTCGTCGGTGACGGCCAGCCGGCCGTTGCCGTTGCGCTGCAGAAGCCGGTAACCGGAGCTGGGCCAGAGATCTTCCATCCGCATCCTCGATGTTGCCGTCTCGGCGAACGTAACGGTCATCCCTAGCCGGTCGATGCGGTCCTGCCAAGGGCCACTTGCTTTGTCCGGCATGCCCGCTAGAGTCTGTGACGGACCAGAGATAAGTCCGGGAGCGGAAGCCGAATGGAGCGAACCGAAACATTGCCGGTGGGCATCGTCGTGGAGCGGCGTGACAGCAGCCACCCGTGGCAGGACCACGCGTGGCGGCCAATCGCCGTGATTCCGGGCGTGCCGGAAACCGATCCTTCCGGCCCTTGGAAGATGCTGCAGCATGGCGATGGCTGGGAACAGTATCTCGCCGGTACGCTCGCCCTCGAGATCCACAGGACAGACACGGAAGCCTACCTGGACTGCCTGGCCGCCGATCCGCCGCGGGTCTTCGTGGTGCTCCAGGAGGATATCGAGGGCCCGCATGAGGTACGGCCCTTCCTTGCCACCGTGTCGACCTACGAGGCCCAGGACTATGCGGATGCCGGCGAGAACATCGTCGAAGGAGTCCCGATGCCGGAAAGCGTCGCTGCCTGGCTGCGCGCGTTTGTCGACGCGCACCACGTCGAACAGCCGTTCCGCAAGCGCCGCCTGCGCCGCAGCAAGGAGGGCGAGCCGGCGGCAAAGCCGCGCTACGGGCGCGGATCGGGGTGGAGTGAAGGCCATGAGTTCTGAGGACAAGAGCCGGCTGGCTCGCTGGGCGGACCGCAAGACGGCGGCCCGGCGGCGCCGCGGCGGGGCCGCTCCCCGGGTCGCCGAGGAGCAGGCTGCCGTCCCGGCGCCGGCGCCGCAGGACGCCAAGGCCGAGCCGGACGACACCGCGCCGGCGCCGTCGCTGCCCGAATTGCCGGACATCGAGTCGCTGACGGCTGAGTCCGACTTCAGCGCCTTCATGAAGGAGGGCGTGCCGGCGGAATTGCGGCGGCTGGCGCTGCGCAAGCTGTGGGCCAGCGACCCGGCATTCAACATCATCGACGAGATGGTCGAATACGGCGAGGATTACACCAACGCAGCGACGGTGGTGGCGGGCATGAAATCGGCCTGGGAGGCCGGCCGCGGCTACGCCAGGAAGTTTGCGGGAACGGAAGCCGGCGAGCCGGCCGCGGCCGACGAGGTGCCGGCGCCGGAAAGCGGCGCCGAAGCCGGGGACGGCAACGAAACGGACGTTGCTTCGGACGCCGATGACGCGGCCGACGACGAAAGCGAACACGGATAGCAGATGCTACGAACGATATATACCATCCCGGGTTGTATAACGACGTCCGCCGACCATCCGTTTCTATTTCGAATAACCCCAATTTTATTGTTATTTATTCGGGCGTTAACATACGATTTTGTGAATATACGGTTTTACACTTGTCGTTGACCCCGGCCGTCGGAATGACGTAAGGTTTACTCCTTGGGAGGAGAGATTAGGGGCTTAATCGCTGTGAGCGAAGAACCCGCCGCCGCAAATCAGGCGGCAGAAATCCATGACGAAGACAGGTTGCGGGCACAGTTGTACCGACTCCTGGCGGGGTTGTTGGTACGCCAGCCCGATCGTGCGACGCTGGACCGGGTGGCGGCCATCGGCGGCGACGAGAGCAGCGATCTGGGGCGCGCGCTGGCGGCCCTGGGACGCGTCGC
Organism: Alphaproteobacteria bacterium; assembly: GCA_041602815.1. Classification (GTDB taxonomy): domain Bacteria; phylum Pseudomonadota; class Alphaproteobacteria; order UBA8366; family JADFVY01. The sequence continues at coordinate 2,380 of JBFIFO010000203.1, read as the reverse complement.
CGAGTCGAGCGAACCGGCCACCGTGGACGACGAGTTCCACGAGCTTTTCGTCGGCGTCGGCCGCGGCGAGCTGATGCCCTACGGCTCCTATTACCTGACCGGATTCGTTTATGAAAAACCTCTGGCGCGGCTGCGCGCCGACATGGCGCGCCTGGGGATTGCGCGCGCCGAAGGCGTGCGTGAGCCAGAGGACAACATTGCATCGCTGTGCGAGATGATGGCCGGGCTGATCGAAGGCGACTTCGGGACGCCGGCCGACCTGGCGACGCAGCGGGCGTTTTTCGATGCCCATATCGGCCCGTGGGCGGGGCAGTTCTTCGCCGATCTCGAAGCGTCGAAATCGGCAAGGTTCTACATGCCAGTCGGCACGGTCGGCCGCGTTTTCATGGAGATCGAGGCCACGGCATTCGAGATGGCGGCCTGATCCGGCGATGGCCGGGACTGGCGGCTGAATTGGTTGGAGCAGCGTGAAAGGTTGAGGCGATGAAGACCAGGGAAGACAGTCAGAAAGTCGCGCGGCGGGATCTTCTCAAGCTCGCGGGCTTGGGAGGCGTCTCGGGGGCTGCGCTGTTGGTAACGTCTGGCGGCAAGGCCGAGGCCTCCGCCGAGGCGGGCCGCAAGCACTCCGGCTATCGTGAAACGGAGCATGTCCGCACCTACTACGAACTGGCGAAGTTCTAGGATCGCTGATCCGGAAAACGGGAGACGACGAAATGCTTAGGAAGAAATCCAAGGGGTTGGTGCGCGGAATGCAGCTTTCCAGGGCTCTGGCCGGCGTGACCGGCGGTGCGGTCGATCGCCGTACCTTCCTGCGCAGTTCCGGCCTCGCGGCAGGCGGGCTCGCCGCCGCCGGTGCCTTCACCGGGGCGACCGTACGCAAGGCGGAGGCCCAGGCGGGCGCCGCCGGCGGCGCGATCGAGATCAAGAAATCGGTCTGCACGCACTGCTCGGTCGGCTGCACGGTCATGGCCGAAGTGCAGAACGGCGTCTGGATCGACCAGGAGCCGGGCTTCGACAGCCCGTTCAACCTCGGCGCCCATTGCGCGAAGGGCGCGTCGGTTCGCGAGCATGCGATCGGCGAGCGGCGCCTGCGCACGCCGATGAAGCTGGTCGACGGCAAGTACAAGGCGATCAGCTGGGACGAGGCGATCAACGAGATCGGCGACGTCATGCTGAGGATCCGCCAGGAATCGGGGCCGGATTCGGTGTACTGGCTGGGATCGGCCAAGCACAACAACGAGCAGTCCTACCTGTTCCGCAAGTTCTACGCCTTCTGGGGCTCGAACAACGGCGATCATCAGGCGCGTATCTGTCACTCGACCACCGTCGCGGGCGTGGCCAACACCTGGGGCTACGGCGCGATGACAAACAGCTACAACGACATGCACAATTCGCGTGCGATGATCCTGATCGGCTCCAACCCGGCCGAGGCGCACCCGGTGGCGGTGCAGCATATCCTCAAGGCCAAGGAGCAGAACAACGCGCCGCTGATCGTCTGCGACCCGCGCTTCACGCGGACCGCGGCCCACGCCGACGAGTATGTGCGCTTCCGCCCGGGCAGCGACGTCGCCCTGGTCTGGGGCATCCTGTGGCACGTGTTCGAGAACGGCTGGGAGGACAGGGAGTTCATCCGCAGCCGTGTCTGGGGCATGGAGCAGATCAAGGAGGAAGTCGCGAAGTGGGATCCGAAGGAGACGGAGCGCGTCACCGGCGTGCCGGGCTCGCAGCTCAAGCGGGTCGCACGGCTGCTGTCCGACAACCGTCCCGGCACAATCGTGTGGTGCATGGGCGGCACCCAGCACACCAACGGGTCGAGCAACACCCGCGCCTACTGCGTGCTGCAGCTGGCGCTCGGCAACATGGGCGTCGCCGGCGGCGGTGCCAACATCTTCCGCGGCCATGACAACGTCCAGGGCGCGACCGATTTCGGCGTGCTGAGCCACACCCTGCCCGGCTATTACGGCCTGGCCACGGGATCGTGGAAGCACTGGGCCCGTGTGTGGGATGTCGATTACGAATGGCTCAAGGGCCGGTTCGCCGACCAGAAGCTGATGGAATCGGCGGGCATCCCGGTGTCGCGCTGGATCGACGGCGTGCTCGAGGACAAGGCCAACATCGACCAGCCCGACAATATCCGGGCCATGGTGTTCGATGGTCACGCCCCGAACTCCCAGACTCGCCTGAAGGAAATGAAGAAGGCGATGGAGATGCTCGACCTGCTGGTCGTCATCGATCCCTATCCGACGGTGTCGGCGGTGCTGCACGATCGCAAGGACGGCGTCTACCTGCTGCCGGCGGCGACGCAGTTCGAGACCTATGGCTCCGTGACCGCCTCGAACCGCTCGGTGCAGTGGCGCGAGAAGGTGATCGAGCCGATGTT
>JBFIFO010000202.1:0-5978 GCA_041602815.1 Alphaproteobacteria bacterium | reverse complement strand
GCCGAGCACCGCGGGACGCTCCTTGCCGTAGCTGACCGTATCCATACGGCCGCCGCCGATGCCCATGCTCTCCAGATACTGCCTGGCCGCGGCCGCACGACGCTCGCCAAGCGCAAGGTTGTACTCGCGCGTGCCACGCTCGTCGCAATGGCCCTCGATCGTGACCGTAATGGCGCCGTTGGCATTCAGCCAGTCGGCCTGACGGTTCAGCGTCTCGATCGCATCGGGGCGCAAATCCGACTTGTCGAAATCGAAGAACACGCGGTCGCCGACATTGATCACCAGATCCTCCTGCGCCGACATCATCGGCGCGGTCTCGGGCGGCGGTGCAACCACTCCGCCCGTATCGGTGTCGTCGACGTCATCCTGCGGGCTGGGGCAGCCAGCCACGAGTACGAGGGCGGCCATCAGGCCAAGTACTTTGAAGCGCATCTGCAAATCCCCTTTTCGGGTTGATGGGATATCAGGACAGGTCGCCCGACCTCACGACCATGACGGCGCGACGGTTCTGCGCCCAGGCCGCCTCGTTCGAGCCGAGTACCGCGGGACGCTCCTTGCCGTAGCTGACCATCTCCATGCGGCCGCCGCTGATGCCCATGCTCTCAAGATACTGCTTGGCCGCGGCCGCGCGACGCTCGCCGAGCGCAAGGTTGTACTCGCGCGTGCCGCGCTCGTCGCAATGGCCCTCGATCGTCACCGTAATGGCGCCGTTGGCATTCAGCCAATCGGACTGGCGGTTCAGCGTGTCGATCGCGTCGGGACGCAAATCCGACTTGTCGAAGTCGAAAAAGACGCGGTCGCCGACATTGATCACCAGGTCTTCCTGCGCCGAGACCGATTCGGCCGGCACCGGAGTCTCCGGCATGGCTACGGTTTCGGTTTCCATTTCGGTAGTCTCCTGCTGGGCGCAGCCAGCAAGCAGCAAAAGAGCGGCCATCGGGCCGAAGACTTTTACGCGCATCTTGAACCCCCCATTGAGGTCAAAAGGAAAATAAAGAGAAACGAATCGCAAACGCAACAGGCGCACATATAACCACGAGTTTATGGCGAATACAACCGTTCAGAGGCGGGAATCCTGCATTTTTTCTGGCAAAATAGTGGAAATTTTAAGACGCCAGTAACGAATCTTAATAAACGTTTAACGATTAAGGGGTGACCAGGCCGGATCGGAAGCATCGGTAGGCGTTTTGATTTCACGAAGATTATAGCCGGTTAAATCAACGGAGTAGAGTTTCGTGATCCCGCCACCGCCACTCGAGTCGGTCGGCGTCTGCCGAAAATAGATCAAGACGCGGCCGTTCGGCGACCAGGTCGGCGCCTCATCGAGGAAGCTTTCGGTGAGCAGACGCTCACTGGTTCCATCCGGCCGCATGACCCCGATGAAGAACCGGCCGCCATAGAATTTCGTGAACGCGATCAGGTCGCCGCGCGGCGACCACACCGGCGTCGCGTACCGCCCCTCCCCGAAGCTGATGCGGCGCACGTCGCTGCCGTCGGCATTCATAACGTAGAGCTGCTGCGTGCCGCCGCGATCGGAGTTGAAGACGATCTGGCGGCCGTCGGGCGAGAAGCTCGGCGACGTGTCGATCGACGGATCGAAGGTGATCTGCCGCGCCCGTCGCGTGCGCAGATCCATGATCCAGATATCCGAATCGCCATCCTTGGCATAGGACATGATCACCGAATTGCCGTCGGGCGAAAACCGCGGAGCGAAGGTCATGCCCTCGAACGAGCCCAGCATCTCCTGCCGGCCGTTGTTGATGTCGAACAGGTAGACCCGCGGCGTGTCGTTGAAATAGGACAGGTAGGTGATCTCCTGGCGGTTCGGCGAGAACCGCGGCGTAAGCACCAGAGAGCTCCCGTCGGTCAGGTATTTGTGGTTGGCGCCGTCCTGGTCCATGATCGCCAGCCGCTTGACCCGCTTGGTGTGCGGCCCGGTCTCGGCGATGTAGACGATGCGGCTGTCGAAGTAGCCCTCCTCGCCGGTGATCCGCTTGTATATGGCGTCTGAGATGATGTGGGCCACGCGCCGCCAGTTGTTGGCCGGGGTCTTGTAGGCGAACCCGGCCATCTGCACTTCGGCGAACACGTCCCACAGCCGGAACTCGACGCGCAACCGGCCGTCGGCCTCGTAGCGCACGCTGCCGCTGACCAGCGCCTGGGCGTTGATTACGCGCCAGTCGGAGAAACGCGGCCGTGCCTGCAGCGATTCGGTCGACTGGATATAGGCGCGCTGGTCGATCGGCGAGAACAGGCCGGAGCGCTCCAGGTCCGCCGCGATCACCTCCGCAAGCTGAACGCCGATCGTGGCGGTGCCCGAATCGATGCTGAAGAAGTCGGTGATGGCCACCGGCATCGGGTCGATGTTGCCGCGGGTCACATCGATGCGAATCTCGGCCCGCGCCGAAACCGAAGTCAAGGCAAGAACGGAAAAGGCGAATAACAGGGTCCGAAGTACAAACATCAAACGAAAGTCCGACAAAGTGCGGCCTTCTCTCATCAATCTCACCTTTACGCCAACGGTCGTGCAGCAAAGCACATCCCCAGCACCCTCCAAAGATAATATTAAGCGAGTGGAAGTTTGAAAGGCAGACACAATCAACGGCCCACCATCTTGCTAGGGTCGAAATGATAAACGAAGGACTTCAGTTGCTCGTATTTGTGCGGCGGAATGGGCAAAGGCTGGCAGCGCTTGTTGAGAACGGCACGCATGGCCGCTTCCGCCGCGGCGCGGTAAAACCGATCACTTGACATGCGGCTCTTGTCGACGACCTCGGCATGGCGCACGGTGCCGTCGCGATTCATGTAGAGGCGTATGTCAACCGCCAGTTCTTCGGGATTGCGCGCGCCGATTTGCACATTCCAGCAGGGTTCGATGTGGCGGCTGAGCGCGTCTTCCTCGCTGATTGTCAGCCGGTTGCCCAGAAGCACTGCCTTCTGGGTCTGCGGACGCTCCGGCTCGGGCTCGGCGGCATCCAACGCCTTCGCCAGATCGTCGAGGAAGTCGCTTTGCGGTTCCTGTTTGGCGTCCGCTGTCTTTTGCGTCTCATCGTCAAGCTCGCGGGCCAGATCCTTGAGCATCGATTCGAACTCGTCCTCCTTCGGCGGTGGCGCCGGCTTGGGCCGCGGCAGCGCCGGCAGCGGCGGGACCTCGGGCTGCGCGGCTTCGATCGGCGCGGGCTCGGGCGGCGGCGGCTCGGGCACCGCCTTGGGCTGTGGCGGCAGCGCCGCGACCTGGGCCTCCTCGGGTTCCGGTTCCGGTTCCGGCTTTGCCTCGGGCAGCGGTTTCGGGTCCGGCCTCGGCACCGCTTTCGGGGCGCGGCGCTCGGGCGTCTCGGTCATGTCGGCGATCTCGACGTCGATGAGCTGCATGTCCTCCACTGGCAGAGGCTGCAGGCCGAACATGTCGGTGAATTTCGGCACGACATAAATTGCCGCCAGGAAGACGGCGTGCAGCAACGCGGAGTATATGAATGCCTTGGACATCGGCATTGCGGGAAGCGCTACTTTCTTCTCGGTTTGTCCGGCAGTTCCGCCATCAGCGATACCTTGCGGTAGCCCGCGGCACTGACACTCCCCATGACCTCCATGACCTTGCCGTACTGCACCCCCTTGTCGCCGCGCACGAAGATGCGCGCGTCCTCGTTCTGGCCGGTCACCGCCTGCAACCGCGCCGTCAGGTTCTCCATCGCAATGATGCTCTCCTGGAGAAACACCTCACCCTGGGCGTTGATCGAAATGACCAGCGGCTCGTCGGGGTTGTTCAGCGCCGCCGCCTGCGTCTTCGGCAGGTCGACCGGGACGCCGACGCTCAGCAGCGGCGCCGTCACCATGAAGACGACCAGCAGCACCAGCATCACGTCGACGAAGGGCGTGACGTTGATCTCGGCCATCGGGCGGTAGCGGGTGCCCCACACCTTGATGCCGTTCTGCCCGTTACCCGCGCCCATCGATCACGCCGCCTCCTCGATCTGGCGCGACAGGATCGCGCTGAATTCGCCCGAGAATGCCTCGAGGCGGCCGGCATAGCGGTTCAAATCGTTGGACAGCTTGTTGTAGGCGACGACTGCTGGGATCGCCGCGACGAGACCGAGCGCCGTTGCGAACAGGGCCTCGGCGATGCCCGGCGCGACCACCGCCAGCGTCGTCTGCTTCGAGGCCGCGATCGACTGGAAGCTGTTCATGATTCCCCACACGGTGCCGAACAGGCCGATGAACGGCGCCGTCGAGCCGACGGAGGCGAGGAACGCCATATAGCGTTCGAGACGCTCCATCTCGCGGCCGACCGTAACATGCATGACCCGGTCGATCCGCTCCTGCAGGCTGCCGGTCATCGACCCGCCGGAGCCCCGCCGGCTCAGCGAGCGCCGCCATTCCCGCATCGCAGCGGAGAACACAGCCGACATCGGATCGTTCGGGCGCTGTCCGACCTGGTCGTACAGCTCGTCGAGCGAACCGCCGGACCAGAAGGCGTCCTCGAACCGACCGGCCTTGCGGACAAGCCACCGCATCCGCATCACCTTCTCGAAAATGATGGCCCAGCTCCAGATCGAGGCGAGCAGGAGAATGATGATGACGGACTTGACGACCCAGTGCGCGGACCAGAAGAGCCCCCAGACCGAGAGATTGATGGCGTCGACCGAGCCGCCGAGTGCCACAGAGTCGATGATGTTGGGTTCCATTTCCTACGTCACACCGTTTGAGACAGGGTTTCCGCAATTAATCGAAAATTGATTGCAATCCGGTTAAGGCACCCGGGCCACGCCAACATACTGCTCCAGCGCCGCACGCAGTTCCGCGGGTATGCGGGCAGGCCGGCCGCCGGGGCCGAGACAGGCAAGATCGATCCGCATCGTCACGAGATCCTCTCCGTCGCGCCGGACGATCTGTTCCGCCGCCAGCGACGCACCGCGCAAATCGACCATACTCGAATGTACCTCCAGCAAATCGTCGAGCCGGGCCGCGCCCATGTAGTCCACGACGCATCGCCGCACGACGAAATGCATACCCTCCGCCAGCATGCGACGGTATTGGCTGTCGCCGATTTCACGCATCAGCTCCGAGCGCGCCCGCTCGGCGAATTTGAGGTAATTCGCGTAATAGACGATGCCGGCGGCGTCGGTGTCCTCGTAGTACACCCGCACCGACGTTACATGGGAGCGGCGGTTCGCCGCGTCAATCATCACCGCTCCCTTCGCTCTCGCCGCCCAGAAGGTCTAACTGCGCCGCACCGGCCGGCGGCGTGCGGCCGAGGCTGGACCAACCTGGGCCGGTGAGAGCACGCCCCCGCGGCGTGCGCTGCAGGAGGCCCTGTTGCACGAGATACGGCTCGATCACCTCCTCGAGCACGTCGCGCTGCTCGGACAGGGCGGCCGCCAGCGTCTCGACGCCGACGGGGCCGCCGCCGTAGTTGTCGGCTATGCACGAGAGGTAACGCCGGTCCATCGCGTCGAGCCCGCGCTCGTCGACCTCGAGCCGTCGCAGACCGCGGTCGGCCGCGGCGGCGTCGATCTCCCGGTGCCCGTCGATGGTCGCGAAATCCCGCACCCGCCGCAGCAGGCGCCCCGCGACGCGCGGCGTGCCGCGGCTGCGCCGCGCCACCTCGTGCGCGCCATCGCGCGTGATCGGCGCGCCGAGGAGCCGCGCGCTGCGCTCGACGATCACCGTCAGCTCCTCGACCGTGTAGAAATCCATGCGCAGCGGGATGCCGAAGCGTTCGCGCAGCGCCCTCGTGATCAGGCCCGACCGGGTCGTCGCCGCGACCAGCGTGAACGGCGGGAGCTCGATGCGGATCGACTGCGCCGCGGGGCCCTCGCCGATGATCAGGTCGAGCTCGAAATCCTCCATCGCCGGATAGAGGATCTCCTCCACCGCCGGGTTCAACCGGTGGATCTCGTCGATGAACAGCACGTCGTGCGGCTGCAGCTTGGTCAACAGTGCCGCAAGGTCGCCGGCGCGGGCCAGCACCGGCCCCGAGG
>JBFIFO010000201.1:0-6103 GCA_041602815.1 Alphaproteobacteria bacterium | reverse complement strand
CGCGAGCTGAAGTGCCGGCCGAGGAAGCGCCGGCTGAGGCGGCGGCCGAGGAACAGGCGGCGGCTGACGAGGCTGCTGCAGAGGCGGCACCAGTCGAGGAAGCTGCGGCGGAGGAAGCTCCTGCCGAGGAAGCGGCGGCACCGGCCGAGGAAGCTGCGGCGGAGGAAGCTCCTGCCGAGGAAGCGGCGGCGGAAGAGGCGGCGACGGAGGAAGCGCCGGCACAAGAGACCCCGGCGGAAGAGGCGGCTGCCGAGGAAACACCGGCCGAGGAAGAGCCGGCCGAACCTGCGGAAGAGAAGAAGTAGGGAGAACGGCGTGTCGGCGGCGGCGGACATCATGTCGGAAGCGCGGCTTTGCGTCGGTGTCATCGTCGGCGCCCACGGCGTTCGCGGCGACCTGCGTGTCAAGAGCTTCACCGACAATCCGGAGGATCTCGTGTCCTACGGACCGCTGACCGACGCCACTGGGGCCCGGGAGTTCCGGCTGCGCGTGCTGGGCGGCGGGCGCGGCGTGCTGCGCGTCCACTTGGACGGCGTCGATGATCGCGACGCCGCCGAGGCACTGGCCGGAGTCGAACTCTATGTCGCGCGGAGCCGGCTTCCCGCGCCGGCGCAGGACGAGTTCTACCATGCCGACCTGATCGGCCTGCGTGCGGAACGGGCAGACGGGTCGCTGTACGGCACTGTGCGGGCGCTGCACGACTTCGGCGCCGGCGACATGATCGAGATCGCGCTGGCCGCGGGCGGGACGGTGGTCCTGCCGTTCACCCGGGCGACGGTGCCGGTGATCGAGGTCGGGGCCGGACGAATGGTGGTCGAACCGCCGGCAGAGCTCGTCGCGCGCGGCACGCAGGACGGGGACGGATCATGAACGGCGCGACACGGCCCTGGACGGCGCGGGTGCTGACCATCTTCCCGGAGATGTTTCCGGGAATGCTCGGCCTGTCGATCTCCGGCAAGGCGCTGGAACGCGGCCTGTGGTGGCTGCACACCGTCGACATCCGCGACTTCGCGGAGGACCGGCACGGCACCGTCGACGATGCGCCCTTCGGCGGCGGCGCCGGCATGGTGATGCGGGCGGACGTCGTCGATCGGGCGCTGGACCATGCCGTCGCGGCGGCCCGCGCCGACGGTACGATGTCTCCGTTGATCTATCTTTCGCCGCGCGGCCGGGTGGTGGACCAGGCCCGGATCCGCGACCTCGCCGGTGGGCCGGGCGTCATCCTGCTGTGCGGGCGGTACGAGGGCGTCGACCAACGGGTGCTGGAGGCGCGCGATGTCGAGGAGGTCAGCCTCGGCGATTTCGTGCTGTCCGGCGGCGAGCCCGCGGCGGTTGCGCTGATCGATGCATGCGTGCGGTTGCTCCCGGGCGTCATGGGGGCCGAATCGTCGCTGCACGAGGAGAGTTTCGAAGCCGGGTTGCTGGAGTATCCGCATTACACGCGACCCGCCGAATGGTGCGGCCGTGTGGTCCCGGAGGTCCTGCTGTCCGGCCACCACGAGAGGATTCGCGCCTGGCGGCGCGCCGAGGCCGAACGCATCACCCGCGAGCGCCGGCCCGACCTGTGGGCGCGCTACGCCGCCGCGCGCGCCGCGGCGGACCGGACGGAAGCCGATTAGTTACACCGTTTAACGAGCAATACCGAGGACAAGACCATGAACACGATCGAACAGTTGGAAGCCGAGCAGATCGAGAAGCTGACAGCCGAGCGGCCCGTTCCCGACTTCCAGCCGGGCGATACGCTTCGCGTCCGCGTGAAGGTGATCGAGGGAACGCGCGAGCGCATCCAGGCCTTCGAGGGGGTGTGCATCGGGCGCAAGAACGCCGGCATCAACAGCTCCTTTACCGTGCGCAAGATCTCGTATGGCGAGGGCGTGGAGCGCGTGTTCCCGCTGTACAGCCCGCGTATCGACGGCATCGAGGTGGTGCGGCGCGGCGACGTGCGCCGTGCCAAGTTGTACTACCTGCGCGGCCGCCGCGGCAAGGCGGCCCGGATCGCCGAGCGGACGATGCGCCGCGATTCCGACGCTGCGACGGAGGCGACCGCGGCGCCGGAGGAAAACGGCGAGAGCTGATCGCGGATTCGGCCGCGGGTAAGGGACAGGAGACTGAGATCCGATGGCAAGGCCACGCACGCTATTCGACAAGATCTGGGACAGCCATGTCGTCGACCGCCAGGACGACGGGACCTGTTTGATCTACATCGACCGGCACCTGGTCCATGAGGTCACCAGCCCGCAGGCCTTCGAAGGGCTGCGCATGGCCGGCCGCAAGGTGCGACGGCCGGACGCCACGCTGGCGGTGATCGACCACAACATTTCGACCGATCCGGCCGGCGGCGAGGTGTCGGAGGACTCGCGCATCCAGATCGAGGCCCTGCAGAAGAATTGCCGCGACTTCGACGTGCCGCTGTTCGACGTGCCCGACATGCGCAACGGCATCGTCCACGTCGTCGGGCCGGAGGAAGGGTTCACCCAGCCGGGCATGACCATCGTCTGCGGCGACAGCCACACGGCGACCCACGGCGCTTTCGGCGCGCTCGCGTTCGGCATCGGCACGTCGGAGGTCGAGCACGTGCTGGCGACCCAGACGCTGATCCAGGCGCCCGCGAAGAACATGCGGATCACGGTGGAGGGCGCACTGCCGGCGGGCGTGACCGCCAAGGACCTGATCCTCGCGATCATCGGCAAGATCGGCACGGCCGGCGGCACCGGCCATGTCATCGAATACGCCGGCGAGGCGATCCGGGCGATGTCGATGGAACAGCGGATGACGATCTGCAACATGACCATCGAAGCCGGTGCCCGCGCCGGGCTGGTGGCGCCCGACGAGACCACCTTCGAATACCTGAAGGGCCGGCCGATGGTGCCCAAGGGCGCGCAGTGGGAGCAGGCCGTCGCCTGGTGGCGCTCCCTGCCGTCCGACGATGGCGCGACCTACGATACCGAGGTGACGATCGACGCCGTCGAACTTATTCCGGAGGTCACCTGGGGCACCAGCCCGGAGGACGTGGTGCGCATCGACGGCACGGTGCCGGACCCTGCACACGTCACCGACCCGGACAGGCGCGCCGCGATCGAGCGCAAGCTAGCCTATATGGGGCTGACGCCGGGCATGAGGGTGACCGACATCCGCATCGACAAGGCGTTCCTCGGCTCCTGCACCAACGGCCGGATCGAGGATCTGCGGGCCGCCGCCGCAGTCGCAAAAGGGCGTCGGGTGGCCGATGGCGTGACCGCGCTCGTCGTTCCCGGCTCCGGCCTCGTCAAGCAGCAGGCGGAGGAGGAGGGGCTCGACCGGATCTTCCTCGAGGCCGGCTTCCAGTGGCGCAACCCGGGCTGCTCGATGTGCCTGGCCATGAACGCCGACCGACTCGAGCCGGGGGAACGCTGCGCGTCCACCTCGAACCGCAATTTCGAGGGGCGCCAGGGCCGCGGTGGCCGCACCCATCTGATGAGCCCCGCCATGGCTGCCGCCGCCGCGATCGCCGGGCACCTGACCGACGTGCGCCACCTGGACAAGGGGTAAGATCATGGACAAGTTCACCACCCTGACCGGCGTTGCCGCGCCGCTCAACATGGTCAATGTCGACACCGACATGATCATCCCCAAGCAGTTCCTGAAGACGATCAAGCGCACCGGCCTCAAGGAGGGGTTGTTCTCGGAGCTGCGCTGGGAGCCGGACGGCGCGCCCAAGGGATTCGTCCTCGACCAGGCACCGTACCGGGAGGCGAAGATCCTGGTGGCGGGCGACAATTTCGGCTGCGGCTCGTCGCGCGAGCACGCGCCGTGGGCGCTGCTCGATTTCGGCATCCGCTGCGTCATCGCGCCGAGCTTCGCCGACATCTTCTACAACAACTGCTTCAAGAACGGCATCCTGCCGATCAAGCTGCCGCAGGAGCAGATCGACCAGCTGATGGAGGACGCGGGCAAGGGCGCCAACGCCACCATGACCGTCGACCTTGCGGCGCAGGAGATCACCCGGCCGGATGGCAAGACGATCGCCTTCGAAATCGACCCGCACCGCAGGCACTGCCTGCTGAACGGGCTGGACGACATCGGCCAGACGCTCGAGAAATCCACGAAGATCGACGATTTCGAGGCCGGCCGCAGAACGGCGCAGCCCTGGCTTTAGCCGCGGCCTCGAGACCAATCGGCCGGAAAGGACAGGTATGGCCGCCAACAAGAAGCTCCTGATTCTGCCGGGCGACGGCATCGGCCCGGAGGTCATGGTCCAGGTGCGCCGCATCGTCGACTGGTTCGACAGGCGACGCGCCGTCGGCTTCGACATCCGCGAGCACCCGGTGGGCGGCGCCGCCTACGATGCGCACGGCACGCCGCTGACCGACGAGGCGCTGTCCGAGGCGGTGGCGGCGGATGCGGTGCTGCTCGGGGCGGTCGGCGGGCCGCAATACGACAGCGCACCCCGCGACAGGCGCCCGGAGGCCGGGCTGCTGCGCCTGCGCAAGGAGATGGACCTGTTCGCCAACCTGCGCCCGGCGCTGTGCTTCGAGGCGCTGGTCGACGCCTCCTCGCTCAAGCCCGACCTGGTGCGCGGCCTGGACGTGATGATCGTGCGCGAGCTGACCGGCGGGATCTACTTCGGCGAGCCGCGCGGCTTCGAGACCCTGGCCGCCGGGACCCGCCGCGCGATCGACACGCAGGTCTATACCGAGGCGGAGATCCGGCGCGTCGCCGAGGTCGGCTTCGAGCTCGCGCGCAAGCGCAACAACCGGGTGCATTCGGTCGAGAAGGCGAATGTCATGGAGAGCGGGGTGTTCTGGCGCGAGGTGGTGTCGGCCCTGCACGCAGAGCGGTTCGGCGATGTCGAGCTGCAGCACATGTATGCGGACAACTGCGCCATGCAGCTGGTGCGCTGGCCCAAGCAGTTCGATGTCATCGTCACCGACAATTTGTTCGGCGACATCCTGTCGGATTGCGCCGCGATGCTGACCGGCTCGCTGGGCATGCTGCCATCGGCCTCACTGGGCCCCGAGGACGAGACGGGCCGGCGCCGCGCCATGTACGAACCGGTCCACGGGAGCGCCCCGGACATCGCCGGCCGCGACAAGGCCAATCCGCTGGCGACCATCCTCAGCTTCGCCATGATGCTGCGCTATTCCTTCGGGCTCGGCGAAGACGCCGAACTCGTCGAGCGGGCTGTGCAGAACGCGCTGGCCGCCGGCTGGCGGACCCAGGATATCGTCGGGCCGGGGACGGAACCGGTGTCGACGACGCAGATGGGCGATGCCGTCCTCGCCGAGCTGGACCGCCTCGCCGCGTGACCACCGGGACACGTTGCCTTGCGCGGCGTATTAGCTGTTCGTTAACGATTCTCCGACACAATTAACCGGTGACAACCGGACCAATAGAGGGTCCCCTCACATTGGAGGTGCATCATGAACAAAATCATCATGATGACAGGGGTCGCAGGGTATCTGTTGGGGTTTGGCGTCTACGTGATCATTTACTCCGCGACCTACTGGGGTGATGACATGGACTATTTTGCCGCCAAGTTCGTGGAAGGGGTGGGATCCGGCGCGGTCTGGCCGTACCTCCTGTTCCGCTACCTGGTGGACGGAATCCCGATGATGTAGGACAGGAATATATCTGATCGATACTGCAGGGCCGGCGCGCAAGGGCGCCGGCCTTTCGCATGCCCTGAACGGAGGACAGCCGCGGCCGTTCTAGCCGGGGGCATCGTGGCGACAGCTGCGCCAATCGTATGCACGCGCTTGACGGTCTAACCAATTGGCAGTACCCTCCAAAGCCGTAACCCGAGAGGGAGTAGAGATATGCGCAAGGTTCTTGCCGTCTGCATTGCCGTCGCCGGCATCGTCGGATTCGCCACCGTCGCCCAGGCCGGGTGCGGCCACGATCTGGATGTCGCGGACACCAGCAGCACCACTGTTGCGACCGACACCGTGACCAAGCCGGTCGTGACGGATGAGAGCGGCGGCTGAAGGCTGACAACAGGCTTCTCACGGCCGGGCCGCTCGATCGAGCGGCCCGGTTTTTTTGGGCCGCGGCCTTCGGCACACTTGCGGCGAAGGCGATTCGGCGCTACATCGGCGCCGGTTCCGGATGGGGGATGAACACATGG
>JBFIFO010000200.1:0-6393 GCA_041602815.1 Alphaproteobacteria bacterium | reverse complement strand
TCGAGGACGTCAGGGGGAGTCGCCGTGCTGCACAGGCCGGTCAGGTACCGCGCGACGTTCCAGGGATAGCCGAGGCTGCGGAACAGCCCGTGCACGCTCCGCATCGGGACGCTGGGGAAGTAGTCCTTCAAATCGACGGAGATCACCACCTCCTCCCCGGCATGCAGTTGCGCCGCACCGATGCAGGAGCGGTTCCGCCGAAAGCCGTAAGCCGCATCGTGAACCGGGACCGGCGCGAGGATATCGTCGAGAATCTTGCGCTGAAGTCCCTTCAGTAGCGGCTTGGGCGCCTCGATCAGCCGGGGCGGGCCCGATTTCTTCGGACGCCATGCATAGCGGTAGTGGCGCGTTGGCTCCGCGGTGCCGGCGGCGCGGTAACCTTCCACGTCGGCAAGCCATTCGAGTTGCGGCACCGGCAGGTTGAGCCATTCAGAGAGGTCATGCAACGTCACAAGTTCCGGCAAACCGCTGTCGCGGAACGCCGGCGTCGGCCGGAAACTCGGACCCGGCATGGCGATCTCTTCGAATTCGGGCACCTCCTCATCGGAGAGCGTCAGCGCGTGCAGGGCCCGCGAGTCGAGGATCAGCCGCACCAGCCTGCCCTCGGACGGCGCATAGGGGGTCGCGGCCTTGGCCCGGACCTCGGCGATCATGTTGCGCAGCCATTGCGGCGCCGTGTCCATGCCCAGCGCTGGCAGCGCTGCCGCCTCCATACCCTCGGTCGACCAGTCGCCGGACAGGAAGCGGCATGCAAGGCCGTATGCAAGCGAGATCCTGTCGGTCACCGATAGCTGCTCCCCAACCTTCGGACGGCGTGCGGACGGACCCTCCAACCCGTCTCGTCAGGCGTAACCAGACCCAGGCGCAGCCTGGCGGCGGTTATGCACAGCAATGGCCAGGTGATGTGAATCCCCGGGGTAGCCCCGGAGAGCCCCGGCCGGCGGGTCGACCGCAGCCGGGACCTGCTTGGAGGGCCCGCCGCACGGTGGCAGGATACGGTGGCTCCGCCAGCTGTCAATCGGGCGGCGGTTTTGCCGAACCGGCAAGGGTGCGACAGGTCCCAAACCCTTTGACATTGCGCGCAGCATCCGTATATAAGCGCCGCACCTTCCGGGAATGTGGGCCGGCGACTGGCCGTGTCCCCGCCCTCCATGGCCCCCCGGGGCCGCGGATACGGACTACCGGACAACCACAACACCGACAGGATCGGGAACGACAGACCATGAGCAAACGACACGCGTCCAAGTACAAGATCGACCGTCGCCTCGGCGTCAATCTGTGGGGCCGTCCGAAAAGTCCGTTCAACAAGCGCGAATCGCGCCCCGGCCAGCACGGGCAGCGGCGCCGCAAGCTGTCCGATTTCGGCACCCAGCTGGCGGCCAAGCAGAAGTTGAAGGGCTATTACGGCAATATCGGCGAGAAGCAGTTCCGCAAGCTTTACCAGGAAGCCGCCAGCCTGCGCGGCGATACCGGTGAGAACCTGATCGCGCTGCTGGAGCGCCGGCTCGACGCCGCGGTCTACCGGGCGCGCTTCGTGCCGACCGTGTTCGCCGCCCGCCAGTTCGTCAACCACGGCCACGTCCGGGTCAACGGCAAGCGCGTCAACATCGGTTCGTACCGGCTGCGCGACGGCGACGTCATCGAGGTGCGCCGGAAGAGCCGCGAGATCCCGATGGTGCTCGAGGCCATGCAGACGCCGGAGCGCGACACGCCGGACTACATCTCGGTCGACTACAAGAAGATGCAGGCGACCTTCGTGCGTGGCCCGAAGCTGGCCGATGTGCCGTACCCGGCCCATATGGAGCCGAACCTCGTCGTCGAGTTCTATTCGCGCTGACCGCATCCGCTTCGTGCGGGTGAACAATACGAAAGGCGGCCTGAAGGCCGCCTTTTCCGTGTCGGGGCGCGCCGCCGACCGGCCGCCGATCCGAGTGCGCCCGCCGATGCCGCATGGCGGCATCGCACCGGAATACCCGGCGATAATCAGATTCCTGCAGTGACGGGCGAAAAATCCTGTAAAAACGAGGCGGGCGGAGCGGCAACGGCGCGCCGCGCCGGGCGAGTAAGCGGGAGGGAAGAATCGATGTTCATCGTGTTTCTCAGGTTTTCCGACAACAAGGGCAAGGCCGGCGAGCGGCTGAAATTCCTGCTGGACTGAACGCCGCCGGCCCGTTCGTTTATTTTCACAGGGAAATGTGACACATGAGCGCGACATTCGCGGGACCGGACGGCAGACCACGCTGCAAGTGGTGCGGCGCCGCTCCGGAGTTTCTCGCCTACCACGATACCGAATGGGGCTTTCCCGTCGCCGACGACCGGCGGCTGTTCGAGAAACTGAGCCTGGAGGCCTTCCAGTCCGGGCTGAGCTGGCGCACCATCCTCGCCAAACGCGAGAATTTCCGCGCCGCCTTTCACAATTTCGATTTCGACAGGATCGCGCGCTTCAGTGAGGAGGACGTCGCGCGTCTGCTCACGGACGACGGAATCGTCCGCCACCGCGGCAAGATCGAGGCGACCATCAACAATGCGCGGCAGGCCCGGGAGCTCGTCGAGCATGAAGGCTCGCTGGCGGCCTTCATCTGGCGCTACGAGCCGGATCCGGCGCAGCTCGCGGCGCCGCAGACTGTGTCGATCTCGGCGGAGGCGACTGCCCTGTCGAAGGATCTGAAGAAGCGCGGCTGGCGGTTCGTCGGGCCGACGACGGTATATGCCTTCATGCAGGCGATGGGGCTGATCAACGACCATGTCGCCGACTGCGTGGTCAGGGCCGAGGTCGAGCGAGCGCGAGCGGAGTTCAGTCGTCCCGCAGGCTGATCCGCGCGGTCGACCGCTTCCGCGGCGGCCCGACGAAAATACCTCGGCGTTGAGCCAGGTCAACGACAGCCGCGCCGCAATCGGCTATGCATGATCCACGAGCGTCGTGCTCTCGACAATTCCTTATTTCCGATAGACGGTTGCGCACTGGCCCCGACGGGCCAAGGAGGCGAGATGAAAGACGTGGAGAATCTATTCAGCAAGGCGATCGGCGAGATCGAGCGCATGCTGAACACCAAGACGGTGGTGGGCGAGCCCATCGTCGTCGAAGGCAACACGCTGATCCCGCTGGTGAGCGTCGGCTTCGGCTTCGGCGTCGGCGGCGGGGAGGGCACCGACCCGAACAAAGGCGGCGGGACCGGGGGCGGCACCGGCGGCGGCGGCGGCGTCAAGCCCGTCGCGATGATCGTCGTGAACAAGGACGGCGTCCGCATCGAGCCGATCAAGGGCGGCACCGCCTCGGTCTTAGAAAAGGTGGTGGAGTCCGTCGGCAAGGCGGCATCGGCCAAGTCGGCGGGCGGTAAAGCCGAATAGGCGGTGGCCTCCGTTGCCCTGACGCTCGGGCTGCTACTGGCGCTCGTCATCGCGCTGCTGGCGGTGCCGCTGACAGTCGTCTTCTCCGTCCATCGGACAGAGGAAACCCGGGGCGTGGTTCGGATTCGCTGGCTGTTCGGGCTGGTTCGTTTCGGGGTTCGCATGCCGCGGCCTGACAAGTCCCGTAAACAGCCGCCGGCAGCGACGGAAAAGAAGGCAGGGCCGCCTCGGCGGAAAAAGAAGAAGCGGCATGCCGGCAGACTGCTGTCCTTGATCAGGCAGCGGGACATCCGCAGCCGCACCTATCGATTCATCCGCGACATTCGGCGCGCGACGCATGCGCAAGACCTGTTCCTTCGCCTGCGCATCGGCCTGGGCGATCCGGCCGACACCGGCCGCCTGTGGGCGATCGTCGGGCCGGTCGCCGGACTGGCACAGAATATAAGAGCCGCGGTGGTACGCATCGAGCCGGACTTTACCGATCCGGTCCTCGAAGTCGAAAGTCACGGCCGGGTCCGGCTGGTGCCGATCCAGTTCATCGCCCTGGCGGCGGCCTTCGTCCTGTCGCCGACGATGCTGCGGGCATGGTGGCGCATGTATCGGGGGGGTGCCTGAATGGAAACGCTGCGAGTGGTCAGCCCCCTGCGCATCGGCAGCATCACGCTCGTGCCCATCGCGCGCGCCGCGATCCGGTCCGACCGGGGCGCTGCCGGATGCTGGATTGGCGCCTTCACAGAGCCGTATGCCATTGTCGTGCGTGATGCGGACGGAATGCGCGCACTTGGCCCCGATTCTTCAGAAATGGCGCTCGATGTCCTGATCGAGATAACACCGAATCTCGGCGCCATCCTCTCCGGGCTTTAGGCGCCGTCGTCTGGGTCTGCGGGCGCATCCGCAACTGGTCCGATTGAGGTATTTCCGCTAGGAAGAACGCAGGTAGAGTCCGTTGGTGAATGCCGACGCTGTTTCCGACGTTTTGGCGAAGCGGGGCGGCCATGCTGTACGACCTGTTGAAATTCGCCCATATCCTCGGCGCGGTGCTCATTGGCGCGGGTCTTATCGGCGTGTTCGTGTCGGACCTGCGGTCGCGCCAGTTGCGCGATATTGCCCCGTTCGCCGAGGCGGTGCGCAATGTCGCCGTGTTCTATGACGGGCTGGTGGTGCCCGGCGCGTTGCTGCTGCTGGCCTCCGGCGCTTGGCTCATCGCCGAGTTCCACGGCGGCTGGGCGGCGCTGCGGGAGCCGTGGATCGCCGGCATGGTTGGCCTGTTCGCGTTCGAGTTCGTCGAGGGCAACACGATAACGCGCGCCTACTTCACGCGGCTGCGGCGCGTGACGCGCGCGGCGCTGTCGGAGGGCCGCATCACGCCGGAGCTGGAACGCGCCCGTGCCGAGCGCATCCCGACCTTCACCCATTTCCTCGACCTGCCGATCCTGTTGGTGATCATCGCGCTCGGCGCGATCCGCCCCGACGGCTGGATCCCGCTTGCCGTCGGCCTGACGCTGGCGCTGCTCGTCGCCACTGCGCTCACCCTGGTGCTGCCGCGCCTCTATCCGTGGGGCGCGGATGCGCAGACGGAGGACAGGAGCGACGAACCGGTGCCCTGAGCCGGGGCGGCACGTTGATCGAGGTCCGCATCGCGTCCGGCTACTGCGCATCGGTCAAACAAAAGGACCGCCCTGTAGGGCGGTCCTTTCGTAACCAAATGAAAAACTGACGCGATCACGCCGCTGCGGTCTGCACGCCCTTGTCGGCGAGGAGCTGCTGCAGCTCGCCGGAATCGTACATCTCGCGCACGATGTCGCAGCCGCCGACGAACTCGCCCTTGACGTAGAGCTGCGGGATCGTCGGCCAGTTGGAAAAGCTCTTGATTCCCTCGCGGATGCCGGGATCCTCGAGGACGTTGACGCCCTTGTACTTGACGCCCATCACGGTAAGCACCTGCGCCACCGCGGCCGAGAATCCGCATTGCGGGAACACCGGCGTGCCCTTCATGAACAGGACCACGTCGCTGTCGCTGATCTCCTCGCGAATCCGGTCGAACACAACATTTTCCATCTCTCGATCACCCTCTTCTGGCGCGCCGTGCCCACGGCCGCGCGATTGACCCGTTACTCGCCTTCCGGCGCCGCCGTCTGCAGCGCCAGCGCGTGCAGCTCGCCGCCCATGCGGCCCTGCAGCGCAGCATAGACCATCTGGTGCTGCTGAACCCGGCTCTTGCCCTTGAATTCCGCCGAGCTGACATAGGCCGCGTAATGGTCGCCATCGCCGCGCAAATCTTCGATACGCACCTGCGCGTCGGGAATGGCTTCCTTGATCAGCCGTTCGATCTCGCTCGCCTGCATGGCCATGGCCAAGAACCCCCTTGCTGTCGGCACGTCCGCTTGGTCACGGGCGCGCCATATAGGACGGAAACCAGTCCTCATGGCACCGCCGCAATTCACCGACCGATATGGTATGGCTTTCCGCCGCTGTCAACGCATCGCCGCCGGTGCGGCCGACGATGCTGGCGGGGACGTCCGCTTTGCCCGCCTCCGCAACCACCGAGGCGCCGTCGGAACAGGCGAGCAGGTAGCGTGCCTGGTCCTCACCGAACAGCCAGCCGGCCAGCGCAGCGCCATCGGGTGGCCCCACGATCTCGGCGCCGATGCGGCCGGCCAGCGCCATCTCGGCCGCCGCCACCAGCAGCCCGCCGTCCGACAGATCGTGGCAGGCCGCAATGCGGCCGGCCGCGATCAGGCCGCGCACGAAATCGCCGTTGCGCCTCTCGACGGCAAGGTCGACGGGCGGCGGTGCGCCGTCCTCGCGGCCGGCGACCTCGCGCAGATAGAGCGACGCGCCGAGCCAGCCCGTGGTCTCGCCGATCAGCACCAGGTCCAGCCCCGCCTCCGGGATCGCCGGCCGGGCGGTCCGCGCAAGGTCCCCGATCAGGCCGAGCCCGCCGACCACCGGGGTCGGCAGGATCGCCTGGCCGTTGGTTTCGTTGTAGAGCGAGACATTGCCCGAGACGACGGGGAAGTCGAGCGCGCGGCAGGCCTCGCCCAT
>JBFIFO010000199.1:0-6478 GCA_041602815.1 Alphaproteobacteria bacterium | reverse complement strand
TGATGACAGCAGCCCATGGTACTCTCCGTTGCTTAAGGCGTGGCGCGGCCGGCCCGCCATGCGCGGATTATAAACGCGCCTCGACAATTGCTGGCAACAGCAAGTTCAGGATTGTGCGTCTTCCCGAATCATGTCGGACGCCTTCTCGCCGATCATGATGGCCGGTGCATTGGTATTGCCGGAGACGAGGTTCGGCATGATCGAGGCGTCGACGACGCGCAGGCCATCCATTCCATGCAGCCGCAGCCGGGGATCGACCACCGCCATGGGATCGGAGCCCATCTTGCACGTGCCGACGGGGTGGTAGATCGTCTGGCTGCGGTTGCGCGCATATTCCAGGAGTTCCTCGTCCGTCTGAACGTCCGGGCCCGGTTCGTGTTCGCCGGAGATAAGCGAACCGAGGGCCTTCGTGTTGGCAATCTTCCGCGTCACCTTGATCGCCTCGACGGCGATGCGTTGATCGGTGGGCGTCGAGAGATAATTCGGAATGATTGCCGGGTGTGCGGCCGGGTCGCTGGATTTGAGCTCGATCCGGCCGCGGCTTTCCGGCCGCAGCTGACAGACGGAGGCGGTAAAGGCGGAAAACTTGTGCGGCCCGTCGCCCGGCTTGTCGGCGCTGAGCGGCTGGATGTGGAACTGGATGTCTGGCGTCTCCAGGTCGGGCGAGGTCCTGGTGAAGACGCAGACCTGGCTCGCCGCGATCGTCAGCGGCCCGGTGCGGAACAGCAGATATTCGATCCCCATCAGCATCTTGCGAATCGGGTTGTTGACCTCGTCGTTCAGGGTGATCGGCTCTTTCGTCTTGTAGATCGAGCGGATCTGCAGATGGTCCTGCAGGTTCTGGCCGACGCCGGGCAGGTCATGAAGCGGCTCTATCCCGATATCCTTGAGATGCGCCGCCGGTCCGACGCCGGAGAGCATGAGGATCTGCGGCGAGCCGATCGCGCCGGCGGAGAGGATGATTTCGCGCCGGCAGCGCGCCTCCTGGCGGCGCCCCTGGACCGTCCAGGCAATGCCGCTGGCGCGGCGCCCGTCGAACAGGACCCGCTGCACCAGCGCATGGGTCTCGATTGTCAGGTTGGCCCGGCCCTTGACGGGATTGAGATAACCGACCGCGGTGCTGCAGCGCCGGCCGTTGCGGCAGGTCTGATGAAAATAGCCGGCGCCCTCCTGCACGGCCCCGCTGAAATCGTCATTGCGCGGGATGCCGACTTCCTGCGCCGCCTCGATGAACACATCGCAAAGCTTGCGGTGGATGCGCACGCCGGAAACCGCAATCGGCCCGCCGACGCCGTGATATTCGTCCTCGCCGTACTGGAAGTCCTCCGATCTGCGAAAATAGGGCAGCACGTCCTCGTAGGACCAGCCCGTGTTGCCGAGCTGTCGCCAGCGATCGTAATCCTGCGACTGGCCGCGGATATAGAGCAAGCCGTTGATCGAACTGGAGCCGCCCAGAACCCTGCCGCGCGGCCATTGCAGGCGGCGGCCGTTCAGCCCGGGATCCGGCTCGGTCATGTAGCACCAGTCGGTCGCCGGATTGTGCATCGTCTTGAAATATCCGACCGGCACATGGATCCACGGATTCCAGTCCCGCCCACCGGCCTCCAGCAGCAGCACGCGCGTTTTCGGATCCGCCGAGAGGCGATTGGCCAGGACGCATCCGGCCGACCCCGCACCAACCACGATGTAATCGAAGGATTCATTCGAGCTCATAGCCTGCAACGCCCGTGACGGGCGGCCTCCCAGCTGTCGCGCCCTTACGAAATTATCGTTCGCAATATGCACCGCACGTGATTGATAGTTGCACAGCAGCAAAAGAGATGCAATAATGAGAATTGACGTCTCGTTAAACGAGACTAAGAGACAAGAAAGAAGGCGTATAGTCGCCCCGAATTCGAACTGAGGTTCACGTCCCAAGGAGAGGCAAACATGCTCAAGGAAAAACTGAGTGCGGTCTCGCGCCGCGACCTGTTCCGGCTCGCAGCCACCTATGGCTGGAGTTCCACTCTCATTGCCGCCGGCGGCCTGGCCGGCGCGGTCGCCCTGCCGCAACTCGCGGCGGCGGCCAACTCAACCTACAACAAGCGCTTTGCGAAGGAGCCGAGAGTCACGCTGAAATTCGGCGCCGCCGGCTTCAACGAGCGCAACCTGCTGATCGAGCGCGCCGGCTGCCTGCAGTTCGTGAACGATCTCGAGGAGCGTACGGACGGCGAGATCCGGGTCGAATTCATCGGCAACAACCAGATCTGCGGCCAGCTCAACTGCGTGAAGAAGACGCAGCAGGGAATCGTAGACATCTACGCCGCGTCGACCCAGAATTCGGCCGGCGGCGCGCCCTATCTGAACGTCCTCGATTACGCGTACATGTTCCCCTCGCGGGCGGCGCAGTACTATTTCTTCTACCACCCGAAGAGCCAGCAGATCCTGCGCGAGCCGATGCGCAAGAGGCACGGCATACAGTTCCTGTTCACCCATGCGGAACTGCGGGGCATCCAGCTTGGGCTGAAATGGAAGGACAAGCCCACGGTGACCAGCGTCGCGCAGCTGGCCGGCACCAAGAATCGCGTGACGGGCACCCAGCTCGGCCGTATCGCGATGGACCTGATGCAGCTCAACCCGGTGCCGATCGCCTGGGAGGAGACGCTGGACGGCTTGAAGCAGGGGCTGATCGATGGCGCCGAGACCTGGATGTCGGCAGTGGCCTACGCGAACATGTCGCCGGTGGTCTCGCAGTGCGTCGACCTGAAATTCTTCTGCGGCACGGAGCATACGGCGATGAGCGCCAAGGTGTTCGATAAGCTCGGCGGGGAGTTACAGGACGCGGTGATGGAGTCGGCCTATCTCGCCCAGGTCCACGTGCAGGCCGCCAACGAAGCCGCGCTGGTCAACACGGTCGGCGCCTCGAACCCGCAGAAGCCGAACACCATCTTCGCCCAGAACCAGGTCCGCGTCGCCGAACTGTCGGATGCGGAAATCAGGAAGGCGGAGGAGATGTGCTCGCCCGAGTTCCATCCGGCGGAATGGGAACAGTGGCGCGAGCGGCTCAACGGCTGGGCCGGCGGTATCGATACCTACAAGGAAATCTACGACATCGCCCGCGAGATCCCGAAGGATACGCTGGCCGAGAATGTCGAACCGCGCCGCTGGTGGAAAGGCGCCTGAATTCCTCCCGGCCGGGGGTGTGGGCACCGCCCGCGCCCCCGGTTATATCGGTTTGTGCAACGGAAGTTGCGTGCTCGTGGGGCACGTAACCCAAGGCTGGTAAGCAAGGGGAGGAAGATGTCATGGCGCTTTCGCTTCTCAAATGGGTCGACCGCAATATCGAGAAGATCGTCATCCTGATCTGCTACACGACCATGGCGGCGATCATCTTCGTCGAGGTAATCCGACGCTTCCTGTTCAACGAGCAGGCCGCCTGGAGCACGACGATCCCGATCTACCTGTTTCTCTGGGTCACCTGGATGGGCGCCGCCTATAACGTCAAGATCCGGACCCATCTCCGGTTCGACGAATTGCGGGTCCGCCTGCCCTACACGGCCCAGTTCGCCTGTCTCTGCCTCGACGCTCTGCTGTGGATCCTGTTCGCGACGATCGTGATCGTCTTCTCGGTCGAGCAGGTGCAATTGTCCTACGACAATTTCGCGATCGTGCAGGGCACCGACGATGTCATGCAGTGGTGGTTCTATCTCGCCACCCCGGTTGCATGGGTGCTGCTGGTCATACGGGCGCTGCAGAATTTGTCGGAGGAATGGCAAATCTACCGGCGCGGCGAACCCTTTGCCATTCAGACCTCGATGCTCGGCGATTAGGAGGCGGAATCATGGACGGACTGCTCATCGCCCTCATCAGCCTCGGCGTCACGATCCTGTTCATCCTCGGCGTGCCGATCTTCCTTGTCATCGGCTTCTGGGTGGTTGGCGTCAGCCTGGTCATCGATTTCACCCTCGCCAATGTCGGGGTGACCCTCTACGAGGGGCTCAATTTCTACGGCCTGCTGGCGCTGCCGCTGTTCATCCTGACCGGCGACCTGATCAATGCGGCGGGGATCGCACGACGGCTATCGGACTTCGCCTATTCGGTCCTCGGCTGGCTGCGCGGCGGCCTTGCCATGGCGTCGCTCGGGGCCTGCGGGCTGTTCGCCGCGATCTCCGGCTCCAACTCCGCGACCACGGCGACCATCGGCTCGATCATGTATCCCGAGATGACCAAGGGCGGCTACGACAAGCACTTCGCCGCCGCCACGGTGGCCGCCGGCGGCACCGTCGGCATCATCATCCCGCCGAGCATCATCTTCATCGTGTACGGTTTCCTGATGAACCTGTCGATCAGCGATCTGTTCATCGGCGGCCTGCTGCCCGGCCTGCTGATGGTGATCGCGATGCAGGCGACCTGCTGGTACGTTGCCCACCGCAACGGCTGGGGTCACCTGATCCGGATCGACCCGGTCAGGATCATGCGCGCGGCGCTCGGCGCCTGGCTCGGTTTCTTCGCCATCGCGCTGGTGATCTGGGGCATCTATGCCGGCAAGTTCTCGCCGACCGAGGCGGCGGGCGTGACCGCGGGTTTCTGCCTGATCGTCGGCGTCGTCATGCGGCCGATACACAATATGCTCGGGGGCGGCGGCCGCCGATCCTTCATCGCGGAGACCATCGCAGTTCCCGGATTCAAGCCGTTCGAGCTTCCGAGCATCGTGCTGCGGTCGGGCCAGATCACCGGGCTGCTGGCGCCGCTGATCGCCGTTTCGGTGGTCATGCAGCAGATCCTGTCGCTGCTCGGTGCCAAGGTCTTCGTCACCGACATGCTGGGCGCGCTGGGCGGTTATTACGCCATACTGTTCGCCTGCATGGCGCTGGTACTGATCGCCGGCACGATTCTGGAAAGCCTCCCGAATACGATCATCCTGGCTCCCATCCTCGCTCCGATCGCCGCCAATATTGGCGTCGATCCGATCCACTTCGCCGTGGTCTTCCTGGTCGGCGACGCAATCGGATTCATTACCCCGCCCTACGGGCTGAATCTGTATGTAGCAAGCGGCATCACCGGCATTCCCTATCTGAGACTGCTGCGCTACACGATGCCATATCTGATCGCGCTCCTGGTGGCATGGCTTGTCATCGCATTGTGGCCACCTCTGTCCACGATGCTGCTGGTGCACGCTGGCGCCGGGGTTTTCCAGGTACAATAGTGGAGAGCAAAGAAGCATGAGTGCAAAGAAGCATGACTGAGATGCGTCGAAGCAAGGGCTCGTCCATCCGGCGCAGCCTGGCCATTCTGGGAAAGATCGCGGAGACTGGCCGGCCGCTCACACCGACCGAACTCAACGCCGATTTGGGCCTGCCCAAGCCGACCATCCACCGGCTATGCAAAATGCTTCAGAATGAAGGTTACCTCGAGCGCAACATCGACCACAGGGGCCTCACCGCCGGGCCGAAGCTACGCGACATGGCGCTCGACGTGATAGCCGGCGCGGGCGGCCAGCGTACGGCGCTGCACGCGATTTTGGAACAACTGGCGGAAACAGTCGGTGAAACCTGCAACATCAATGTACCGGACGGTAACGCCATGCGCTATATCGACCGGGTCGAAGCGCGCTGGCCCCTGCGGCTCCAGCTTCCGGTCGGCACTCGCGTGCCCCTGCATTGTACGGCCAGCGGCAAGATGTTTCTGAGCGACCTTCCACCGGCCCGGCGCAAACAGCTCGTCGCTCACTTGGCGCTGGAACCGCATACCCCGAACACGATAAGCGATCCGGAGACGCTCCAAACCGTTCTTGAGCGAATCCGGGCCGACGGCTTCGGCGACGACAACGAGGAATTCCTTGAGGGCATGGTGGCCGTTGCCGTGCCGGTACGCGACGACAAGGGGCGCCTGATTGCAACTCTGGCCATGCACGGTCCAACCCAGAGATTGACGCTGGAGGCTGCCAAGGCTCAGCTTCCGGCACTGCGACGTGCCGCCGACAAGCTTTCCCGATTATTCAGGGATGGCGCCGTCTAGCGCTCGCTCACGCCGGTTTCGCGCATACCGCCTCGATCACCGCGACGCAGTCGCCGGCGAGGCTGCGGTACAGGTTGGCGAGGATTTCGTACCAGTCGGAGCCGAGGAACAGCTCGGGGCCGAGCAGCGAGACCTCGTAGCCCGGCTCCGCCTCGCGGCGGCGCTGCTCCTCGAACCAGATCAGGCCGGCGGCGGTGGTGTCCTGCCACGACGAAATCTCAAAGCCGGCCCCCTCGATCTCGGCGCGCAGCGCGTGCGGTTTGACGAGGAAGCTGATCGTCGCTTCGGGGGGCCAGGGCACCGGGTAGAACGGCTCGCCGCCCTCCCCCGCCCCGACGTCGTAGATGCCGAGACGGCCGCCGGGCTTCAGCACCCGGAACATCTCGGCGTAGAAACGCGCCTTGTCCTCGATGTTCATCTGCACGTGCTGGCTGACCACGACGTCGAAGCTGACGTCGCCGAACGGCAGGTCGAGCGCGTC
>JBFIFO010000198.1:0-6483 GCA_041602815.1 Alphaproteobacteria bacterium | reverse complement strand
TGTCCGCGCCGATCACGCCGGTAATCAGCTTTCGTCCCCGCGCCGGGCCGCTCGCCTGCGCGCTCATCGCGCGACGACCTGCCGCCGCGCGACGGTCAGCGACTCGAGCGCGGCCTCATCGAGGGCCGGCATGCCGCCGGCTGGTAGGATCAGGGCTCCGGCAGCAACCTGCAGGGGTGTCCGGAACAGGCTGGTGCGGGGCTTGAGGAATCCGTTCATCTCGCCGGCGGTGTCGATCTCGCGCGCCGCAATGCAGGCCTCCATCCAGCAGCCGATGTCGGTGGCGACGCCGTTGCCGAGGACCGGCGTCATGCCGAGCGCGCGGATGCGGCGCAGCCCGGCGACCAGCGCCTCCACGCCGCCCGCCTTCATCAGCTTGAGCTTGACGTAGCGGGCTGCATCGAGCGCGGCGGCGCGCTCGATATCCTCGATCCCGAAGATCGATTCGTCGAGCATCGTCGGCACCGGGCTGGCCCGCGCGACGGCGACCGCGGCGTCCCAGTCGCCGGCGGCGCAGGGCTGCTCCAGCAGTTCGATCCCCTCCGGATCAAGCGCCCCCACGAAGCGCAGGGCCGCATCCCGGTCGTAGCCCTGGTTGCCGTCGAGGCGCAGCACGGCCCGTCCGCGAACCAGCGCCAGGATCTCGCACACCCGTGCCAGATCGGCGGCGACGTCGAAACCGACCTTGACCTTGAGAGTTCGGTAGCCCGCGGACAGATGCCCTTCGATCTCGGACGCCAGATCGTCCGGTTCGGTGGCGTTGACGATGGCGAGCAAAGGCACCGAAACGTGGCTCGCCGAACTCAGGACGGGGTGGCCGGCGAGCATCTCGCACGCGCTGGTCAACGCGCTGGCGGTGAATGCGGCTTCCGCGCGGGTCGCGGCGGCGATGGCGGTGGCATCGTCCAGTGCCCGGCCGACCATGTGGCCGGCGAGGTTGTGCGCCAGGGCCCAGCCCGCCTCCGCGGTCTCATCCGAATACCCGGGCAGGAAGGTCGCTTCGCCGATGCCGGAGCGCGTGCCGTCGCGCACCGTCACCAGCAGGCTGTCGAACGCCGCCAAAGGCCCGAACGACAGCTTGTACGGAACGCGGAGCGGGCTGCGCAGCCGGCGCAGCTCGATGCGCTCGCATGCCACGCCGACAGAGCGGATCGCCTCAGCGGTCACGGCCGCGACCTCTGGCCGACGCGAGGTCGGGCGCGCATCCGTCTGTGACCGTCCCATGCGGCCAGCCGTTCTTTATTCCGGCCATGGCGTCCGCCGGCCTCCCTTGGCCGGTCCGGGAGTTCCCGGTCGGCCTGCTGTTGCCAAATCGGCGGCGCGAAGCTATGGCTGCACAACGGCGTCCGCCGACCGCGAATTCTCAATACTATACATCTCGGGTTCCGACAAACGGGCGCTGCGGCGAGGAGGGGCGGGCAGGTTGGATCATTTGACGGCGCAGGTGTTGCTCGTGGTCGCGGGCGGCTTCGCGGCCGGCGGCTTCGTCAAGGGGACCACCGGCATGGGTCTGCCGCTGGTTTCGGTTCCGGTGGCCACGCTGGTCGTCCCCGTGCCCGTCGCGGTCGCGCTGTCGACGCTGCCGATCCTGCTCACCAATCTGTGGCAGGGCCGGGGCTGGCGCAAGGTCATCGGCAGGGTGTGGCCGCTGCTGGCGGTGCAGCCGGTTGCCATGGTCGCCGGCGTTGCGGTGCTGGCCTGGGCCAATCCCAAGATCGTCATCGGCCTGCTCGGCGCCCTGACGATCCTGTTCGTCGCGGTCGTCCGCTACCAGCCCAACTGGCGGATGACGCGCCGGCACGAGCGCTGGGTGGCGCCGCTGATGGGCGCCTGCTCCGGGTTCTCCGGGGGAGTCTCGAGCTTCTTCGGCACGCCCATTGCGCTCTACCTGTTCCTGCTGGAGTTGGAGAAGGACGCGTTCGTCGCGGCGATCGGCGTCACCTATGCCTACGGCGCGATCATGCTGATCCTGATCCTCGCCGCGTTCGGCCTGCTCGGCCAGCAGCTCCTGTTCTGGTCGGCGCTGGCGACGCCCGTCGCCTTCTTCGGCATGTGGCTCGGCCGCATGGTGCGGGACCGGCTGAACACCGGGACGTTCCGCAAGGTCGTGCTGGTCGTGCTGCTGATCGCCGGGCTCAACCTGCTGCGGCGCGCCGTCATGGGGTGACCGCACCGCGTTCCGTTGCGTCCGCCTCCGCGCACAGCCAGTCGCAGAAACGCTTGACCTTGGGCACTTCGGCCTTGTCCGGCGGGCATACGACGTAATACGCGAAATCCGCGGACACCGGCAGGTCGAACAGCCGGACAAGCCGGCCGGCGGCCACGTCGTCCGATGCCAGGACGTCGCTCACCAGGGCGATGCCGTGGCCCGCCGCGGCCGCCTGCAATGCCAGGACGACATCGTTGAACCGGGGTCCGCGCGCCGAGTCGACGCCGGATGCGCCGGCCGCCAGCAGCCACATCTTCCAGCTGGGCCAGGAGTCGTCCTGGGTCGCGAAGTCGATGTGCAGCAACGTGTGGCCGGCGAGGTTCCCGGGGCTTTGCAGCGTCGGATGTTTGTCGAGAAAGCCGGGACTGCACACCGGACGAACCCTGGTAGCGAAGAGCTGCCGGACGCTGAGGCCGGGATAGTTCCCGCCGCCGTAGCGGATCGCGACGTCGACGCCGTCGCGCGCGAAGTCCCGCAGCCGGTCGGTGGCATCGAGCCTGATGTCGATGTCCGGCTCCAGGGCCCGGAAACGGTCGAGCCGCGTGACCAGCCACTTGGCCGCGATCGACGGCGCCGCGCTCACCGTCAGGATGCCGCTGTCCCTGTCGGTCCGCAGCGTCGCGGAGGCGGTGGCCAGCAGGTCGAACCCCTCCCGCAGCGCGGGAAGGGCCGCCTTTCCCGTGTCCGTCAGCAGCAGCGCACGGGTGCGCCGGAGGAATAGCGGCACGCCGCAATAGTCCTCGAGCGCCTTGATCTGGTGGCTGATGGCGGCCGGCGTCACGTTCAGCTCCGCGGCGGCCTTGGTGAAGCTCAGATGGCGTGCCGCGGCCTCGAAGGCACGCAAGGCGCCGAGCGTGGCGATCCGTCGGGTCATGGGACACCGTATACGTTAGAAAAACTAATGCATAACATGAATTGTCATCGTTTGTCACGAATGCAAATTATAGCGATATTCAGAGCCTTTAATCAGCAGATGGCGGAATAATGTCTATTAGGAGCACTTAACCATGTTGGAGGGTATCTATCGCGGAATCGCCCGTGCCGCGGGCATAGAAGTGTCCGGCGATGTCCGGTTACTCCCGGATCTCCCGGCGCGACCGTCCGTCCTCAAGCGCCTGGCTGCCGGGTTCGAGCGCTGGAACGTGCGGCGGTCGACGTATCTCACCCTGCAGCAACTGGACGACCGGACGCTGCGCGATATCGGCCTGCACCGCGGCGCCCTGCACGGTGTCGCCGATGCGGTCGCACGGCGGGCCGCGGCGAACGACAATGCGCTTCCGGTCGCGCTTGCGGAACTGGCGGCCAACGACAACGACCCGAACCCGTGCGCCGAATGCGGCTGACCGAAGCGTACCCGCGGCCGGCTGCGGCAGGGCCCCGGACCGCGGTCCGGGGTCCGCGCCGCCGCGACTTGATTTGCATCAATGCGGGTGCCCCACCGCGACCCTAGCATGCGGCCCCACGAAACCGGACGGGAATAGCGGAGGTCCTCCGAGATGTTGCGCGCTGGCCGGCAGGCGCCGGCCCTGTCGCCCCTGCTGTTCGTCGGCCTTGCCCTGAGGCCGGCGCCGAGGGCCGCGTTGCAGGCCGCGGCCTCGCTTGCCATGGCCGCCATGATGCGCCGGCACAAGGGTGTCTTCGAACGTCTCCAAAGCCTCGCCAACCCGGTGTACCTGATCGACCCGGTGGACCTGCCGATCGCGCTGGTGCTCGACGCCGCGCTGCCGTCGCCGCGCCTGACGGTGCTGCGCGACGGCGACCCGGTGCCGGTGCCGCCGGCCGCCGCGATCCGCGGTTCCCTGCCGGCGCTGCTCGAACTGCTCGAGGGCCGCAGCGACGGTGACGCCCTGTTCTTCTCGCGGGCCCTGACGGTCGAGGGCGACATGGCGGCCGTCGTCGCCCTGCGCAACGCGGTGGACGGCGCCGACATCGACCTTGCCGACGACCTCCTGCGGCCGCTCGGCCCCCTCGGCGGGCCGGCGCGGCGGCTGGTGGCGACGGCATCCGCGCTCTACCGGCGCGCCGACGCGGATCTCGAGATGCTGCGGTCGGCCCTGCTGGCGCCGGTGCAGCGGCGCTGCGACTCGCAGGAGGCGCGGCTCGACGACCTGAACGAATCCCTGGCCAAGGCGGCGAAACCGCGCCGCGGAACGGCGGCATGACCGGCCAGCCGCTCGAACTCGTATGCCCGGCGGGCACGCCGGCAGCGCTGCGGGCGGCCGTCGATGCCGGGGCCGACTCGGTCTATCTCGGCTTCCGTGACGAGACCAACGCCCGCAACTTCCCCGGCCTCAATTTCAGCCGCGACGAGCTGGCCGAGGGCATCGCCCATGCCGGCCGCAGCGGCTGCAAGGTCCTGGTCGCGATCAACACCTATCCGCGGGCCGGCGATTCCGGACCCTGGCGGCGTGCGGTCGACGACGCCGCAAGGCTGGGAGCCTGGGCCGTGATCCTGGCCGACATCGGCCTGCTCGACTACGCCGCCGGCCGCCATCCGGGACTGCGCCGGCACCTGTCGGTGCAGGCGTCGGCCGCCAACCCCGAGACGATCCGCTTCTACCACGAAGAGTTCGGCGTCAAGCGCGTGGTATTGCCGCGCGTGCTGACGATATCGGAAATCGCCCGGATCAACGGGGCCGTGCCGCTCGAGACCGAAGTGTTCGCCTTCGGCGGCCTTTGCGTGATGGCCGAAGGGCGCTGCCTGTTGTCGTCCTATGCGACCGGCGAATCGCCGAACATGAACGGCGTCTGTTCGCCGGCCGAGCATGTCCGCTACGAGGACCGCAACGGGCGCCTGGTCTCGCATCTCGGCAGATTCGCCATCAACGTCTTCGCCGCGGGTGAGCCGGCAGGCTACCCGACCCTGTGCAAGGGCCGTTTCCAGGCTTGTAACAGGGATTCGTACCTTTTCGAGGAACCGACCTCGCTCGATGCGATCCGCATGCTGCCGGCGCTGATGAAGGCCGGCGTGACCGCCCTGAAGATCGAGGGGCGCCAGCGCGGCAAGGCCTATGTCGCACAGGTCGTCGGTGCCTTTCGCAAGGCGGTCGACGCAGTGGCGCGGGGCGAGGATCCGGCCGGCAACGATCTCGCCGCCCTGACCGAGGGCGGGCGGCAGACCACCGGCGCCTACGAGAAGACGTGGCGATGAGCGAACCGGCGAAACTGACCCTCGGCCCGCTGCTGTTCAACTGGCCGGCGGAGAAGGTCAGGGCGTTCTATGGCCAGATCGCCGAGCGGGCGCCCGTTGATACCGTCCATCTCGGCGAAGTGGTGTGCCCGAAACGCACGCCGTTCCTGGCCGAAGCGCTGGCCGAGGCCGCCGAAACACTGACCGCTGCGGGGATCGAGGTGGTGTGGTCGACACTCGGCCTGATTGCCGACGCGAAGGATGTCGCGGCGACCGAAGCGCTGGTCGAATCGACTCCCGGGCTGGTCGAGATCAACGACATTTCGGCGCTGCAAATGCTCCGCGGGCGGGCGCACGTGGTCGGGCCGCTGGTCAATGTCTACAACGAGGGCACGCTCGGCTGGCTCGCCTCGCGCGGCGCCACCCGCGTCTGTCTGCCGCCGGAACTGCCACGCGACGCCCTCGCCGCCCTCGCCGCCGCTGCCGGCACTGTCGAGCTGGAGGTTCAGGCCTTCGGGCGCATGCCGCTGGCGCTGTCGGCACGATGCTACCATGCGCGCGCGCACGGACTGCACAAGGACGGCTGCCGCTACGTCTGCGACAGGGACCCGGACGGCATGCCGGTGACGACGCTCGACCGCCAGCCGTTTCTCGCCGTGAACGGAATACAGACCCTGTCCCACGCGCTGCTGGACCTGAGCGCCGAGGCGGCGGACCTGTTCGAGCTGGGCATCCGGCGCTTCCGCCTTTCGCCGCACAACACCGACATGGTGGCGATCGCCCATGTCTGGCGCGATCTGCTCGACGGCCGGACCGAGCCGGCCCGCACGCAGCGGATCATCGAGGCGGTCGCCGACTTCGCGCCGCGCGCCAATGGATACTATCACGGCCGGCCCGGGGCCGAATTGGTCGCTTGACGCGATCAACGCGTCAATCCGATAGCACCGCCTTCAACGCCTTCGCGGTCTTGGGCGTCACGTAGTAGACGCCGTCCACGATCTCCTTGTGGTCCTTGTCCCACACCGTTGAATCGTAGTCCCAGCCGATCAGGTGCGCCTTCTTCTCGGTATCCCCGATGAGGCGCCGCAGGCGCCGCGTCATCGCGCCCTCGAACAGCGACAGCGCACGCCAGTGGGAGTCGCCG
>JBFIFO010000197.1:0-6499 GCA_041602815.1 Alphaproteobacteria bacterium | reverse complement strand
TCGACGCCGGCTTTCGCCGGCAGCTCTCGTTTGTCCCCCTCCCCCTGCCCCTCCCACCAAGGGAGGGGTAAGTTATTGTCATGACATGGAAGTTTCTCCTCCCCCTTGATGGGGGAGGGCAGGGTGGGGGTGGGACTCACCGCCGTGACGGGAGAAATTCGCGTAAAGATGAGCGGACAACGCGCTACACCGGGGAGCCGCCGCGGGCCTTCAGGTTGGCGAGGAACTCGCGGCGCGTCTTCGGGCCGAAGGTGAGGAAATGCGGGTCGGGCCGCGCGCGGTATTCCGCCCGGCGGCGCTCGACGGCATCGCCGCGCGCGCGTTTGAGCACCTCGCCGGCGTCGATGCCGTACGGCCGGGTCGCGTTGAGCCCGAAGATGCGCGCCCGCAATTCCGGGGTCATGCGCGGATAGCCGTATCTTTCCTGGAATTCGTCCGAGATCTGGAACGTCCGGAACGCCTGGATCTGGTCCTGCGGCGAGCCGTACCAGATGCAGTCGGAGCCCCAGAGCACGTTGCGTTCGCCGATGTGCTTGACCAGCTTGCCGACGATGTGCGCCGCGGTGTCCGGGTCGCGCATGGCGTAGCGCCAGGTGCTGCCCAGTTCCGCATAGACGTTGGCGTTGCGACCGATCCCGTTGTCCTCGACCGAGCGGATCAGCGCATCGACCCCCTCGCCGCGGTTCGCATCGTACGGCCCCTCCTTCTCCCCCGCGATGAAGCCGGAATGGTAGACGAGGAAGTTCACGTCCGGGAACTGCCGCGCGACGATGCCGATGTCGCTGGCCACGCTGTGCTCGTAGGAGCGGCGGCCGAACGGCAGCCCCTTGTGGATGCAGATGTTCTTCACGCCGAGCCTGCGCGCCCGCTCGATCAGCTTGAGGCCCGTATCGTCATGCAGGAAGAAGCCGCGCCCGTGCGGGCCCCACTGGGTGTAGCATTTCCAGGCCGACACGCCCCACACCTCGGCGAGCTCGTCCATGCCCTCGAGGTCCCCCGCCTGGTTCGGGTTGGCGCGGCCGTGCAGCAACAGGCGGTGCGTGCCCTCCATGGTCTCGACGATGCGCCGCACCTCGTCCGCCTCCTGGATGGTCAGCAGCTCCGTCTCGCGCCGCGACGGGATGAACGACAGCACCATCATGTCGGTGTCGGAATCGAGGAAGATGTCCTTGAGGAACTGCTCCGCGCCGCCGAGGCCGGTGCGGCCGAGCCCGTGCTGGCCGACGAAGTGGCCCTGCACGTCGAAGATGAACTCGCGGGTCCCGAGCCCCTCCAGCGCCGCGTCCGGGTCGACCGCCGCGACCTGGTCGAGCTCGAAGAAGCCGCCGGTGCGCCCGGCCGCCGCGTTGGCCGCATTGAAGGCGAGCAGCGTCGACGCCGCGCCGCAGGCCGAAACCATGAAGGACCGGCGGTCGACGCCGCACCGCCGCGCGTTCTCGGACGCCCCTTCCTGCGCGAGGCGGTTGGCGGCGCGGTTGACGGCATCGAGCGGCACCGGCACGAACTCGCCGTTCGACGTCGAATCGAGCTTGACCGGAAGACGCATCCCCTCGGGATCGAAGCGCTGGGCCATGGCGGACCTCCTTGCGGCCGGGCAGGTGACGAGAACCGCCATCATGCCGCGCCCCGCGCCCCGCCCCAACTCAAATTGTCGGGAGGGGGCCGGGGTTGCCCCCACCATTACACCTTGAAGCGGTCGAAGACGCGGCCGAAGCGCCAGCGGTGGAAGGTGACGTCGTGATAGCACCCGGCCTTGAATAACGGCTCGTCGTCCATCAGGGCGCGCGCCGCCGCCATGTCGGGCACGTCCATCAGGATGACGCTGCCGATCGCGGAGTCGCCGTCGTCGGTGAGAAGCGGGCCGCGCACCAGGACCGAACCGGCGTGCGCCGCCCAGTACGCCTCGTGCGCGTCCTGCAGCGCGGCGCGGATCTCCCGCCCTTTCGGCCCGTCGAGCCCGTGGAACATGGCCTGGATGTTGGCCTCCTTGCGCGGGCAGTCGCGCCAGCTGTGCGGGGTCGAGGCGCGCCAGCGGTGAACCTTCCAGCGCGTCTGCACGCCGCCGATCACGTAGGGCTCCTCGGCGACGTTGCGCTCCGCCGCCGCGCGGTCTTCGAACTCGACCAGCCGCAGGCTGCCGAGGTCGGCCGACTCGTCGTCCGTCGTGAACGGCCCGGCGAACAGCGTCTCGGCGTCGAGCGCCTTCACGTAGTCGAGGTGGCGCTGCCGCCATTCGTCGCGCAGCGCCGCCGAATCCGGCACGTCGAAGATCAGGATCGAGAACAGCATGTTCGGGCCCTTTCGCTAGAAGCCGTAGAGTTCGGCCGGGTTGTCGGCGAGGATGCGGCGGCGCAGCGCCGGGTCCGGCACCCAGTCGGACAAGAGATCGCAGAGATCGGCATCGTTGGGCATCGGCTTTTTCACCATGACGTGCGGCCAGTCGGTGCCCCAGACGGCGCGGTGCGGTGCGGCCTCGACAATGGCGCGGGCGAAGGCGGCGGCCTCGGGATACGGCAGGTCGCCGGCGGAGATGCGGTAGGGCGCCGTCAGCTTGATCCAGCAGCGCCCCGCTTCGGCCAGCCGCAGCATGCCGCGGAACCCCGCGTCGTCCGCAGTGCGGCCGGGCCGCAGATAGCCCATGTGGCCGACGACGATGTCGGTCGGGAAATCGCCGAAGCGGCCCTCGAAGTCTGGGTAATCGTCGACATGGATCAGAAACTCGGCGTGCCAGAAGCGCGGCGCGATGCGTTCGCAGAGCGCCCGGATCGCGTCCAGCGGCGGGCCGGTCTTGGGGTCGGCGAGGTCGACGAGGTTGAAGCGCAGGCCGCGCACCCCGGCCGCGTGCAGTTCGTCGAGCGTCGCCTCGGTCACCGTCCCGTCGACGACGGCGACGCCGCGGCAGGCCAGGCCGGCCGCTTCGAGGGCCCGCAGGCCCGCCAGCATCGCCGCATTGTCGGTGCCGTAGACGCTCGGCTGCACCAGCACGGCGCGCGCGACGCCGAGCGTCCGCAACAGGGCGAGATAGGCGTCCGGCAGCGCGTCCGGCGGCGTGTAGATGCGCGTCGCGGCATAGGCGTAAGCCGCCTGCGGCCCGCAGACATGGGCGTGGGTATCGCAGCTGAGCGCCGCCATCGGCCGCGCCGGCGCCCGCAGCACCGGGTCCGGCGGCGCGCACCAGGGCGCGCTGTCTGGCGGTTCCTGCCCGGATCTCGCCATCGCGGTTCCCCCATTTGGCACCGGTTTGTCAGCAGTGACCATCACCGCCCCGTCCATGATGGCGCCAGTCTAACCGAATTTCACCGGGGGGCATCCGGAGATCCGATCGGCGGTCATGCGCGCTCCGGCCGACACCCGCGAGCCGCTGCAACTGGACATTCTCCTGTCCGCGTGCGAGCCTTCAGGACGGTCATCTTTCCTGTGGCTGGGCTACGGAGGAAACCATGACCCTTTCACGAAGAAACTGGCTCGCATTCGCGTCCGCCGCGGCTGTCCTGATGTTGGCCGGCGGCGTGGGCGCGACTGCCGCCGAGCCGTCGAAGGCGTTGCAGCTGCCGCCGCTGGCGGAGCGGGTGAAGACCCATGAGGCGCTGCGCCTGCTGGCCGAGCTGGGTTACGAGCCCGGCGTCGTGGACCGCATGATGACGGCCAACATCGCCGGCGCGATCCGGGAGTTCCAGCGCAGCCGGAACCTGCCGGTCGACGGCCGGGTGACGGACGAGCTGCTGGCGGCCCTGCGCGACGCCAGACGCTAGGCGCGGGGCAGGCCGGCCGCGCGCGCGGTTCTGGCGGACAGGAACGTCGGCACGGCGCGGCTCATGAGTACGAAAACCGCGCACCGCTTCTACCGCGGGGCAGGCTGGACGGACGCCGGCGAACCGGCGACGGTTTTCGGCCTCACCGGCTATCCGATGGAGAAGAAGCTCTGACCTGACGGTGAAAGCCGGGCCAGGCGCAGCTTCGGTCACGTCGCTGCAAGCGCCGGGGCCGGTGCCGCAGAGGAAAGGATCGGCTAGCGGACGGGCCAGACCGGATGGTGCAGGTCGATGACGTAGGCGTGGCTGTGCCGCAGTCTCGCGTGCCGGTGCGGGTGGCGGTGCGGCTCCGGCCCCTCCCAGCCCTCGTGGTCGTGCTGGTGGTGTGCATCGTGGACGTGCAGGTGCTCGTGGCCGATCGCCGCGTGCTCGTGCGCCAGCTCAGCCGGCTCGTGGGCGGGCCACAGGGCAAGCGCGGCGGCGGTCGCGGCCAGGGTGATGACGCCAAGCACCGAACAGGCGGTCATGAAGTCGAACGCCGCGCCGAGCCAGCCGGCGAGCGGATAGGCGATGAGCCAGCAGGCGTGCGACAGCGCGAACTGCGCCGCGTAGACGGCCGGCCGGTCGCCCGCGCGCGCCGAGCGCCGGAGCAGCCGGCCCGCCGGCGTCTGCACGAGCGATGCGCCGGCGCCGAGCACGAACCAGACCGCCAGCAGCGCGAAGAGGCCGGGCCCGGCCAGGCCCGCCAGAAGCCCCGCGGTCAGCACGAGGCCGCCGGACAGCATGACCGGGCGATCGGGCAGGCGGTCCAGCAGCCGCGGCAGCATGAGGGCGACCGCCATCGACCCGGCCCCGGCGGCGGCGAAGGCGAGCGCGGTGTCGCTGTCGGTGCCGCCCAGCCGGTCGCGCACGTAGACCACGGTGTTGACGATCACCATGGCGCCGGCCGCGGCCACCGCGAGCGAGAGCGCCAGCAGGCCGCGCAGCCGCGGCGTCGCGAGATAGGCCCGGACGCCGAAGCCGATATTGTGCCAGGCGCCGGGCGCGCGCTCGTGCGCCGCCGGCGCCGGCAGGCGCACCGACAGCACGAGCAGGGCCGAGGCCAGGAAGGCCAGCGCGTTGGCGGCGAACAGCGCATCGTAGCTCAGCACGACGAGCGCGGCCGCGGCGACGGTCGGGCTCAGCAGGGCCTCCAGGTCGTAGGCGAGGCGCGACAGTGACAGCGCCCGCGTGTAGCGCGCCTCGTCCGGCAGCACATCCGGGATCGTCGCCTGGAAGGTCGGCGTGAAGCCGGCCGAGAAGGCGTTGACGACGAAGATCAGCAGGTAGACCTGCCAGATCTCGGTAACGAACGGCAGGCAGGCGACGGCGGCGGCGCGCGCGATGTCGAGCCCGATCAGCAGGGCGCGGCGCGGCAGACGATGCGCCAGCCCGCCGATAAGCGGCGCGATGCCGACATAGGCCGCCATCTTGAGCGCCAGCGCCGTGCCGAGCACGACACCGGCGCCGCCGCCGGCGAGGTCGTAGGCGAGCAGCGCCAGCGCGACGGTGGCAAGGCCGGTGCCGGCGAGGGCGACGATTTGCGCCGTGAACAGCCGGCGGTACGTTCGGTTCTTCAGTGGCGAGATCATGCAGGCAGGGTAGCGGAGTTTGCGCGCCGGCTACAGCCTCCAGGAATGCGCTCGCGCCGCGCGCCGCCGCGCCGGTCGGTACTGCCTGCCGGACGGTTTTCGTTCGGCGGACGGGCATGCAATGCGTATGATGGCGGCAACAAGCGGACGCGCCGACACCGGCGCCGGAGGAGACATGGCCGAGACACCGATGGGCAGCCCGGACGATGCCGCCGCCGCGCCCTGGGCCGACGTCAACAGCGGCACCATCCGCGCCCCGGTGCCGCCGCAGGAGCTGGGCACCGCCACCGTCTCCCCCGACGGCGACTTCGAGGCCGGCTCCTACCAGAGCTTCACCCTCGTTTACACCGCCGGCAAGTTCGGCATCGACGATTCGGGCAGTCTGCGCATCTGCTTCCGCTTCGCCTCCGACCAGACGCGGCCGCAGTTCGAGGACCCGGCGAAACCGAACTACACGGTGATCGAGGCGTCGAACGACGCGGTGCTAGAGTACCGCTACGACCCCAAGGGCAACGTTAGGCCGTGGGACCGTACGCTCTACATCAAGGTGGTGCGCGGCTTCCTGCGCGAGGGCGACACCATCACCGTACGCTTCGGCGTGACCGACGGCGGCTCCCCCGGCATGCGGCTGCAGACCTTCTGCGAGGACACGTACGAGTTCCGCGTGCTCGTGGACCCGATCGCCACCTTCAACTACCAGCCGTTGCCGGATCAGCCGGTGATCCGCATCGTCCCCGGCCCGCCGGAGCGCTGCCTTGCGGTGGTGCCGACCCTGCGGCGGGTCGGCGAGCAATTCACCCTGAAATGCAAGGGCGAGGACAGATGGGGCAACCCGTCGGACCGTTGCGACACCACCTTCCGTCTGCGCAGCAACGTTCCGGTCGACGGCCTGCCCGAGACGGTCACGTTCGCGCCCGGCACCTTCGCGGTGGAGATCCCCGGCCTGTCGGTCGCGGCGCCCGGCGACGTCGAGATCCGGCTGGAGGACGACGAGGGCGTCTGCGTGGCGACGGCCAACCCCTTGCGCATTGTCGAAGAGGTGGAGCTTCTCCCATTCTGGGCCGACCTGCACGGCCAGTCCGAGGAGACCATCGGCACCAACTCGGCCGATGCCTA
>JBFIFO010000196.1:0-6522 GCA_041602815.1 Alphaproteobacteria bacterium | reverse complement strand
GGATCTGGAGCGCGTCTTCAGCCCGTTCGTGCGGCTCGAGGGCTCGCGCAGCCGGCAGACCGGCGGCATCGGCCTTGGCATGGCCATCGCCCGTTCGATCGTGCGCGGTCACGGCGGCGACATCACCCTGCAGAACCGTTCGGAGGGCGGCCTGCGGGCGACGGTCCGGCTGCCCCGCTGGCAACGGTAGGGAACGCCGGCCGCAGGAGTCAGCCGGCGCCGAGCATTGCCACCAGCTTTTGCCGTCCCTTTTGCTGCGCGACCTGCAGCGGCGTGTTGCCGTCGCCGTCGGTCGTCGAAGGATCGGCGCCGGCGTCCAGCAGCAGCCGCGCGATCTCGACACTGCCACGCGACGCCGCCCAGTGCAGCGCGGTGCCGCCGTTGGCATCCCGCGTGTTCGGATCCGAGCCCTTGACGAGGAAGGCATGCACGACCGCCGGATGCCCCTTGCGGATCGCCTCGATCAGGTCCCGGGCCGGGTTCTGCTTGCCGGCGTTCCAGCCGCCGATCCCGGCATGCAGAAGCTCGCCGTCGATCACCTCCTCGGCGACCGGGTAATAGGCCTGGGCCAGGGTGTCGATGACGACCGCGCCCTCGCCGTACTCGAGGGCCACCGCCCGGGCCGTGTCGGGCCGGTCGTAACCGGTGATCATGCGGCCGTCCGGCGAGCGGACGTAGTAGCGGTGCGGTTGGCCGGTCATGCCCAATCAGATGGCCCGGGATCGGCAATGTGCAAGACGCCGGCGATTGTCGCCAGGCGATGGCTCGCAGCGGTCTTCGAACGTCTCGCGCCTACTTCTGCGAATCGTAATAGGCCTGCAGGATCTTCAGCACCTCCGGCCGGCTGAACTCGTGCGGCACGTCCTCGCGCTTGGCGAACATCTCGCGCAGGCGGGTGCCGGAGATCGTCAATCGGTGCTCGTCGCCATGCGGGCAGGTCTTGGCCGTCGCCATGCCGTCGCAGCGCCTGCAGTAGAAGGTGATGTCGATCTTCAGCGGCCGGGTCTCCAGCGCCCCGTCCCACAGCGTATCGAAGATGTGCTGCGCGTCGAACGGGCCGTAGTAGTCGCCGACGCCGGCGTGGTCGCGGCCGATCACCAGGTCGGAGCAGCCGAAATTCTGCCGGAACAGGGCGTGCAGCAGCGCCTCGCGCGGGCCGGCGTAGCGCATCTCGATCGGATAGCCCGACTGGATCGCCGTGCCGGGCACGAAGTAGTGCTCGACCAGCGCGTTGATCGCGTTGACGCGGATCTCGGCCGGGATGTCGCCCGGCTTCAGCTTGCCGAGCACCTGGTGGATCAGCACGCCGTCGCAGATCTCGATGCCGATCTTGGCGAGGTACTCGTGGCTGCGGTGCATCGGGTTGCGGGTCTGGAAGGCGGCGACGCGCGACCAGCCCTTCTCGGCGAACAGCGCCCGGGTCTCGGCAGGGCGCATGTAAAGACCCTTGTACTGCTTCGGGTACACTCCTTCCGACAGCGCCGTCACCCGGCCGGCAAGGTTGACCGGCCCCTGCTCCAGCACCTTCTGGACGCCCGGATGCTTCTCGTCGTTGGTCCGGTAGACGTGCTCGCACTCCAGCGACTTGTCGATGAAGTACTTCTCGGTCACCTCCATGATGCCCATGAGCTCCCCGGTCTCACCGTCGGCCAGGGCCACCTCCTCCTCGATGCCGATCGAATCGGCGAGGTCCTGTTCGGCCGACAGGGTGATCGGGATCGGCCAGAAGACACCGTTCGACAGCTTCATATCGACGCAGGACCCACGCCAGTCGGCCTCGCCCATGAAGCCGTCCAGCGGGGTGTACGCGCCCATCGCCAACATCACCAGATCCGACGTCTCGCGGCTGGACATCGGCACCTTCTTCAGGTGCGCGGCACGTTTGAGCTCCTCGGCACGTTCGGCTTCGGGCGCCAGCAGCGGCTTCAGGCCCGCGCCGCCATGCGGTGGCACCAGTTTCGACATGACAACTTCTCCCTTCCAGGCTCGACCTTCCGTCAACCGTCGCCGGTATGGCGACAAACCGTCGCGATGCGATCCCTCTATAGAAATACGAGTTTTCATTATCACACAAGAATGTTCTAATATGCGAATATGTTCCCGGGCGGGCTTTCCTGTGCGGCTCCGCCTGTGTAACAAGATATCTATCCGGTTGATCGGGACGGGCGAATCGACATGGCGAATCAAGGGCCAACAAGCCAGACAATCCTGGTGGTCGGCGGCGGAATTGCCGGCATCACCGCGGCGGTCGAAGCGGCGGAAACCGGCTACGACGTCATCCTGCTGGAGCGCGGACCGGCGCTCGGCGGGCGCGTCGCACAGCTGAACCGCTACTTCCCAAAGCTGTGCCATCCGACATGCGGGCTGGAGATCAATTTCCAGCGCATCCGCAAGCTGAAGAACTTGCGCGTCGTGACCATGGCGAGCGTGGCGGACGTCAAGGGCGACAAGGGAAATTACACGGTTTCGGTGTGCGTCGCGCCACGTTACGTGAACGCGAAATGCACCGCCTGCGGGGCCTGCGCGGAGGCGACCGAGATGGAAGTCGACAGCGCCTTCAACTACGGCCTTTCCAAGACGAGGGCTGCCTATCTGCCCCACGAACACGCCTTCCCCATGCGATATGTTGTCGCACCCGAGGCGATCGGCACCCCGGAGGCCGACAAGATCAAGGCCGCCTGCAACTACGATGCGATCGACCTCGACGATGCGGGCGAGACCTTCGAGATCGCCTGCGGCGCCATCGTGTGGGCGACGGGATGGGAGCCGTATGATCCGCTGAAGCTGGAATCGTA
The DNA here is from genome assembly GCA_041602815.1 of Alphaproteobacteria bacterium. Taxonomy (GTDB): domain Bacteria; phylum Pseudomonadota; class Alphaproteobacteria; order UBA8366; family JADFVY01. The sequence continues at coordinate 3,727 of JBFIFO010000196.1, read as the reverse complement.
CAACTACAATCTCTCGCCCGACATCATCACCAACGTACAGATGGAGCGGCTGGCCAACCATGACGGCCCGACCGGCGGCCGAATCGTACGCCCTTCGAACGGCGAACCTGTCAGGAAGGTTGCGATGATTCAGTGCGCCGGCTCGCGCGACCGCAACCACCTGCCCTACTGTTCGCGGATCTGCTGCCTCGGCTCGCTGAAGCATGCGGCGTACGTACGTGAGCAGTACGCGGAGGCCGAGGTCGACATCTACTACATCGACCTGCGCGCGCACGACAAGCTCGAGGCCTTCTACCAGCGCGTCGCAGCCGACCCGCAGGTGCATTTCATCAAGTCCAAGCCGGCGTCGATCGAGATCGACGACGACGGCAGCCCGGTGCTGCACGGCGAGGACACCCTGACCCGCGAGATGTACGACCGGACGTACGATCTGGTCGTCCTGGCGACCGGGATGAAGCCCGCCGCCGCCGACGGCTATGCGCCGCCGATATCCGTGGAGCGTGACGAGTACGGTTTCATCGTCCCGTCCCTGGACGGCGATGGCGGCATTATCCCGGCGGGCGTGGCGGCCGGCCCGCTGGACGTTTCGATGTCGGTCCAGTCGGCGACGGCGGCGGCCCTCAAGGCCATCCAGGCCGTCGGACCCAGGAATTGAGGAGAGGCGACCGATGAGCGATCGGAAACCCGGCGTCTATATCTGCAGGGGCTGCGGCATCGCCGAGGCCGTCGACTGCGATGCCCTGGAAACGCTTGCCTCGGGGGATCTGAAGGTGCCGCTGTGCCGGCAGCACGCCGCGCTGTGCAGCGAGGAGGGCGTTGCCGTCATCGGCAAGGACGTCGCCGACGGCACCGTCAACCAGCCGATCATCGCCGCCTGCTCGCAGCGCGTGATGGCGGACCGCTTCGACTTCGACGGCGCCACCACGGTACGCACGAACCTGCGCGAATGGGTCGCCTGGGCCCGCCCGGCGGGCGAGGAGGACACCCAGATGGCGGCGGCCGACCAGATCCGCATGGGCGTCGCCCAGGCCTCGAAGATGAAGCCGCCGGAGCCGCGCGTCGAGGACGGGCTGAGCACGCGGATCATGGTCGTCGGCGGCGGCGCCACCGGGCTTTCCGCGGCGATCGAGGCGGCGGCGGCCGGCCACGATGTTCTGCTGGTCGAGAAGACCAGGGAGCTCGGCGGCTGGAGCGCCAAATGGTCCAAGCGCATGCCGCACCGGCCGCCGTATCGCGATCCGCAGGACAACGACATCGCTGCGCTGATCGACAAGGTGCAGAGCGACAAGGCGATCACGGTGAAGACCGAAACCACCGTGGCCGAGACCAGCGGCATGCCGGGCAAGTTTGCGGTCAGCCTGGTCAACGGCGCCTCGGCGGCCACGGAAACGGTCGGCGCGATCGTCGTCGCCACCGGCTGGCGGCCCTACGACGCCAGCAAGCTCGGCCATCTCGGCTACGGCGCGTCGCCCGACGTGGTGACGGGCGTCGAGCTCGAGGAAATGCTCGCCGGCGCCGGCGTCAAGCGCAAGTCGGACGGGGCGGCGCCGAACAACATCGCCTTCGTTCTGTGCGCGGGATCGCGCGATCCCGGGCACCTGCCCTACTGCTCGTCGGTGTGCTGCGGCACCTCGATCAAGCAGGCGCTGCAGATCCGCGCCGCCAACCCGGAGGCGATGATCTACATCATCTTCCAGGAGCTGCGCACCCCGGGTACGGCCGAGGAATTCTACCGCCAGGCCCAGGAAGAGGGCATCGTCTTCATGAAGGGCAAGGTCAAGTCCGTCGGATCGGACCTTACGGTCACGGTCGACGACGCGCTGCTCGGCCAGGAAGTGCCGATGGCGGGGCTCGACATGGTGGTGCTGGCGACCGGCATGGTGCCGAATGCCACCGATCCCGACAAGCCGGCCACGGAAAAGGGCACCGACCAGCTGGCCAACGACATCGACCCGGTGGCGCCGATCGCGCGGGCCGGCAACGGCGAGGTAGACTCACCGGCGTGGCCGGCGGCGGCGCCCGAAGGCGGGCCGATCCTCAACCTGAAATACCGCCAGGGACCGCATCTGCCGATGCTGGCCGACGGCTTCGCCGACTCCCACTTCATCTGCTTCCCGTACGAGACGCGCCGCACCGGCATCTACACCTGCGGCCCGGTGCGCCGCCCGATGGACATGGCGGAGAGCGCCGAGGACGCGGCCGGCGCGGTGCTGAAGGCGATCCAGGCGATCCGCAGCGCTGAGGCCGGCATGGCGGTGCACCCGCGGGTCGGCGACCTCAGCTTCCCGAAATTCGGCCTCGACATCTGCACCAAGTGCCGGCGCTGCACGGTGGAATGCCCGTTCGGCGCCATCGACGAGACCGAGGAAGGCTATCCGGTGCTCAGCCCCACACGCTGCCGCCGCTGCGGCACCTGCATGGGCGCTTGCCCGGTGCGGACCATCAATTTCGACAACTACAACGTCCAGATGGTCAGCGAGATGATCGGCGCGGTCGAGATCCCGGACGAGTTCTCCGACAAGTACCGCATCCTGATCCTGGCGTGCGAGAACGACGCGGCGCCGGCGCTCGACATGGCCGGCATCAACCGCCATGCGCTGAACGCCGAGGTGCGGGTGATCCCGGTGCGCTGCCTAGGCTCGGTCAGCATGCTGTGGATCTCCGACGCCTTCCAGCGCGGCTACGACGGCGCCATGCTGCTGGGCTGCCGATCCGGCGACGACTACCAGTGCCATTTCATAAAGGGCAGCCTGATCGGCCAGGAGCGCATGAAGAACATCGGCGAGACCCTGCAGAGCCTGATGCTGGAGGACGGTCGCGCCAAGGCCGTCGAAGTCTCGATCGCCGACTCGGCCAAGGTCGGCAAGATGATCGACGAGTTCGTGGAAGAGATCCGCGGCTACGGCATGAACCCCTTCAAGGGATTTTAGAGGGCAGACGCGATGACGGTAGCGCCACCGGCTCAAGCCGACCGGAGATACGATCTGAACTTCGCCCGCTGGGTCCGCGACAACGTCAACGGCGGCGACAAGATGAGCCTGTGCATGCAGTGCGGTATGTGCTCCGGCTCCTGCCCCATCGGCACCGAGATGGACCACGGGCCGCGAAAGCTGTTCATGATGATCCGCGCCGGCATGAAGGACGAGGTCCTCAACTCGTCGACGATCTGGAACTGCACCTCCTGCTACAACTGCGTGGTGCGCTGCCCGCGCGGCGTCCCGGTCACCTACATCATCCAGGACCTGGCGTCGAAGGCGGTCGAGCTCGGCTACGTCAAGAAGGTGGAGAACGCCCGCTTCGCCAAGGCCTTCTGGTGGTCGGCGATGACCTTCGGGCGCACCGACGAGCGCCTGGTGACCACGAAGTTCTACTGGTCCGGCGGCCTCGCCGACTTCTTCCGGAAGAGCCTGGCGAATTTGAAGATCGCGATGGGCATGGTGAAGACCGGGCGCATGCATCTCGGCGCGCCGCACAAGATCAAGGACCGCAAGGGCCTGCAGGCGATCCTCGCCAAGGCGGCCGAGATCGACGCACGAGAGAGCAAGGGCGGCGAGTCATGAGCGAGAGCAAGAAGTTCACCTATTACCCGGGCTGCAGCTCGCAGGGCAGCGGCGCCCATCTCGACCGCAGCTTGCGCGCCATCGCGCCCAGGCTCGGCATCGAGCTGGAGGAGCTGGAGGACTGGAACTGCTGCGGCGCCTCGGTTGGCCATATCGAGGGCGGGCAG
>JBFIFO010000195.1:0-6690 GCA_041602815.1 Alphaproteobacteria bacterium | reverse complement strand
CCCGGAATCCCGGCGGGTTGCGGCTGTGCCGTTGTCGGTTCAGCCGGCACGGTCGGCGGCGCGGCGACGGTCGGCGTTGAAGCGGCACCCGGCGCCGGTGCGGCGGGCTCCTCCTCGGGTGCGACCGTGACGGTCTCGACCGGCGCCGGCGCCGGTGCGGCCGCCGGCGGTGTCGGCATCAGCGCGACGGCGGGCGGCGGCGGGACATCGCCTTCCGCCCGGGCCGGCGGACTTGCCGGCGGAGCGGCGCCGGGCGCCGGCGCGACCGGTACGAGACTCTGCGGTACCGGCGGGACGGCAGCCGGGGTCGGTACCTCGGTGACGCCCGCAAGGCGCTCGGGAACCTCTGGCACCGTTTGGGCAACGCGGCCGTCCGGCTGCGACAGGAAGTACCATGCACCATACACCGCCGCGGCCAGCAGGATCGCCCCCAGCAGGATCGCCGCCGTCGGCACCTTGCCTTCCTCCAGCGGCTCCGGCATCACGTAGCTCTGGGTCTTCAGACCCTGGGTTTCCTCCTTGTACCGGGCCACGATGTCGGGGCCTTCGAGGCCGAGATATTCGGCATAGGTGCGCACGAACCCCAGCGCATACACGGTCCCCGGCAGATCCTCGAGACGCCCGTCCTCGAGGGCTTCGAGATAGCGCGCCTGGATGCGCACCGCATCGACGATGTCGGCGATGCTCTTGCCGAGCGCCTCGCGCCGCATGCGCAGCTCGTCACCGACGCTGTAATGCGCCACCAGCTCCGCTGGCGAGTCCTGGTCAACGGCCATCGCGTCCTCGTCCGCTGGCTGTTCCGGTGCCGCCCGAAGTCTGGACTGCCCGTCCCGGCTATGATAGTCGCTCATTCTTCGCATCCACAATTACGGCCCGAACCGCCGGGCCACCGGCCTGTCCGGAATATCCGCGGAAGGCGGAACCCATCGCCGCGCGCGCCCTGCGCACGGCAACGACCACCCCTGTCACCTTCACCCTATTGCCCGGCCGGGCCCTCTCGCCAGGACCGCACCGACGCGCGGCCGGCCCTCCCCGGAAGTCGCGGCTTCGGCCCGAATTACCGAACGCTACTGTGTATCAGCAATGCGGTCCGCATTGCAATCGCACTGCTCGTGACGCCACACTATTGCCCAAATTATTACAAAGTCTTAACCGGCGGTCGACGGCGCTTCTACAATGCAATCCCGTGGTCCCGCGCATAGGCGCGGAGCTTCGAGCGCAGGCTGTGCGACGGCCCGTCCAGCAGCCCGTCCAGGAAATCCGAAAGCTGCCCGACCTCGAGGCTGCGGATCATCATCCGGGTCGGCCCGATCGACGACCACGCCATCGACAGCGAGCGGAAGCCGAGTCCGACCAGCGCCATCGCCTCCAGCGGCTGACCCGCCATCTCGCCGCACACGCCGACCGGCACGCCGGCGGACCCGCAGGCCGCGACCACGCTGCGCAGCATGCGCAGGGAGGCCACCGAGAGGATGTCGTAGCGGTCGCTGACCGCGATGTTGCCGCGGTCGCTGGCGTACAGGAACTGCAGCAGGTCGTTCGAGCCGACGGCGAGGAAATCCACGCAGGCGGTCAGCTGCGGCAGCTGGAACAGCAGCGACGGCACCTCCAGCATGCAGCCGGCGGCGACCGACTGCGGCAGGGTTTCGCCGCGCACCCTCGCGCGCGCCAGCTCGAGCTCGAGGATCTCGCGCGCGGCCCGGTATTCCGAGACCTCGGCCACCATCGGGAACATCACGTCGAGGGGCCGACCGGCCGCTGCCCGGATCAGTGCGCGCAGCTGCTGGCGCAGCATGAACGGGCGGTCGAGGGTCATGCGGATGGCGCGCCAGCCCATCGCCGGGTTGTCCTCGTGATGGCCGTGCAGGTAGGGCAGCAGCTTGTCGCCCCCGGCATCGAGCGTGCGGAACACCACGCGCCGCCCGTCCGCCTGGTCGAGCACCCGGCGGTACACGGCGGCCTGCTCGTCGACGCCGGGCAGCGACCCCTGCATCATGAACATGATCTCGGTCCGGTACAGGCCGATCCCGGCGGCGTTGGCCTGGCGCAGCTGCGGCAGGTCGAGCAGCAGGCCGGCATTCAGGTTGAGCGATACCGCGACGCCGTCGCGCGAGACCGTCGGCAGGTCGCGCAGCGAGGCGTACACCTCCTGCAACTCGGCCCGCGATTCCATGGTCTCGGCGAACGACTGGCGCGCATCGTCGCCCGGCCGCACGACGACGATGCCGTTGTCGCCGTCGACCAGCACGGTGTCGCCCGACTCGACCCGCTCGAGCAGCCCGCCGACCCGGCCGATCAGCGGAACCCCGAGGGCCCGCGCGACGATGGCGACATGCGCGGTGCTCGAGCCCTCCTCGAGCACCACGGCCTTGAGCTCGCGCCGCCCGTAATCGAGCAGTTCGGCCGGGCCGAGCGAACGCGCCACCAGCACCGTGTCGCCGTCGGCGCGCAAACGCCGCCGGTCCTCCGGCGTCTCGCCCTCGTCGAGATGCTGCAGCAGGCGGTAGGCGAGGTCCTCGAGGTCGAGGATGCGCTCGCGGATATAGGGGTCGGCGATCTGGGCCATGCGTGCCCGCGTGTCGTTCAGCGCCTTGGCCACCGAGGCATCGGCGGTCAGCCCGCCGCGGATGCCCTCGCGGATCCGCGCCAGCCAGCCGCGGTCCTCGGCGAACATGCGGTACGCCTCGAGCACCTCGACATGCTCCGCCCCGCCGCGGTGGCCGCCGAGGTCCTCCATCATCGCGTCGAGCGCCCGGTGCATGTCCTGCACCGCGGCATCGAAGCGCCGCAGCTCGGCCGCCGAGTCTTCGGCCACCACCTGGCTGATGCTGGTGCGCCGCTCGTGGACCACGGCCTTGCCCATCGCCAGCCCGCCGTTCAGCCGCGTGCCCTCGAGGCGCAGCGGCTTGAGCGCGATGCCGTCCACCGACGCGAACTCGGTTTCCGACGCCAGGGCGCCGCTCGCCACCAGCTCGGCCAGCACCATGGCGACGGTCTGCAGCGTCTCGATCTCCTCGTCGGTGTAGTTGCGGCGGCTCTGGTTCTGCACCACGAGCACGCCGCGCACCCGGCCGCCGCGCAGGATCGGCACGCCGAGGAAGGAATGGTAGATCTCCTCGCCGGTCTCCGGCCGGTAGGCGAATTGCGGGTGGTCCTGCGCCTCGTCCAGCGACAGCGGCCGCGCGTGCGCCGCGACATCGCCGACCAGGCCCTCGCCGACCCGCAGCCGCGTGCGGTGCACCGCGGTCTTCAGCAGACCCTCGGTGGCGAACAGCTCGAGGATGTCGCCGGGCCGCAAGAGGTAGATCGAGCACACCTCGGCGACCATGTCGCGGGCGATGATGGCGACGATCCGGTCGAGCCGCGCCTGGGCGTCGCCGCCGCCCGCCATGACGTCGCGCAGGCGGCGCAGCAGTTGTCTCGAGCCGACCCAGTTCGTCGTATCAGCCATACCCCGGTCCGTGCCGCATCCGGCGCGGCGTTAGCGTGTTTCCTGTTGCGTCCTGCACTGGCCCGCTCCGCCACCCGGCGACCCACAGTGTACGATACCGTTGGGCGGCCGGGTGGGGTAGCGGGCTGGTGCCGCTTTGGCGCAAGCCGAATCCAAAACGGCGGCGCCGTCTATTCGGCGTCGAGCCCGTAGGCGGTGTGCAGCGCCCTGAGCGCGAGCTCCGTGTACTCCTCGTCGATCAGGACGCTGATCTTGATCTCCGATGTCGATATGACCTGGATGTTGATGCCCTTTTCGGCAAGGGCACGGAACATCGACTGCGCAACGCCCGCATGGCTGCGCATGCCGACGCCGATCACCGAGACCTTGACCACGCCGTCGTCGTGGATCAGGTCCTTGTAGGCGATCCGGTCGCGCAGCTTCTCGAGCACGGCGACCGCGCGCTTCAGGTCGGCGCGCGACACCGTGAAAGTGAGGTCCGTCCTGCCGCCGTCGGGCGAGACGTTCTGCACGATCATGTCGACGTTGATGCTGGCCTCCGCCAGCGGCCCGAAGATGCCGGCCGCCACGCCCGGCCTGTCCGCGACCTGGGCGAGGGTGATCTTCGCCTCGTCGCGGCTGTACGCGATTCCGCTGACTACCTGTTTTTCCACGATCTCTTCCTCATCGACAACAAGGGTTCCGGGCTTGTCCTCGAAGCTGGACAGCACCTGCACGCGCACCCCGGTGTTCATCGCCAGCTCGACCGAGCGGGTCTGCAGCACCTTGGCACCGAGCGACGCCATCTCCAGCATCTCCTCGTAGGTGATCTTGTCGAGCTTGTGGGCCTTGGACACGATCCGCGGGTCCGAGGTGTAGACGCCGTCGACATCGGTGAAGATGTCGCAGCGCTCCGCCGCCAGCGCCGCCGCCAGCGCCACCGCCGTCGTGTCGGAGCCGCCGCGCCCGAGGGTGGCGATGCGGCCCTGCGGCGAGACGCCCTGGAAGCCGGCGACCACGGCCACCTGGCCCTCCTCGAAGCGCTTGAGGATGCGCTCCGGGTCGATCCCGGTGATCCGCGCCTTGCCGTACACGTCGTCGGTGTGGATCGGGACCTGCCAGCCGAGCCACGAGCGCGCCGAGACGCCGAGCTCGTGCAGGCACAGCGCCAGCAGGCCTGCCGTCACCTGCTCGCCCGACGAGACCACGGTGTCGTACTCGCGGGTGTCGTGCAGCGCCCCGGCCTCGCTGACCAGCCCGACCAGGTGGTTGGTCACCCCGGCCATCGCCGAGACCACGACGGCGACGTCGTTGCCGCGGTCGACCTCCGCCTTCACCCGGCGCGCGGCGGCGCGGATGCGCTCGAGGTCGGCCACCGAGGTGCCGCCGAATTTCTGCACGATACGCGCCATCGGCCGTGAACGGTCCTTTTTCGCCGCAAACACAACGCCTTCCGCTGCCGGCGGGCCCGCCCGCTTTTCTTGCGGCACCAGCCCTCTCCCCCACCCGGCCACCCAACGGTATCGTACGCTGTGGGTGGCCGGGTGGGGGAGAGGGCCGGTGCGACCGCGCGTCCGCGCGAAACACCGCAAGCACCAGCCCGAGCCCGCAACCGGTTGCTTCGGAAGGCGGGCGTATCCATACTCAAATGTACCCGCCCGTGCAAGTCGGCGGGCCGCACACGCATCCGACGGGGATTCTGCCATGACCGCAACCGCTGGCAAGCGCCGCGACCGCACGGTGGACGAGGCCGAGGCCGCCAAGTTCGCCGCCATGGCCGAGGAGTGGTGGGACCCGGACGGCCGGTTCCGGCCGCTGCACAAGTTCAACCCGCTGCGCCTGGAATTCGTGCGCGACCGCATCTGCGCCCGCTTCGGGCGCGACCCGCACGGCGACCGCCCGCTCGCCGGGCTCACCCTGGCCGATATCGGCTGCGGCGGCGGCCTCCTGGCGGAGCCGCTGGCCCGGCTCGGCGCCACGGTGACCGGCATCGATGCGCTGGAGAAGAACGTGCGCATCGCGGCGAGCCACGCCGAGACGATGGGGGTTGCGGTCGACTACCGCGTCGATACGGTGGAGGACATGGCGGCGCGCGGCGAGGCTTACGACGTGGTCCTCAACATGGAGGTGGTCGAGCACGTCGCCGACCTCGATTTGTTCCTTGAATCCTCGGCGGCGCTGGTCGGGCCCGGCGGCATGATGGTGGTCGCCACCCTCAACCGCACGCTCAAGGCCTGGGGGCTGGCGATCGTCGGCGCCGAATACGTGCTCGGCTGGCTGCCCCGCGGCACCCACGACTGGCGCAAGTTCGTGCGCCCGTCCGAGCTCGCGGCGCCGCTGCGCCGGGCCGGGTTGGAGATCGCGGAGCTGACCGGCATGGTCTACAACCCCTTGCGCGACCGCTGGTCCGTCGCCCCGCGCGACCTCGACGTCAACTACCTCGCGGTCGCCCTGCGCGATGCCGGACCTGATCCCCGATAGCTTCGGCCTCCTCGAGCGGCTCGGGCTGATCGCGGTCGTCGCGGTCGCCGCGCATATCGCCGTGCGCATCGTGCGCCTGGTCGGCGCGTGGATCATGGCGCGGGCGACGCACCGCACCCACGCCAAGGCGCGCACGGTGACCAGCCTGATCACCAGCATCCTCATCTTCGCCTTCTATTTCGGCGCGCTCGGCTGGGCGCTTTCGGAGCTCGGCGTGTCGCTTACCGCCTATTTCGCCAGCGCCTCGATCATCGGCCTTGCCGTCGGCTTCGGCTCGCAGGGCATCGTGCAGGACGTGGTGACGGGGCTGACCATCGTGCTCACCGACCAGTTCGACGTCGGCGACATGATCCAGATCGGCGACAATATCGGCATCGTGCAGACCGTCGGCATGCGCTTTACCGTGCTGCAGAACGCCATGGGCGCCGAGGTGCTGATCCCCAACCGCTCGATCGCCAACGTCATCAACTATCCGCGCGGCTACGTGCGCATGCACGCCGACGTCACGCTCTCGGCCGACGCGGCGCAGGCGGCGGCGATGGAGGAGGCGGCGCGGGCGATGACCGATTCGGTGATCGAGCAGTTCGCCGGCATCTTCCGCGCCCCGGCCGACGTGATGGGCCGGTTCGAAACGAAGAGCGGCCGGCGGTACCTGCGCATCAAGTTCCGCATCTGGCCCGGCCGCGGCGTCCCCATCGAGACCGCCTTCAAGCAGGAGCTGATGCAGTCGCTCAAGAAGATCGACCCCGACTACGCCGACTGGATGGTCGCGGTGGCCT
>JBFIFO010000194.1:0-6698 GCA_041602815.1 Alphaproteobacteria bacterium | reverse complement strand
TGGCCCGGGTTGAGCCCCAGCTTCGCCGAGCCCGGAAAGGCGTGGTGGTTGTTGTGCCAGCACTCGCCGAAGGTGACGAGGCCGAAATAGCGCACGTTGTGGCCCTGCACGGCGGCGCCCTCCACCTGCCAGTCGCGGTGGCCGCGGTTGTGGGCGAAATGGCCGATGATCCAGTGGCCGAAGATCGAGGTGGCGACGCGCCCGCACACGCCCCAGGCGACCCAGCCCCAGCCGCCGAGGGCATAGAGGATGAGGGCCACGGGAAGCTGCTGCGCCATGGCGGTGGCCTCAAGGAAGCGGTAATAGCGGCTATTCGTCAGCTTCGCCGGGAAGCGGAATGCCGGCGGCCTGGTAAGGCGGAGGCCGCAATGCAGCTGCCACCAGAAGTCCGTCGCGATACCGCGCTGGTGGGCGAGGAAGTCGTGGCATTTGGGCTGGCGCTGCGCCCAGTCGCGCAGATCGTGGGTGTACATCATGGTGAACGGCCCGCCGAGGCCGACCAGCGTTCCGAGATAGACGAACAGCTTCTCGACCCAACCGGGGCAGTCATAGGCGTCGTGGATCAGCTTGCGGTGCATGCCGAGGGAGTGGCCGAGGCACAGGGTGACGGCGCAGAAAACGAGATAGACGGCGACCGCCGACCACGAGAAATAGAGCGTCCCGACGATCGCCCAGCCGGCCGCCATGCCGCTCCACCACAGCGATTTTGCGGCGCTCCACCGCACCTCGCCCGCAACCGGGTCGCCGCCGGTGCCGGGATCGATCCGCTCGAAAAGGGTCGGCCTCGCGTCAGCCATCGGTTTGCATCCGTGCGATCACCGTGTCGACGAGATGGCGCGCGCTCTCGTTCATGGCGAAGCGCTGCAGCGGGCCGAAATACCAGACCGGGTCGAGGTTGCGCCGGTAGAAGAGGGTCAGCGAGACCCGTGTGCGCCCGGGGCCCAGTTCCTCGAAGCGGATCCGCGTGCCCTCGATCGTCATGTAGGCGGCAAGGTAGCTGTCGTTTGCGACGACCGTCGTCTCGACACCGTCATCGCCGACGGAATCGATGCGCAGCAGCAGCTCGCCCTCCTTCGCGTTGGTGACGATCCATTTCCGGTAGACGAAAGAAACCTTGTGGATATCGCCCGGGTTCAGGGAGCCGGCCTCGACGCGCACCGGCGCGGGGAACAGCGCAATGAACCACTGCCGCGGCCGATCGAAGGCGATCGGCTTCGCGAGGTTCGCCTTCAGCTCGGCGATACCGGCTGCGACGGTCGTCTCATAGGTCGCCCGGTTCTCCCGGTCGAGCGTGGTCGCCGCGCTGACGCCCTCGAGCGACAGGATGGCCGCGAGGGCCGGCAGGGCATAGGCGTTGACGCGGTGGCGGCGGCGGTGCTTCAGCCCGCTGATCGAATAGCTGGTCAGGTAGCCGAGGGCAACGTCGATGACATAGATCGGCGCCGAGAACAGAACGCACAGGAAGCCCTCCAGCATGAAGGCCGCGACCAGGACGAAGACCATCATCGCTTCCGCAAAGTGTCGGGTGAAGGTCTGTCTGGCGAAGGATGCCTGTGCCGTTTTCGGCGCCGTCCAGTAGATGGAAAGGGACATCAGGTAGGGCAGCAGCAGGTAGAACAGCGACGAGTCGCTAAAGAGCGTCGCCACCATGATCCGTGCCGCGACGGTCGACAGGATGGCGATGCCGACAAGGACAAGGGCGCGCCGCACATGGGGGTTCGACAGGATCATCCACCCTCCTCCTCTTCGCGGTCCACCGCGTCGGGGTTGGCGAGCTTGCGCTCCGCGGCGATCTTCCGCGCCTCGGGGCAGAACGGCGTCAGGAAGCCGTACAGCGTGTTGGCGATATTGTCCGCGGCGAGGAAATAGATGACATGCTGGCCGCGCTTCTGCTGCCGGACGAGGCCGGCCTCGCGCAGGATCGACAGGTGCTTGGAGATCGACGGCAGCTCCATGTCGAAATGCTTGGCGATCTCGCCCACCGTCATCGGCCCGCCGGCAAGGTGGTTGAGGATCCGGCGCCGCGATTCCGAGACGAGGGCCTTGAAGACATCACCCATAGATAATTTCCTAACAAGGAAAGTATGAAAATGCAAGCCCTGAGTGCGTGGTCCGTTAATTTGCGCTCGGCCAAATCGGCGCGACCTCATGCTTCGATACGGGCCGCTGTTTCGCGGCTCGCACACGTCGCCTAACGGCGGCCGCTCGGCGCGGCGGCCCTCCTCAGGATGGAGACCTTTGCACGGAAGTGTTCCCGCATCCCAGGCTCCGCAAAGTCGCCCGCGCCCCGTCTCAAGCATGCCTCATCCTGAGCCTGTCGAAGGATGCGTATGCGGGGAGCCGCTCCTGGCGCAAGCGTTGGAAATGACTGCGCTTTCACCGCCCTCGCCTGTCCCCGCGACACATCCTTCGACAGGCTCAGGATGAGGTGCGCGTGGAAAGGGCGCATGGCATGGCCCTGCGCCCGTCCCTCCCGCGCCGGCTCAGCCGGGGAACCTCTCGACCTCGAACTCGCGGCCGCGCAGCATGTCGTCGAGGGTGCCGAAGGCGTTCATGTAGTGGCCGGCAAAGCCGGTCGCCTCGACGCGGCGGAACATGTCGGTCCAGTCGATGATGCCCTCGCCCGGCTGCATGTGGACCTCGTACTCGCCGTTGTTGTCGGCCAGCCGCACCTCGCCGAGCCGGTCCGTCGGGCCGCCGTCGAGGAAGCCGGCGATACCCTCCGGCACCAGGGTCGCGTGGTTGACCGTGAACGACCAGCCGAGACTGGGCGACGGGAGGCGGTCGAAATAGAACATCGTCTCCTCCAGATTGTGCGCAAGGTAGTGCACCTCGGCCCGCTCCGGCTCCCAGTTGAGGTTCTCCAGCAGGATCCGCGCGCCCTTCTCCTCGGCGTAGCCGAGAATGCGTTTGAGCCGCTCCAGCCCGACCTCCATGCGCATCTTCACGTCGTCCGAGAAGTGATAGCCGGCGTGGACGACGATCCAGTTGGCGCCGAGCCGCCCGTAGGCGTCGATATAGGCCTTCAGGTACCGGTCGACCGCCTCGCTCAAGTAAGGCGAGAACTCGGCGACGTTGACCGCCGACAACGTGTGCAGGCCGAGCCGGATACCGGCCGCCTCGCAGCGCGCGCGGATCGGGGCGCAGCGCGCCTCATCGAAACTCTCCAGTGCGTTCGGCGCAACGTCGATCTGGCAGTCGATGAAGGTGACCTCGTTGGCGATGGCCCATTCGACGGCGTCCTCGACCGACAGCTTGCGGCCGACGTCGACGCCAATGCGATCGCGGATGTTCATCTCTCCCCGCCTTTCCTCGTCCCGTTGCCCCGGAGCATCAGTTGCGCATCATGTCGGGCAGCCAGGTCGCCAGCCCGGGGACCGCGATGGCCACCAGCAGGAAGGCGATGATACCCCAGAAGAACGGCATGTTGGCGCGCAGCACGCGCATCTGGTCGACATTGGCAATGCGCCCGGCGATGATCAGCGCGATCGCCATCGGCGGCGTCACCTGCCCGATGACCACGGCGATCACCATCAGCACCCCGAAATGCACGAGGTCGACGTCGAAGGCGATCAGCGTCGGCATGATGATCGGCAGCAGCACCGGGATCAGCGGGTCCAGGATCATGCCGGCGAGAATGGCGAGCGCGACCAGCGTGAGGATGCGCAGGTACGAGCTGTCGACGACGACGATGTGGTCGATCATGCGGACCAGGAAGTCCGGCACGTGGGCGTTGGTCAGCCCGGCGCCGAGCGCGAACGACAGGCCGACGATGATCAGCAGCTCGCCGCTCAGCTGGACCGCGTTCACGAGCACCCGGTAGAGCTCCTTCAGGTTCAGTGCCCGGTGCACGAACAGGGCCAGAAACAGCGCATACACCACGGCGAAGGCGCCGGCCTCCGACGGGGTGAACACGCCGACCGCCAGCCCGCCGACGATGATCAGCGGCAGGCCGAACGACAGGACGGCGCGCTTTCCGGTGCGCCACACCTCGTCCAGCGAGAAGGCCGCGTAGGGCAGCCAGCCGCGCCGGCGGGCCAGCCAGGCGACAATCAGCATCTGGCTGAGGCCGAGCAGCAGCCCCGGGATCACGCCGGCGAGGAACAGTGCGCCGAGCGACACGCCGGTGACCGCCGAATACAGGATCATCGGCGAGCTCGGCGGGATCATCGGGCCGATGCCGGCCGAGGACGCAGTCAGGGCGGCGGCGAAATCGGCCGGATACTTGTTGGCCTTCATCGCCGGGATGACGATCGAGCCGGTGCCGGCGAGGTCAGCCGTAGACGAGCCGATCATGCCGCCGAAGAACATGCTGGTGACGACGTTGACATGCGCCAGCCCGCCGCGCAGCGCGCCGACGATGGCGCGGGCGAACTCGAACAGCCGGCCGGAGATGCCGCCGGCGTTCATCAACCCGCCGGCCAGCACGAACAGCGGCAGCGCGATCAGCACGAAACGGCTCAGCCCCGACATCATCGTCTGCGGCAGGGTCAGTGCCCAGGCGCCGGAGAAATAGAAATTGAGGAACACTGCGCCGGCGATCGACACCAGCATCGGCACCCGCAGCATCAAGAGGCCGCACAGCAGCAGGATCGAGACCGCCGCCCCCATCAGCGGGGTCATGATTGAATCCCTCCGTGGCCCGCGTTGCGGTCGCGGTACCGCCATTCCTTGTAGAATTCGGCGAGATACGCCATCGCCGCGCCGGCCGAGCCGAACACCAGCGCCGAGGTCGACCAGCCTGTCGGGACCTGCACGTAGAGCGCGACGTCGCCGCCGAACAGGCGGACGAAGTCAAGCGATACCCAGGCCATGAACAGCAGCACGCCGACATTGACGGCATAGCCGAACTTGGCGACGGCGCCCTGCCAGCGCAGCGGGATCTTCTCAAAGAAGAAGTCGATACGGATCATGGTGCCGCGCCTGACCGACAGGAACACGCCGGTCATGGCGAGCCACGGCATTCCCATCTGCACCATCTCCTCGGCCCACGAGAAGCTGTAGTTGAGGGCATAGCGCGCGACCGCGTTGCTGAACACCACGGCGACGATGGCGACGAGTACCGTAACACCTACGATCTCGACGACGAGGTTGACGATGCGGTCGGCGGGCGGCTGCCCCTCGTCGGGATGGCGCAGCTCCATGCGGCGCGTCGCCTCTTCGATATGCCCGGCAAGGTCATCACTTCCGGGCGCGATGCTCGGCCCGCCGGGGCCCGATGGCTCGCTCATTTGCGTGTTCCGGTCCTGCAGGATGTTTGGCGCGCGGACGGCCACGAGGACCCGCGCAACGTGCGATCGCAGAACGGACGCCGGAGCGTCCGTCCCGCCGATCCGGCTTTGAGGTTACTGGCTCGCCGCGGCGAGGAATTTCGCCGTAAAATCGGTGCCCGCTATCTCGCCGATCTTTTTCGCGATGGGACCCGCCGCCGCCTTGAATGCCGCCTGGTCGATATCGTTGAACGCGACGTTCGGCGCCAGCTGGCGAATCTCCGCCTCGAGCCGGGCGTCATTGTCGGCGCCGTACTGACGGCTCTTTACCACAGCCACACGGGCCGCCGCATCGACCTTCGCCCGCTGCTCCGGGGTCAGGCCGTTGTAGCGCTTCAGGTTCATCACGAACGTGATCGGCGTGTACACATGGCGCGACATCGAGATGTATTTCTGCACCTCGAACCAGGACCATTTGCGGATGTTGCCGAGCGGGTTCTCCTGGCCGTCGATCACGCCCTGTTCGAGTGCAAGGTAGATCTCGCCCACGTTCATCTTGATGGGTGTCGCGCCGAGCATCTCGAACGCCATGATGCGGGTCTTGCTCCCCGGCGTGCGCAGTTTGATGCCGTTCAGGTCTTCGGGTCTGAAAATCGGCCGCACATTGTTGGTGATGTGACGGAAGCCGATCTCGCCGAAACCGAGCACCTTGAGGCCGGCCTTCTCCTGAAACGACTTGTCCAACTCCGCGCCGATCGGGCCATCGAGTACGGCCGCAACCTGCTCGCGGCTGGCAAACAGGAATGGGATGTCGAATACCGCGAACTTGGAGTCGAGTTGGACCGCGTCGGAGCCGATCGGAATGACGTCGAGCTGGCCGGTACGGACCTGCTGCATGTGGACGATCTCGTCGCCCAGCGTGCCGCTGTCGAAAAACTCGATCGCCACGCCGTCGCCCATCTCGGCCCTGAGCGCATCGCGGAACGTCGCCAGCATGTGCTGGGTGGAGGCGCCGGGGGTGCTCTCCACCGACAGGCGGAGCTTGAGGGAGTCGGCCTGCGCACCGGCCGCCGCCAGCAGCAAGACTGCAGCGGTCGCAAGAGCGCCACCGCAAAACGTTCGAAGGATTTTCATCTGGTGCCTCTCCTGGTTTCTGGTTTTGTCTTCGGTCTGCTGCCGAATTGTCCCGACTGCGTACGCCGGGGATGGGTCGTTTCCCGCCCTTTTTCCGGCGTTTTCCGCCGTCGCCCCGGAGCGACACGATAGTTTAGAGCGTCGGAAATCGTCAATAGACTTTGCCCGTGGGTCAGGCGCCCTAGCGGCGCGCCAGCACCAGGTGCGCGCGCGTCGGCAAGGCGACGCCGTCGGCGTGCTCATAGGGTGTCAACAAGCGCTTGACTTCGGCCCCGAACGCTGCCCGGTCGGCATGGGAAAGCTGCGCGAGGGCGTGCCGTGTCGCCGGCGCGCCGGCGGCGACCCCGGCGATGA
>JBFIFO010000193.1:0-6811 GCA_041602815.1 Alphaproteobacteria bacterium | reverse complement strand
GCGGATGCTGCGGCCGGTCTCGATCGGCTCCGTGACCGGCGCGTTCCTTGGCATCCTGCCCGGCGTCGGCGGGCCGATCGCCGCCTTCATCAGCTACGACTACACCCGCAAGACCAGCCGCAACCCGGACGATTACGGCAAGGGCGCCGTCGAAGGGGTGGCGGCGCCGGAATCGGCGAACAACGCGGTGACGGGCGGCGCGCTGATCCCGATGATGACGCTGGGCATCCCGGGCGACCCGGTGACCGCGATCCTGATCGGCGCGTTGCTGGTGCACGGCCTCGCACCGGGCCCGCTGCTGTTCATCGAGCGCGCCGACTTCGCCTACACGGTGATCTTCTCGTTCTTCTGGGCCAACGTCTTCAACCTCGTGATCGCGCTCGCCGGGCTGCGTCTGCTGGTCAAGCTGCTGGCCCTGCCGCGGGCGGCGCTGATGCCGGCGATCGCCATCTTCTGCGTGATCGGCAGCTACGCACTGCGCAACTCGTTCTTCGACGTACAGGTGATGTTCGCCTTCGGCCTTCTCGGCCTCGCCATGCGCTGGGTCGGCATGCCGGTGGTGCCGCTGTTGCTGGCGCTCGTGCTCGGCGCCCAGCTGGAGGAGCACCTGCGGGTCGCGCTGACCGCCTCGCAGGGCGATGTCACCGTATTCTTCACCTCTCCCTTCAGCCTTCTGTTCCTGAGCCTGTCGGCGGTCTCGATCGTATGGCCGTTCGTCGCCGCGCGCAGGCGCAAGGCCGCCCCATCCGAACAAGCAGAGGAGTAAGACCAGATGACTTCAACCCCCTTGCGCGTCGCCTCGATCGGACTCGGCTGGTGGTCGGACGTGCTCGCCGACGCGGCCAGGCGCAGCGGCGCCGTCGAGATCGCCGCGTGCTATACGCGGTCCGCCGACAAGCGCGCGGACTTCGCCGAGAAATACGGCTGCCGGGCGGCCGCCAGCTACGAGGAGATCCTCGCCGACGATTCGATCGAGGCGATCATCAACACGACGCCGAACCACGTCCATCTCGAAACCACGCGGGCCGCGGCCGAGGCCAGCAAGCACGTGTTCCTCGACAAGCCGATCGCCACCAACGTCGCCGACGGGCGCGCGATCACGCGGATCTGCAAGGATTCCGGGGTAGTCCTGTCGGTCGGCTATCAGCGACGGCGGGAAAGCCATTTCCGCTGGGTGCGGGACCGCATCGCCGCCGGCGAGTTCGGGCGCATGGTGCAGGCCGAGGCGAACATCAGCCGCGACCGCGAAGGCAAGTTCGAGGCCGATTCCTGGCGCTTCCAGGCGGAAGGCATGCCGGGTGGGGTGATGCTGCAGATCGGCATCCATTACACCGATGTGCTGGAGATGCTGCTGGGGCCGGTGAGGAAGGTCGCCGGCATGTCGACCCAGCTGGCGCTACCGGGCGAGAACCCGGACGTCGCCAACGTGATGCTGCAGCACGAGAACGAGGCGATCTCGATCCTCTCCGCCTGCTACGCCTCGGCCTCCGAGTACTACATGATGAACCTCTACGGCCGCGAGGCGACTGCCTATTACGACCTGCACAACGGCCTGCGGCTGCAGAAACGCCACAGCGACGAGGTCAAGCCGGTGGCCTGCGAGAAGAACGATACCATCGCCGAGGAGCTGGCCGAGTTCGCCGACTGCGTGCGCAACGGCGGCGCGCCGGAGGTCGGCGGCGAGACGGCCACGGCCTCGCTCGCGGTGATCCTCGCCGGCGTCAGATCGGCGCGCGAAGGCCGCGTCGTCGAGGTCGCCGAGTTGCTGGACGAATGACGGCCGCTACCGGCTTTGCCAACACCGGCAGCGAGCGACCTCATGCTTCGAGACGGGCCCGACGGCCCTCCTCAGCATGACGCTCCGATGTTTGTGTCCTCATGCTGAGGATCCCCGAAGAGGCGTCTCGAATCATGAGGTCGCTCGAACTCGGTGTCGAAAAACTTGATATGCTCCGGCCGAGTGGTCTGTGGCCCATAGCCATTGAGAGGCCGACAATGCTATGTAGGGGCAGACCCGAGCCACAACCCCGGGACCGCGCGCGATGCGCTTGAGGGTGATCGATTCCGGCCACATCCCGCCGCTCGACTGCGAGGCCGTCTACCATGGCCTCGCCGCGGCGATGCAGCCGGAAGACGACGCCATTCTCAGCCTGGTCGGCCCGGACGAGACCTATGTCAGCATCGGCCGGTTCCAGGTGGTGGCGCAGGAGATCGACCGCGCGCGCTGCCGCACGCAGCACTTACCCGTGATCCGTCGGCAAATCGGCGGCGGCGTCGGTTTTGTCGACCGCAACCGGACGCACATCCACTTCATCGTGCCGCACCATGCGGTGGCCGTGCCAATGGCCGACCTCTACGCGCGGTTTCTCGAGCCGATGGTCCGTACCTGCGGGGCGCTGGGCATCGCCACGGAATTCAGCCCGATCAACGAGCTGTACGTGGGCGACCGGCGGATCGGCGGCGCCGATGCCGGCCGCATCGGCGAGTCCCTGGTCGTCGCCTGCAATCTCAACGCGGAGCTCGATCTCGCCGCCATCGCGAGTTGCCTTCAGGCGCCGTCCGACGCCTTCCGCGACAAGCTTCGCGAGATGATGGCGGACGAGGTGACGAGCGTGCTGCACGAGCTGCACATGATGCCGCCGCGCGAGGAGTTCAGGCGCATCCTGCTGAAGGAATGCGCGAACTGCCTTGGCGCCCAGCTGGTGGAGGACGGGCCGACGGAGGCCGAGCGGGCGGCGATGGCCCAGTGGGCGGACAGGTTGGCCGACGAGTCGTGGACGCTGGCGATGGACCGTAAGGTCGCGCGGACCGATGCCGAGGCGGCCGGCGCGATCGTCCCGGCCGACGCGACGCATCTGACCGCGGGCGGCATGATCGGCGTGCACCTGTTGGAGCGCGACGGCACCATCGCCGAACTCGTGCTGTCCGGCGCGTTCTCGTGCCTGCCGGGCGGCGGGCTGGAGACGCTGTGCCACCGGCTGGTCGGCGAGCATCTCGACGCGGCCTCGCTCAGCGCCGAGGCGGAGCGCACGATGCAGGACATCGGCATCGAGATGCCGGGCATCGTGCCGGCCGACCTCGCCGCCGCCATCATGGCCGCGCACAGGGAATAGAGTGGTCAGCGCCGGCCCGGTGGCGGACAGCGTAGCCGCGTGCTAGAGGGACGCAGGGCAGCCCGCGCGAATCGGAGATCCATCGATGCAGGACAGCAAGGCTTCTTTCGCCGCGGCGGAAGCGGTGGCGGCGGACGTCGCGCCGGCGGTGCGGACCCGCAGCCTTGCCGCGATCCTGACCAGCATCCTGGCGGCCGGCATCACCATCGGCATCACCGCGCCGCTGCTGTCGCTGCTGATCGAGCGCGACGAGGGCAGCGCCGCGCTGGCCGGCCTGAACGGCTCGACCGGCATCCTTGCGGTGATCTTCGTCAGCCCGTTCGTGCCGCGCCTCGTGCGCCGGTTCGGCGCCCTGAAGGTGATCCACGGCGGCATCGTGCTGATCGCCGGCGCGCTGCTGGTCATCCCCGCGACCGGCGGCATCGCCGCGTGGTTCCTGTTCCGCTTCCTGATCGGTGTCGGCATGGGGCTGATCTGGGTGGTCAGCGAGACCTGGCTGAACATGGTGGCGGGCGACGCCCGGCGCGGGCTGGTGGCCGGGCTCTACTCGACCATTCTCGGCCTCGGCTTCGCGGCCGGGCCGATGGTGATCGCGGTGGTCGGCATCGACGGCTATCCGCCGTTCCTCGTCAGCGCCGGCCTCATCCTGGTTGCCGCGCTGCCGATGATCGCGGCCCGCCGCCTCGCGCCGCGCCGCATCGGCGACGGTGCGCACACCGCCTGGGGCGCGCTGTTCCAGGCGCCGCTGATCATGGCCGCGGTGTTCGTGTGCGGCTTCATAGACATGTCGATCCTGGCCCTGCTGCCGGTGTACGGCCTGCGCGAGGGGCTGGGCGAGGATGCCTCATTGCTCATGCTCACCGTGCTGATCTCCGGCACCACGATCATGCAGCTGCCGATCGGCTGGGCCGCCGACCGCATCGGAAGGCTGCGACTGCTGATCATCTGCGTACTCGCCGGCGCGGCCTGCGCCGTGCTGCTGCCCGGGATCCTGCACAGCCCGCGGCTGCTGTGGCCGGTCCTGTTCCTCTGGGGCGGCACCACGGTCAGCCTCTATACGCTCGGGCTGGCCCTGCTCGGCGAACGGTTCCGCGCCGGCGCGCTGCCCGCCGCCAACGCCATGCTGGTGATCGCGTACTGCCTCGGCGGTGTCGCCGGCCCGCCGCTGACCGGCGCCGCGATGGAGATACTGGGCCCGCAGGCGATGCCGCAGACCCAGGCGTTGCTGTGCGCGCTCTTCGTCGCCGGCATCGCCGCCGCCCGGCTGCGCAACCGGCGGCGGGCCGGCCCGTCGCCGGGATGAGACCGGCGGGGCCGGGAGCGCTTGGCGCAGCGGGAAGGTCGGTTATTAGTAATCGACGAGCCGGTATTTCCGTTCATTCGCCAGGTCACGTGCGCCGAAGAAGTCGCGCCTCGGCGCAAAACACCGGCCAAAGAAACACCGGCGTAAATCTTTTACCGAGACTTGAAATTCTCACTTG
Source organism: Alphaproteobacteria bacterium (assembly GCA_041602815.1). GTDB lineage: Bacteria > Pseudomonadota > Alphaproteobacteria > UBA8366 > JADFVY01. Next base: position 2,217 of record JBFIFO010000193.1, on the reverse strand, counting down.
CGCTATTTCGAAAACAGGGAAATAATCAAAGTTTGTTCAGGGAGGCTTGCGGGCCCAAGAACAATGTCGGATGCAGCGCCGAATTTCGCCGAGCGATCGGTGCGGCTGACCCGGTGGTCGGGGCGCCGCGGCCGCATCGACGTCGAGATTGCCGACGGCCTGGTCCAGGTGACGGAGCGGCTCTTCCGCAGGACCACGCGGTGGACGGAACCGGTGTCCGCCTATGTCGGCGTCCAGCTGAACTCCGCGGTGCGGCCGGGCACGGTGCTGGGAATGCGCCGCTGGCACGACGTCGTGCTGCGCCACCGCGACGCGGAGAAGACGATTCCCCTGTACGGTTCGCGGCGGCTGGCCGATGCGCGCCGGATCTGGAAGGCGGCGGTCAAGACCCTCGGCCTGCCGGCGCTCGAGCGCACGCCGCTCGGCTACATCGCCCGCAGGGCGGACGACCTCGACAAGCCGTACGGCAGCCTTGCCGGGGCGCGACTGTCCGGGCGCCTGACCAACCCGTTCCGCGCGCCATCGTCGATCAATTGCTGCCGCAAGGGCGCGGCGATAAGGGCGATCCTGCGCATCAACGGGCTGGAGACCATTCCGTCGCTGCTGTTGCTGACTCTCGGCGGGCTGTTCCTGTATCTCGGCTCGGCGATCGGCATCGCCCTTGCGGCCGGTGGCGGGCTGCTCCTGGTGCTGGGGCTGTGCAAGCGCCAGGGAATCGAAGTCTCGCCGGACGAGGTCGCGTGCTGCTGGATGACGCCGATCGGCGATTTCCGCCGCCGCGCGATACCGATGCGCGACCTGCACACGGTGACCTGGACCGGGCGGGAGGCGCCGCGCCGGAGCGACGCAGTGCTGCTGCTCGCCTCGGACGATACGGAGATCGCGCTCGACAACCTGCCGCGCAGTCAGGCCGCCTGGCTCGGCCGCATGGTCCTGTGCGCCGCGATGCGGCGCGAGACCCGGCCGGAGCCGCGCACCGGCGGCTCAGCCCGTCCGCTCGGAATGGCCGAGGTCGCGATCCGGCGCGACGCGGTCGCGGACGAGCTGCTTTAGTTCCTTCATCTCGGGGAACCGCCCTTGCGCCTTGCGCGACCACACCGTCGCGCCGTCGACGCGGACCTCGAACACGCCGCCCGTCCCCGGCACCAGCGCGACCTCGCCGAGCTCCGCGGCGAAGGTCGTCAGCAGCTCCTGCGCCATCCAGCCGGCCCGCATGAGCCAGCGGCACTGGGTGCAGTACTCGATCTCGACGCGCGGCGCGGGCACGGTGAGGTCACTCCAGGTGGCGCCGGGTCATGCCGTCTGCGAGCCTGGCGTAGCGTTCGCTGCGATCGTCCGTCGCCACGATGAGGCATTCCAGGATGTCCCCATCGGCCTCCTCGTCCCATTTCTCGACAGAACCGAGGAACGCGCAATCCCGGTTGCGAAACATGGTCCATTGATCGTGCGCCGCACGGAATTTGGCGATCGCGTCGACCTGGGGCCGCACAACGCCGTCGATCTGCCGCAGTGCACGCTCCAGCGTGCCGGCCGCCTGCGCGAGGCGCTGCTGCGCGATTTCGAACTCCTCCTCCAGGCAGGCGCCGACGGCCGCCTCGTCCGCAAGGCCCCTGCAGTCCTCGATGCTGCCGGCCGCGGCCGGCATCGCCAGAAGGCTCGAAACGCAGAACAGGGCCGCGAGGACTCGCATCGCCATGAAAATCTCCTTTCGATTGATTCGTTCCGTAAGACAATGGGTCGCGAGCCGTCCGGCAACAACAGGGTGGCACAAAAAAAGCAAATTCGGGAGTGACGAAATGGCAGACCGGCGGGCATCGTCGCGTGGCGTACCGCGAAGGGCCGCGACCACTGCGGGAAGGGTAGCGTATCAGGTCAGGGCGAACCCGGAGAAACTCAGCTCTTCGCCTTCTCCTCGAGCTTCCTGGCCTTGATGATGTTCTGGTCGAGGCCGGCGTCCTTCTTGCCGTCCATGCCGAAGGCGACGGCCATGAGCTGGCTGTAAAACACCACCGGCATGTTGAAGTTCGTGCCGTATTTCTTGTTGATCGCGTCCTGGTACATCTCGACGTTGGTCTGGCACAAGGGGCAGGGCGTCGCGATCATGTCGGCCTCGGCCTCGACCGCCTTCTCCAGGATCTTCTTGATCAGGTGCAGCGTCTTGTCCGGCTTCATCACCGAGACCGAACCGCCGCAGCAGGCGGTCTTGACGTCGTACTC
>JBFIFO010000192.1:0-6841 GCA_041602815.1 Alphaproteobacteria bacterium | reverse complement strand
GCCCGCTGGAAGCCCTCCGGCAGCTTCTCGCGCACGGTCTGCTCGATCACGCGCTGGCCCGCGAATCCGATCAGCGCACCGGGCTCCGCCACCTGGATGTCGCCGAGCATGGCGAAGCTGGCGGTCACGCCGCCGGTCGTCGGGTCGGTCAGCAGCACGATATAGGGCAGGTTGGCCTCGCGCACCTCCTCGATGGCGATGACGGTGCGCGGCAGCTGCATCAGCGACAGGATGCCTTCCTGCATGCGGGCGCCGCCCGAGGCCGGAACGGTGATCAGCGGCGCATCCTGCAAGACGGCCAGCTTGGCCGCGGAGACCAGCCCCTCGCCCACGGCGACGCCCATCGAGCCGCCCATGAAGCTGAAGTCGAACGCGGCGATGACCACCTTGTGGCCGCCCATGGTGCCGTGCGCGACGATGATCGCGTCCTTTTCGCCGGTCTTCGTGCGGCTCTCCTTCAGGCGGTCCGTGTAGCGCTTGATGTCCTTGAACTTCAAGGGGTCGTTGACAGCCTGCGGAAGCTCGATCCGGTTGTACTGCCCGTCGTCGAACAGCATCTCCAGCCGCTTCTTGACGTCGACGCGCAGATGGTGGTTGCAGTGCTGACAGACGAAGAGGTTTTCCTCGAGGTCGCGGTGGAAGATCATCTGCCCGCAGTTGGGGCATTTGAACCACAGATTGTCCGGCTGCTCGGTCTGCTTGACCAGCGCACGGAACTTCGGTCGGACGAAATTGGTCAGCCAGTTCATTCTGCGCCCTCCCGGCGGCGCACGCCTGCCGCCAGCTCGCGGACATAGTCCAGTACCTTCCCGGCCAGCCCGGGGGTCGGCCGCCCCTCGCCGTCGAGGCCGGCGACGATCCGCTCGACGATGGCCGAGCCGACCACCGCGGCATTGGCGACCGCCGCAACCGCGCCGACGGCCTCCGGCGTCTTGATGCCGAAGCCGACGCCGATCGGCAGGTCCGTGTGCCGCCGCAATCGTCCGACCGCGGCGCGGACCGCCTCTTCCGTCGCCGACTTGGTGCCGGTGATACCCATCACCGACACATAATAGACGAAGCCGCTGGTGTTGGACAGGACCGCCGGCAGGCGGGCATCGTCCGTCGTCGGGGTCGCCAGCCGGATGAAGTTCAGCCCGGCGGCGAGCGCCGGCAGGCAAAGCTCCTCGTCCTCCTCCGGCGGCAGGTCGACGACGATCAGCCCATCGACGCCGGCCGCGCGCGCGTCGGCGAGGAACCGGTCGACCCCGTAACTGTAGATCGGGTTGTAGTAGCCCATGAGGACGATCGGCGTCTCGTCGTCCTGCTGGCGGAGGGCGCGCACCAGGTCGAGCACCATGGCGAGCTTCATGCCGCGCTTGAGCGCGCGCTGCGAGGAAGCCTGGATCGCCGGCCCGTCCGCCATCGGGTCGGAGAACGGCATGCCGAGCTCGATCACGTCGGCGCCGGCTTCAGGCAGGCCGAGCACGATCTCCTTCGACGTCTCGTAGTCCGGATCGCCGGCGGTAACGAAGGTAACGAACCCGCCGCGGCCCTGCTCCTTGAGCGCTTCGAAGCGGCGCCGGATGCGCCCGGAATCCTGCACCGCGCTCACAGTTCCACCCCCAGCGCCTGGGCGACGGTGAAGATGTCCTTGTCGCCGCGCCCGCACATGTTCATGCACAGCAGGTGGTCCTTCGGCAAATCGCCGGCGATGCGCGCGACATGGGCCAGCGCGTGCGCCGGCTCCAGCGCCGGAATGATACCCTCGAGGCGGCTGCACAGCTGGAAGGCCTCCAGCGCCTCCTGATCGGTCGCCGAGACGTATTCGACGCGCCCGCTCTCGAATAGCCAGGCGTGCTCCGGCCCGATGCCCGGATAGTCGAGCCCGGCCGAGATCGAATGGGCCTCGAGGATCTGCCCGTCGTCGTCCTGCAACAGGTAGGTCCGGTTGCCGTGCAGCACGCCGGGCCGGCCGCCGGTCAGCGAGGCCGCGTGCTTGTCGGTGGCGAGCCCGAGGCCGGCCGCCTCGACGCCCCAGATCTTCACCTCGGGATCGTCGAGGAACGGGTGGAACAAGCCCATGGCGTTCGACCCGCCGCCGATGCAGGCAACCAGGCTGTCGGGAATGCGGCCCTCGGCGGCGATCATCTGCTCGCGCGCCTCGCGCCCGATCACCGACTGGAAGTCGCGCACCATCGCGGGATAGGGGTGCGGGCCCGCCACCGTGCCGATGATGTAGAAGGTGTTCTCGACGTTGGCGACCCAGTCGCGCAGCGCCTCGTTCATCGCGTCCTTCAGCGAGTTGGAGCCGCTGACCACGGGCTTCACCTCGGCGCCGAGGAGCTTCATGCGGAACACGTTGGGCGCCTGCCGCTCGATGTCCTTGGAGCCCATGTAGATCGTGCACGGCAGGTCGAACAACGCGCACACCGTGGCCGTGGCGACACCGTGCTGCCCCGCGCCGGTTTCGGCGATGATGCGGGTCTTGCCCATGCGCCGGGCGAGCAGGATCTGGCCGATGCAGTTGTTGATCTTGTGCGCGCCGGTGTGGTTCAGCTCGTCGCGCTTGAAGTAGATCCTGGCGCCGCCGAAATGCTCGGTCAGCCGCTGCGCGAGGTAGAGCGGGCTCGGCCGCCCGACGTAATGCTTGAAGTAATACTGCAGCTCTTCCTCGAAGGAGGGGTCGTCCCTGGCCGCATCCCAGGCCTTCTCGACCTCGAGGATCAGCGGCATCAGCGTCTCGGCGACGAAGCGGCCGCCGAAGATGCCGAAATGCCCGCGTTCGTCCGGCCCGGCCCGGTAGGTGTTGATCTGGTCGGTCATGCGTTCCTGCGTGTCTCTGCGTCCGCCCGCGGCTTTGCGCCGTTTCTGAGTTCGGGCTGCTTAATAGCCCATCTTAAAGCCCGGGCACAGCCTCAATTTTCCGGCGCCCTGGCCGCGTAGCGGTCGTCCTCTTCGTAGTAGGCCTCGAAGCCGACGCGGCGGCGCAGCTCTTCGAAGCCGAGCAGGCGATCGTCCGGGTGGCGGCCCGCCCGCATCTCCGCCAGCGCCTCGCGCATCGCCCGCAGCGACGCCGACAGCAGGGTGAGCGGCCAGGCCACCAGCGCATAGCCAATCTCCTGCAGCGCCGCCGGCGGCAGCACCGGCGTCCTGCCCTCTTCCACCATGTTGGCAAGATGCCGGCCCGGCACTTTCTCGCAGATGCGGCGCATCTCGGCCTCGCTCTCCGGCGCCTCGACGAAGAGCATATCGGCGCCGGCCTGCCTGAAGGCGTCCGCGCGGCGCAGTGCCTCGTCCAAGCCATGCGTCGCCCGGGCGTCGGTGCGGGCCAGGATCAGGATGCCGGCGCCCTCGTCGCGGGCGTCGCACGCGGCGCGGATGCGCGCCACCGCCTCGTCGAACCCGACCACCGCCTTGCCGCGCGTATGGCCGCAGCGCTTCGGCCAGAGCTGGTCCTCGATCATCACCGCGGCAAAGCCGGCTTGGGCGTAGCCGCGCACCGTGCGCTTGACGTTCACCGCGTTGCCGTAACCGGTATCGCCGTCGCCGATCACGGGGATGTCGACCGCGGCGCAGATGTTGCGGCCCTGGTCGACGATCTCGCCATAGGAGATGAGTCCCGTGTCCGGCAGCGCCAGCCGCGCCGCCGCGACCGCGAAGCCCGACATGAAGGTCGCCGCGAAGCCGGCCTCCGCAACGAGCCGCGCCGACAGCGGGTCGAACACGGCGGGCATCTGCACGATCTCGCCAGCGTCCAGGAGAGAGCGGAGCCTGGCGGCGGCTTGGGTGAGCGGTGCGGTCATGGCGGGCTCCCGGTTCGGACAGGCGCGATGGCGGCGCGACTATACGCGCGGCGCGGGCCGGGGCGCCAGCCCCGAAGCCCGGCCCGGCGGGCACGAATGTGTGGAACAACCCCATGCAAAGGCGTTTTCTGCGGGTTTCAGCGGGGTGTTATGGAAAATAGCGGTGTGGCGCCGGCGCGCCTTAACCGTTGTGCAACCCTTGAGGCCGACAATGGCGGCGGAAGGGGAACGCGGCATGAGCACAGCATCAAACGACACCGAACAGAGCCAGCCCGTGGGCTGGCCAATCGAATTCTGGGCCGTCGTCGTTCCCGGGCTGATTCTTCTGCTGCCGGCCGGCGCGGAGCATCTGGCGGGTCGGCTCGAACGCGTGCTCCGGCAGATGTCGATCCAGGCCGATATGGTGAGCGCCTATCTGCCGGGCATGATCGTCTGCGCCATGCTGGTCTCGTTCCTCGCCTTCGGGGGCCGGCGCGAAGCGTCGGTGGCGCTCCGGTTCCTGGTCTGGGCGATCCTGCTGGCTGCCGCCATGCTGATCGCCGATTTCCTCGCCGCGGTGGCGATCCAGCTCGCCTGGCCGGCCGCGCCGACGGATTTCAGCGAAGGCTGGCGAGTGGTCCTGCAGGCGGTGATTCTCGTGCCCTATCTCATCTGGATGGTCCGGGAATATCGGAAGCTGCTCGTGGCTGACTCCGTACGCGGCGACACGGCCGTATAAGAGCGCCCCCGCCCCCTACAGCCTGAACGGGATGTACAGCGCGATGTCGGGCATGAAATAGATCGCGAACACGGTGGCCAGCATCATGATGATGAACGGCCAGACTCCCGACGCGACCTCGCCCATCCGGGCCTTCCCGACGGCCTGCACGACGTAGAGGTTGAGGCCAACCGGCGGGGTGATCAGGGCGCATTCGATGAGGATCACGAACAGGATCCCGAACCAGATCGGATCGATGCCGAGCGCGGCGAGCGACGGGTAGAGCACCGGCACCATGATCAGCAGCATCGACAGCGCCTCCAGAACCAGCCCCATGATCAGCAACACCGCGCCGACGGCGAGCAGGAACGGCCCCGCGGTATCGAACGTGGCGACGATGGCCGACGAGATGTCCTGCGGGATGCGGTAGAGGGTGATCGCCTTGCCGAAGATCTTGGCGCCGGCGAGGATCAAGAGGATCGTGACCGTCGTCTTCATGCTGTCGTGGACCGCCTCGCGCAGCTTCGCGAACGTCATCGTGCGCAGCACCGGGCCGGTCAGCACCAGCGCGCCGCCGAAGCCGACGGCCGCGGCCTCCGTCGGCGTGAAGGCGCCGGCATAGAGCCCGCCGACGATCAGCGCCGCCAGCGCCAGGGTCGGCAGGGCGCGGATGCTGGCGCGCCGCCGTTCCGCCCAGCCGGCCCGCGGCGACGGCGTGTAGTCGGGGCCGAGCCAGGCGTAGAGGATGGAAAACCCGACGAAGAGTGCGATCAGCACCAGCCCCGGCCCGATGCCGGCGAGGAACAGGGCGCCGATCGACTCCTCGGTGATGACGCCGTAGACGATCATCGGGATCGACGGCGGAATGAGGATGCCGAGCGTGCCGCCCGCCGCCAGCAGCCCGAGGATGAAGCGCCGGCGGTAGCCGCGCTGCTGCATCTCGGGGATGGCGACGGTGCCGATGGTCGCCGCGGTGGCGACCGAGCTGCCGGAGATCGCAGCGAAGATGCCGCAGGAGAAGATGGTGGCGACGGCAAGGCCGCCGGGCCAGTGGCCGACCCAGCTCTGCACCGCGGCGAACAGGTCGCGGCCGACGCCGCCCTTCAAGAGGATGTTCGACATCAGCAGGAACAGCGGCACCGCCAGCAGCACGAAATTGTCGGCCAGGCTGTACAGCCCCTGCGGCGCCATCAGCGGCGAGAACCCGCCGAGCACCAGCATCGCGAGGCCCAGCCCGCCGAGCGCGAAGGCGATCGGCACGCCAAGGAACAGCAGCAGCAGCAACGCGCCGAGGACGAGGATCACGGTCATCGGCGAGGGCTCCCGGCCTGGGCGAATTCATGCCGCGGGTGACGGAGCGCCCGTCCACCGGGCGCAGCGGGACGGGAATTTGCGCCAGGGGTTTTCCACGCATGCCCCATCCTGAGCCTGTCGCAGGATGCCGCGGGGAGCGGCCGCTGCGGCCGGAAGCAGCCGGAAAAAGTGGCTCCCGAAAGCGACGCCTTAGCCGCCGGCACATCCTTCGACAGGCTCAGGATGAGGAGCTTTGCACGGAACACCGACGCGTCATCGCGAGGAGGCCGGAGGCCGACGCGGCAATCCAGGGTGCCGCGGAAGCCTGTGTTTTTCTGGATCGCCACGGCTGCATCGCAGCCTCGCGATGACACATTCAGGTTTGCCGCAACGGTTCCCATCCCTCAGACCTCGTCGGTGACGACGGGCTCGTGCGCTTGCGCGCCGGGGATCGGCTCGCCCATCAGCACTCGGGCGATCTGTACCAGCGCCTGCAGCAGCAGGACCGCGAAACCGACCGGGATCGCAACCTCGGTCATCCAGTGCGGCACGTTCAGCATGGTGCCGCTCATGCGGCCGACCTGCCACGAATCGAGCGCGATCTTCGCCCCGTACCAGGAGGCCACGGCGCTGAAGGCGCCGATCACGGACAGGCTGAAGATTTCGGTCGCGGCGCGCAGGCGCGGGCCGAGCCGGTCGACCAGGAGGCCGATGCGGATCATCGCGCCCTGGCGCAGCACCGCCGCGGCGGCGATGTAGAGTGCCCAGATCTGGAAGAAGCGGGCCAGCTCCTCGGCCCAGATGGTCGGCGAGGTGAACAGGTAGCGGAAGAACACCTCCCACAGGATCATGCCGCCGATGGCGACGAACATCCACGCCGACAGCGTCGCCAGGGCCGCGCCGGCACGGTCGATCAGCCGGAACATGGGCGGTCCTCTCGGGTCATGAAGATGTCCCGTGTTTCATTTCGATCGGCGGCGGCCTCCACCCCCTCCCTGCCCTCCCCCGCCCATGGCGGGAGAGGGAGTTGGCTCTCGCGGCGTAAAGCCCCTCTCCCTGGACAGGG
>JBFIFO010000191.1:0-6851 GCA_041602815.1 Alphaproteobacteria bacterium | reverse complement strand
TACCGCGAGCCGGCACCGCAACTCGCCGAAGTAGGCGGCCTCGGGCGCCGCGGCCGGGAAGGCCGCCGGCGGCGGCGTGCCTGAGCGCGACGGCAGCCAAGAGGAATCCGGTATCATGAGCCATGCCTTCGACCGGGATATGCGAATCCTGACGCCCGAGCAGCAGCGCATCGTCGACTTCCTCGACGGCTTTTCCATCGAGACCACGCCGGGCGCTGCGGCGAAGGTCGACTCCTACCGCACGCTGCTCGCCGAGGGCACCACGGTCAACGTCACCTTCCTGACCGGCTCCGACTTCGCCGATACGATCAAGGTCGCCCGCCGCTTGAAGGCGGAGGGCATGCGGCCGGTGCCGCACATCGCAGCGCGCAGCGTGCCGTCGCGCGCGCAGCTCGACTCCTGGCTCGCCGCGCTGGTCGACGGCGCGGGGGTCGACGAGGTGCTGCTGGTCGGCGGCGGCGCCGACCGGCCGGTGGGCCCGTTCGAGCGCACCATGCAACTGCTCGAGACCGGGCTGTTCGAACGCCACGGCATCCGCCGCATCGGCGTCGCCGGCCACCCGGAGGGCAGCGCCGATTTCAGCGATGCGGCGGCGATGCAGGCGCTCAGCGAAAAGAACGCCTATGCCCGCGCGACCGACTGCGAGATGTTCATCATCACCCAATTCGTGTTCGAGGCGGGCCCGGTGATCGAGTGGGACCGGCGTATCCGCGCAGCGGGCAACGAGCTGCCCATCCATATCGGCATCCCGGGCCTTGCCACCATCAAGACCCTGCTGAGCCACGCGCGGGCGTGCGGCATCGGGCCGTCGATGCGGGTGCTGACCCGTCAGGCGAAGAACCTGAGCCGGCTGATGAGCGTGCGCACGCCGGACCGTCTCGTCACCGACCTCGCCGCCTATCAGGCAGGGGATCCCGCCTGCGGCATCCGCAAGGTCCATCTCTACCCGCTCGGCGGACTGCGCCGCACCGCGGCCTGGATCTACGCAGTGCTCGACGGGGCCTTCCACATGAATGCGGGCGGAGGCTTCGACCTCGACGTCGCGATCGACTGACGCTGCGAAAGGGCTTGCGTGCGGGTGATGGGCTGCCCGCGGGGACCGGGGCGCTTTCCATCACGTGTCGGTGTTCGGGTTTGACGCAACGCAAAGACGCTGCGGGCGTAATGTGCTAGCAAACATAGGCACCATGCGGCGATAAGCCGCCGCCGTCGATGCACCGTCCGAAAATACGGAGGGACCGGCCATGACCGATCGCGCCCGCGTCAGGTTCCTGACCGGCGCCCTGGCGGTGGCCCTCCTGCCGGCTCTGCCCGGCTGCGGCGGGCCGTATCATGACGCGCCGCCGCCGCCGCCCCCGCCAAGGTTCCCGCCCTATTACTACGACTACTACTATTATCCGCACGTCGACGTGTATTTTCACATCTATAGCGGCCATTACTGGTACCGGGACGGCCCGTACTGGCGCCGCGTACGCCGGCTGCCGCCGCATATTCACCTTCACCCCCGCTATCGGGTGGTGGTACGGATTCATGACGAATATCCGTACAGGCGACACGATGAGCACCGCAGGAGGTATCCGCCACCGCAGCCGCAGCCGGGCCCGCCGCCACAGGGACGCCCGCAGCCGGGCCCGCAACCGCAGCCCCCGTCGGGCCGGTTGCGGGAGGAATTCGACTGGCAGGAGCGCGACCGCGAAGAGCGCCGGTACAATACGCGTCAGTACGAGGAATACCGCAGGAAGCCCTGGATCGCGCCGAAATAGCCGGCGATACGGCGGGATTCCCGGGAATCCTGGAATCGAGCCGATTCCGCTGGACCGGCGCGCTGTTCCGGGTATGCTGCGCGCCCGTTACCGTGATCGGGGAAGGAGACCGGCGCGCCATGCCGCTCGACCATTTGCAGCACGTGCTGATTCAGACTGCGGACCTGGAGGGCACAAAGGACTGGTGGGTCGACGTCCTGGGGTTGGAGGTCGGCCCGCACCCCGATTTCCGCGTGCCGGTGTACTGGCTGTACCTGAACGGCCGCGACGTCCTTCACATCACCACCGGCGGCAAGGCGACGACCGCCAACCGCAAGCGCTATCTTGGCCAGGAATCCGAGGCCACCTACGGCAGCGGCGTGGTCGATCACATCGCCTTCCATGCCACCGGCCTGCGCGAGATGATGGCGGCGCTCGATGCGCGCGGCATCTCGTACCGGAAGCGCCAGATCACCGACCAGAACCTGTATCAGCTGTTCCTGACCGACCCGAACGGTGTGAAGGTAGAGCTGAACTTCCCGGCCGCCGAAGCGGCCGGCCTCAAGGCGGAGGTCACCGCCGAGGATCTCGACTGACCTCCCTGGCCTCGGCGTTGTTCACCCTGCGAATGGACGATTTGCCACGTGCGTTGCGGCTGCGCGCCCGGAGCTCCGCCTATTCGTAGCCTTGCCGCCAGCGCGCACTGGAGCGGCACTTCTTGCACACGCGCTCACCCGCCCAGGAACTGTTGAAGTCCTCGCCGCAGCACAGGCACCGGCGGATCTTCTCCTGATGTGTGGCCGCTTCGTACGACCCGGACTCCTCGCTCACCAACTCGTCCGGCTGTCTTGACTCAAGCATAATCGTCCTTCCGTTTCATTGCCGTCTTCCTAATCCGGGGGAAGGTCCCCCGCTGGCGAATGTGCCGGATCAGCGCACGCCGCGGCGCGGCCGTTTGACCTGCACGGTCACCATGTGGGCACGACCTTTTTCCAGGGTCTGGATGATCTGCCCGTTCTCGGCCCCGCGTTGATTTCCGTTCACCGGGCGCTCGCTGGCCCATTTGGCGCTCAGCCGCGCCGCCGCTTCGGCGATGTCTTCGTCGTCGGGTGCCGGCGCCACCGATGCCGCCTGCGATGTTTTTTCAGTCATACGTACAATAGTGCTTGCCATGAATCTCTGGGGCTCACAGCGGGATGTCGCCACCCCGCGGCGCGATCCGGACATGCCGTTCCACGCCGCCAACCCGGCCCGAGCGCGCCGCGTGTTCATCGCGAGCGCCTCTCAGCGCACCGTTATCCAATGGGATTTGCGGTTGGGTCGGTAACAGTTATATGGGCCGTTGCGGCGAAAAAGGCAAGGATAATGAACCGTTGGTGCGCGTCCCGCGACTGTGCGCGCGGGAATCCGGGCCGCGCCGTCCCGGACGGACGGCCCCTCGCCGCGGCCTGACGCGATGTCCGGCGCTGTCGCGAGGGGCCCTCGATCGACCGTCAGAGGTCGAAATGCCGCGTCAGCTCTGGCGTCCGCTCACGCGCAGCCAGATCCGCCGGGCCTCTTCCAGCCCGCGCAGGGCGTCGCCCTCGATCCGGTCGTATTTGGCGACTTTGGCGTACTTCTTCATCGCCGCGCGGCCGTCCTCGGACTCGTGCATCGCTTCCAGTACCTCGGCGAGGCGCACCTTGATCTCGTCCGGGATCGAGCGCCGTACCATCAGCGTCGAGCGGATCACCGGCTTGGTCTCATGGAGAATCCGCAGCCGGGCCTTGACCTCCGGCGGGGTCGACTCCTCGTCGTCCCAGTCGAGGTTGCTGTAGGCGCCGGCGTCCGCCGTACCGTCGGCGACCGCGGCGGCGACCTTCGATTCGCTGCCCGAGAAACGATAGCCGACCCGGCCCGCCGGAACCGGCCTGTTCGGATTGGCGATCTCGATCAGGGCCAGACCGGCATCCTCCAGCGCCGCGCGCGGCAGCAGGTAGCCGGAGGTCGAGCCGGCATCCTCAAACGAGACGCGCCGGCCGGCAAGGTCGGCCAGGCTCTGCACCGGGCTGTCCTTGTGCACCACGATGACGCTGTGATACTCGGGCACGCCCTTCTTCCATTCGCGCATCAGGATGTCGACCACGCCCTCTTCCTGCAACTCGAGCGCCAGGAACGGCGTCTCCGACAGGATGTCGACGCGACCGCGCCGCAGCGCCTCGGCCATCTCTTCCTCGGTCGCCGTGATCAGCACGTCGACGCCGCCGACGCCGAAGTCGGCCAGCTCGGCGGCGAGGTATTCGGCCATCTGCGTCATCCGCTTGTAGTGCTTGTCGGGCGAATCGGTGATCCGTCCGATAACGAGGGTGACGCCGTCCTGTGCCTGCGCGGTCGAAACCGACACGGGAAGGAACGGCGCAGCAAGAAGGACGCCGATGAGTATTCGGGTGATGAATCGAATCATAAAACAAACCTCCAATATTCTTTCCGGCCGTCCGCGGCCGGGCTGAAGCGGCCGGCGATTCGGCCAACGATAACCGGCGGCGGGAAGTATTCGACTGCCGCGCCGAAAGCGCGGGATTTTAAGCAAGAATAATGCCAAGCGCCGTCAGCCGGGCGTTTTCCGAAGGCCGTGCGGTTTCCGCTGGGGATGCAGTCTCAAAATGCGGCGCGCGTGTCAGCCGCCGCGCAAGACCCGCTTTCGCTCCTCGTATTCCTCGCGATCGATGTCGCCGCGGGCGAAGCGCTCATCAAGGATGTCGAGGGCGGACCGGCCGCCGCGGGGCGCCGCACCGCCGCCGAGCGCGCGCACCACGAGGACGATGGCGACAGCGATGACGGCGATGAACAGGATACCGAAGACCGGCCCGAGGAACATGCCACCCCAGCCCCACTCGCCGCCCCACATGTGCGGGTGATGGCCGTAGCCGTAACCGCCGCTCTCGCCGCCCTGAACCTGCGCCCATGCCGCTGCGCCAACGGTCCAGGCCACGAGCCCGGCGAACACGAGTTTCAGCGTCTTCATCGTGGTGTCCTCTCAATCCGGCAAAGATATGGTGCAGACGCAGCACTATAGTCCGACACCCTGCGCTTTGACAGGGGTAGGCCCGCGGAATTTCAACCGCTCTTCTCAAAGCCGGAAAACACGATAAGATAGGAATTTGGGAGGGATAAGGCCGAGTGGCGGGACCAGTCGTCTCGATGGCGGGCGCCCGCCGGTTATGCTCCACCCATGAAAAGAACACAGGCACCGCAGAAGGTGCGAGCCAACCAAGAAGGTCTGTGGGAGGACGACAAGAGTCCATGAGCCGAGCCGTAACCGGGCGCCGCGACGCGGCGTCAGAGCCGTCGTCCGCGCCGTCGCCCGATGCCGCGGTGCCGGTCATCGCCTCCCGGAACCTGACCGTCGGCTACAAGCTGCACCGCGAGCGCAAGATGCTGACCGCGCTGCACGACATCAGCCTGACCGTCGATGCCGGCGAGTTCGTCGTCCTCGTCGGGCCCTCGGGCTGCGGCAAGACGACCTTCATCAACGCGATCGCCGGACTCGTCGAGCCCTGGGAGGGCACCATCGAGGTCAACGGCAAGCCGGTCACCGGACCAGGCCCGGACCGCGCCATGGTGTTCCAGGACTACGCGCTGATGCCGTGGCGGACGGTGGAATCCAACATCCGCATGCCGTTCGAGTTTCAGGATCTCGGCATCTCGCGCAAGGAGATGGATGAGCGGGTGCGCCGGTACATCGACCTCGTCGACCTGAACGGGTTCGAAAAATCATTCCCCTACGAGCTGTCCGGCGGCATGAAGCAGCGCGTCGGCATCGCCCGGGCGCTGGTCTCCGAGCCGGACATCCTGCTGGCCGACGAGCCGTTCGCGGCGATCGACGCGATGACGCGCGAGGCGATGCAGGGCGAGCTCGAGCGTTTCGTCGCCAAGACCGGCCAGACCGTCGTCTTCATCACCCACTCGATAGACGAGGCGATCACGCTGGCCGACCGGGTCGTCGTGATTTCGTACCGGCCCGGGCGGATCAAGGAGATCGTCGACGTCGACCTGCCACGCCCGCGCTTCGAGCACGACGTGAAGTCGCTGCCCGCTTACAGCGACCTGCGCGACCACATCTGGCAGCTGGTAAAGGGCGAAGTGTTTCAGAGCGCATACGGAGAGTGAACATGAACACGATCGGCGATGGCGAGGCGACTGCGGCCACGCCAACCGCTTCGGCCACCGACGCGACCCCGGCCATCGAGGCCACCGAGCCCGACCGCATCCAGGACACGAAATGGACGGCCGGTGAAGTATGGGAGCGGTACAGCCCCCGGCTCGTCACGGTGGCCAACCTGACCATCTTCTTCATCCTCTGGGAGCTGTTCGCCCGCTCCGGCGCGGTCAGTCCGCTGTTCCTGCCGAAAGCCAGCAGCATGTTCGCGGCGCTGTGGGAAGGGCTCACCACGTCGGCGCCGCCGGGCGCGGTCATCTCCGGCAGCATCCGCGACCATCTGCTCTACAGCCTGACCAATCTCGGCATCGGGCTGCTGATTGCCTGCGTCATCGGCATTCCGGCCGGCCTTTTGATGGGCGGCAACAAATATGTCGAGAAGATCCTCAGCCCTTATGTCTGGGCGCTCGCGTCGCTGCCGCGCATCGCGCTGGTGCCGCTGTTCATCCTGTTCCTCGGCTTCACGATCAAGATGCAGATCACGATCATCGTGCTGTCCGCCGTGTTTCCGATCATCATCAACGCCTGGGCCGGGGTGAAGACGACGGAAAAATCGCTGCTCGCGGCGGCCAAAGTCTTCGGCGCCAATCGGCGCGAGCTCTATTTCAAGGTGGTGATGCCCTACACGCTTCCCTTCATCATCGCCGGCATCCAGCAGGGTATCGGGCGCGGCCTGATCGGCGTCGTCATCGCCGAGATCTTCGGCGGCTCGAACGGAATGGGATATCTGGTCAATCGCGCCGCCGATACGTTCAATTCGTCACTGATGTATGCGGTGCTGTTCCTGCTGGTGGTCGTATCGCTGTCGCTGATCCAGGCGACCCGATGGCTGGAGGCCTATGTCGCCCCGTGGCGGCGAATCGAAGGACTGTGAGCGGCGCGAAGCCGCCCACGGTATTTTGAACTGAAAT
>JBFIFO010000190.1:0-6856 GCA_041602815.1 Alphaproteobacteria bacterium | reverse complement strand
GGTGGCGCCCGAGCATGAGCCCAGCGCCACCGTCGAGCAGGCGCGACGCCGCCGCGAGGGCGAAGAGCGCCTCGACATCTTCGACGGGGTCCGCGGCCAGGACGGCAACCCGGTGCTGCCGGTGCAGCTCAAGCCGGGCGACATGTTCGCCTTCTCCTGCCACAAGGGGATTTCCTGCTGGAACAAGTGCTGCCACGGCGCGGACGTCATCGTCACGCCGATGGACATGCTGCGGCTGAGCCGCCGTTTCGGCATCCGCCCCATCGAGTTCCTCGACCGCTACTGCTATCAGGCGCAATGGGAAAAGGCCGGCCTGCCGGTCGCCAAGCTGCGCATGAACGGCGACGACGGCGCCGGCCCCTGCCCCTTCGTCGAGGACGAGGCCGGCTGCACGGTCTACGAGGACCGACCGGTCACCTGCCGCTACTACCCGCTCGGCCTCGCGGCGATCAAGCTGAAGGGGCAGGAGGGCAAGGACAATTTCAATTTCCTCGTCAAGGAGAACCACTGCAAGGGGCACGAGGAGAGCAAGCTGCAGTCGGTGTCGCAGTTCCACAAGGAGCAGGGCAGCGACGAATACGACCAGGTCAACGCGGGCTGGATCGATATCCTGATGAAGGCGTCGTCCTGGGCCTCGATCGGCGGGCCGCAGGGCCGCGCGATCGCGCCGAGGACCCAGGGCATGTTCTACATGGTCTCGACCGACGTCGATGCCTTCCGCCGCTTCGTCTTCGAGACCCGGTTCCTCGAGATCTACGAGATCGAGAAACAGACGGCCGAGGTGCTGAAATCCAACGATGCCGTCCTGCTGACGCTCGGCTTCGACTGGCTGAAGAACGTGATCTTCGGCGAGCCGACGATCAGCATGAAGGAATCGGTGCTCAAGGAGGCCATCGCCGCCCGCCGCGAGGAGTTCGGCGCCGGCTAGGGCGACATCCGGAATTCTTCGGGTTGCGCCGGCCGGTGGCCGCTACGTTGTCCTGACCGCTCAGAAATGGTAGGTGGGCGGGCAGGGCGTATCCTCCGCCGCCCGCGCGTCGACGCGTTTCCTTGCCCGCGGATGGAACGGCAGCCCGTGCTCGCGCATGTAGGCGCGGATGTCGCGTGGCGTCCAGTCGATCAACGGGTTGACCCGGATCAGCCGTCCCTCGACGTCCACGCGCAGGGCCGTCTGCGGCGCCGGCAGGTGATAGACCGCGCTGATCCAGCAGTCGTAATGCACCATGATCTCGTTGAGGTGGACGAGTTCGTGGACATGGCCGAGGCCGCCCTTGTACTCGGCCCACATGCGCTCGTAATGGTCCGCCGCATCGGGCAGGACCCCGGACTTCGCCCCCTCGGTGACCGAGATGCTTTTGAGCCCGAGATGGGCGACGATTTCCTGGCGGTATTTCTCGCTTTCCTCGAACAGCTCGCCGGGACGGCAGAACACGATCGGCGTCGCCGGGTCGATGTCGGCAATCAACTTCAGGACGACGATGCTGGGCGCCCGCAGCGACGCGGTGACGACGGTCGTGCCGGCAAACCGCTCGGTGATCAGATAGCGCAGCAGCGCTTCGGTGGAGAGACCTTCGCAGGCCGCCCGCACGTCTTCAAATTCCTCCATATTGCGTCCTCCGCGGCGTCGGTTCCTGCTGGCGGGCAACTTCGGGCCGGCGTCGAGTCGAACATTGTTGCGCCGTCAAGTCAACGCGGCAATCGGCCCCGGCGGGGGCCGCAAGACAATATCAGCTGCGGGGGGCCGCGGTGGTAGAACGGGATAGGGCGGGGGGCGCCGGGCCCCGCCACCCTATCCCGCTGTCCGTTTCAATCCGGCGCGATGCGCCAGCGCCGGGATTCGCAACGGACGTGTCATTGGCCGCGCATTTCGCGCGTTGCTCTGGCGTGTTCGGCGCGACGATCAGGTCGCGAACGGTGTCTCGCCCAGAATCGTGGCGGCGAGATACGCCCAGGCATCCGCCAGCAGATCCGATACACCCAGGACAGCGAGCACCAGGAGCGATGCGCTCAGCCCACCCAGAATCGCATACTCCACCATCGTCGCTCCCGATTCGTCGGCGATGCTGGCCTTTACAACGGTTACGAGCCTCGTCAAGTCCATGTCCCTCGTTATTGTTCGCGCTTGCCGCTGCGGCGCAAATTCCGTGCCAGGGCGGCGGCGTGCCGGT
The DNA here is from genome assembly GCA_041602815.1 of Alphaproteobacteria bacterium. Taxonomy (GTDB): domain Bacteria; phylum Pseudomonadota; class Alphaproteobacteria; order UBA8366; family JADFVY01. The sequence continues at coordinate 4,688 of JBFIFO010000190.1, read as the reverse complement.
TGAAGACAGGCGATACCGTGCTGTTCGCAGTCAACCTTTATACCACGATGCCTACAGAGTTAAAACGATCTTAAGATTGTTTTATTCCAGACCGTTACACGGAGAGTTTTGTTAAGAAAATTACAAGATTTCGGTAATTTTCAATCGCCTTGCGGTGGAATCGGGATCGCAAGCCGTGCGGTTTGGCGGGGCCGGCGCGGCATGGCGCCGGGGCGCGGGAAACGCGGTGTCAACCGGTGCTGGCACGCGCGGATGTAGGGTCGGTATCCGCCCCGTGCGCGGACAGTTGCGCCGGCCCTCGGCGCTCCCGGCGCACCACAATAAGGCGCCAGACGAATCGGCCGAGCGCGAATCCGGACAAGTCTCTAAAATTTGATAAACTATTGAAAAAAATACGCTTATGTTTTATGGTCGAGGTCTGGATCAGGCGTTTTCACGCGTCGTCGCGCCACGAGGGAAAGGCACGAACGACACTCGCAGGGAGACAGAATCGAGGCGCGGCAAAGTGCGCGTGACACCGACGGACCGCAATAGGGTCCGTGCGGCACGCCAAGGAAGAACATCGGGGCGTTCGGCTGTTGCACTGTCAGGGTACCAACCCGCCGGGCGCTTCGCAAAGTGCGACAGGGGAGTCTTGCATGAACGGTGGCTGTTTGGGAACCGCGCGTTCCCGTGCGGGGGTGGACGCCTTTCCCGATGACCGGGGCAGCATCCCCGACAATCCACTCATAGAAGCCGGAATTGCGGCGCTTTTCCATGGGGGCAGCCAAGCTCGTTCGCTGTCCGGTGGCTGGCGCGGGGACGAAGCCGGCCGGCCGGCATACCGGCATGTCGGTGTCGCCGGCGACGAGATCGTCGTCTCGCTCGATCCCGCCGCCACCGCCGCCGGCGAGCGACACCCGAACCTGGTCCAGCAGTGGGTGTGTGTCGAGGACATATCGCCGCTCACGATCGACGTTCTTCTGGCCGTTCTCGCCCGTCTGTGCGTCCGGGCGGATGGTGGCACATCGCGGGTGGCGCCAGGCGATACCGTTACGGTTACGGCGCGTGCGATCCTGCGCGACAAGGGACTGGAACAGTGGGGCGCCGAAGGCGCCGCGTTGCGCGCGCGCGTCGACAGGGAGCTCCTGCGCCTCCAGGCGCTGCGGTTCGAGGTGCGCGCACGTGCCTCGGCCGCGCGCGCCGGCGTCGACCGGTTGTTCGAGATCGCCGGATCGCTGCCCGCCGATTTCCGCCGTGCCGGACGCAGCCGCAGGCGCGAGGTCGCCTGGGTCATCCGTCCCGGCCGGTGGGCCGGCGAATTGGCGTACACCGAGGTTGCCGCGCCGCTTGCGGTGTTGCCGCGCCGAATACTGCAATTCGATCATCGCGCCAACAGGGGCAGCGCGGTTCTGGCGAAGAAACTGGCCGTCAAGCTGGCCCTGGTCTGGGGCCGCCCGCAACGCGCGGGACCCCTGCATCTCCGGGTCTGCGACCTGCTCGCCGAAGTTGGCGAACTGCCGCAACGTGAGCGCCGCGGTGGCGGCTGGGGAGCCCGCATGCGCCAGCGGCTGGCACGGGCGGTCCACTTGCTGAAGATGTACGGGCTGTTGGGGCCGGTGGCATGGCCCACCGGAATCGATGCGGATCGCGGTGCGCACGCCAGGGGATGGGTCGCGTCCTGGCTGTCCGGGACCATCGTCCTGGACGGGCCCGCAGCGTTCGGTGAAGGTGACGCGGCCGCCGCGCAGCTTCGAGAAAGCCACCGGCGCGCGCAGACGGCGTCCAAGCTGGCGGAGTTGCATCGCGGTTCGGTCATCCGCGCCCTGCGCACCAACCACAACATTCCGCAGTCGCGACTGGCCGAGGAGATCGGGATCTCGGCGGCCTACCTTTCGCAGATCGAGAACGAGCACCGCATGGCCTCGCCGGCTGTGCTTGGCCGAATCGCCGGCTGGGCCCGCAGGCAGCATGCCGCCGAACGCACCGGTGTCGCCGGGGACGGCGCAATTGCAGAAATCGCGCGATTCGGCGACATCTGGCCCGGAGCCGATGGTGCCCAACGGATAATCGGGGGCGCATTCCTCAAGAAAACCCGAATCGGCCGGCCGGCCGGAAAGGACGACCGCTCATGATCACCCTGTCGGCGAAAATCACCGGCCTTATCGTCACCGCAAGCATGGCGCTGTTCCTGACCGCGGTGGCCATTCTCTGCGTCGTGCCCGTTGTCCAGGCGATCGTCGAACGGCGGCGGCCCGACCTGCCGGACCTGCCCGCGATCTTCGAAAACCTCGGGATCGCGGTCGCCATCGGCGGATTCGCCTTTCGCGCCACCGATGCCGCGGCCATCGGCGTTGCGCTGGCGCTGCTCGGCGCAGCCCTGGGCGCCGGCCGTCGGGCGGGCAAGCCGGCCGCGGAATCGCCCGCCTCCTTGCATCCCATCCTGCAGAAGGCGATGCTGACATGCGGCGTGGTCAGCCTCGGTGCACTCGGCGAGTATTACTACCTGTTGAGCTGATCCGGCCGCGGCGGCGGATTGCCGGCTTGACCCGCGGCACGCGGCCTATCCAATATCTGACCGTGGCATTCCGGGAGTGAATCGTGGCCGACCTCGAGCTTTGCTACGCGCCGGCGACGGAGCTGGCAGCGCGGATCCGGCGCAAGGACATATCCCCCGTCGACGTCGTTGCGAACAGCCTGCAGCGTATCGAGGCGGTCAATCCGATCCTTAACTGCTTCTGTTTCGTATTTCCGGAGGAAGCGCTGGAGCTGGCGCGGGGCGCCGAGGCTGCCGTCATGCGGGGCGAGGCGCTGGGCCCGCTGCACGGCGTGCCGGTCGCCATCAAGGACTTCACGCCGACGCGGGGCAAGCGCACGACCCTCGGATCGTTCGCGTTCGAGAACTGGATACCCAATCACGACGCGCTGATCGTCGAGCGGCTGCGCGATGCCGGCGCGATCATGGTCGGCAAGACGACGACGCCGGAATTCGCGCATTCCAGCTTCACGAACAGCCCGTTATGGGGAATTACACGCAATCCCTGGAACACCGCGAAGACTCCCGGCGGCTCGTCCGGCGGCTCCGCCGCGGCGGTCGCCGCGGGCTGCGTGCCGCTGGCCGAGGGCACCGACATGGGCGGCTCGGTGCGCATCCCCGCCTCGTTCAGCGGCATCGTCGGCATGAAGCCGAGCCTGGGCCGTATCCCGATGGACATCCTGCCGACGGTGTTCGACACGATCTCGCATTTCGGCCCGCTGACCCGCACCATGGGCGACGCCGCGCTGTTCCTGTCGGTCGCCTCGGGGCCGGCGGACCGGGACATCCTGTCGCTGTCGCCCGCGATCGCCTTCGAGGTGCCGCCGCGCGCCGACGTCAAGGGGCTGCGCCTCGCCCTGTCGATCGACCTCGGCTACATGGCGATCGCCCCCGAGGTCGAAGTCTGCGTGCGCGAGGCGGCGACCGCACTCGTGGAAGCCGGCGCCACCGTCGAGGAGATCGAGCTCGGCTGGACGAAACAGGCGACGCTGGACTGGCTGCGCTACTGGGAGGTCTACCTCGCTGCGTTCTTCGCCGACAAGCTGGAGACCCACCGCGAACAGCTGGACCCGAATGTGGTAGCGCTTCTCGAGGCCGGCCTGAAGATGGACGCGGTCTCGTTCAAGCGGCTCGAGATCGCCCGCACCGAGCAGTGGCTGCGGCTCGCCGACGTGTTCCACGAGCACGACGCGCTGCTGTGCCCGACCATGGCGCTGCCGGCGCCGGCCGCCGACGGCAGCGACGCCGACTACGACTGGATCGACGATGACGGCCGCTATCGCGGGCTCGACCTGACCTGCCCATTCAACAGCGTCGGCCAGTGCCCGGCACTGTCGGTGCCGGCCGGGTTCACCGGGGACGGCCTGCCGGTCGGCCTGCAGATCGTCACCAACCGCTTCGACGACCCGCTCGCCCTGCGCATCGGCGCGGCGCTGGAGGCGGTGCGGCCGTGGGCGGAGAGGCGGCCGGCGATCTGAGGGGGCGGGACGGCCCGTCGAGAGGCTTCCGCGCGAACTGTGTGATCGAGGCCGGAATCCGGACGGTGCCGCACCCCGTCAACCAGCACGTACCTGGCCGAGGAAGCGTTCGACTTCTGCGCGCAAACTTTCCGCCTGACGGGTCATCGACTGGGCCGCATTGAGCACCTGACTGGCCGCTGCGCCGGTCTCGTCGGCCGCCCTGTTGACGGATTCGATGGTCGAGTTGACGTCCTGTGTCCCCTTGGCTGCCTGCTGGACGCTGCGGGCGATCTCCTGGGTCGAGGAGCCCTGCTCCTCGACGGCAGACGAAATCGTCGTCGAGATATCGTTGATCTCGCCAATGACAGAGCGGATCTTCTCGATCGCATCGACCGCGCCGGTCGTCTCCTCCTGCACCGAGGCGATCTGCTTGGAGATCTCCTCGGTCGCCCTGGCGGTCTGGTTGGCGAGGTTCTTGACCTCCTGGGCGACCACCGCGAAGCCCTTGCCGGCCTCGCCGGCGCGCGCCGCCTCGATGGTCGCGTTGAGCGCCAGCAGGTTGGTCTTCTGGGCGATGCCGTTGATGACCTCGACGATCTTGCCGATGCGACCGAGTTGCTCGCCGAAATTGACCACCTGGATGCCGCTCTTTTCGACATCCTGAAGGATCTGCTTCATCCGCTCCATGGTGTGCCGGGACTTCTCACCCCCTC
>JBFIFO010000189.1:0-6879 GCA_041602815.1 Alphaproteobacteria bacterium | reverse complement strand
GTGCTTCTCCATGTTGAGCCCCATGTCCATCATGGTGCTGACCATCTCGGAGCGCAGGTCCTGCGCGGAATCGACCGGCGGCACCGGGAAGTAGCCGCCCTTGACGCGCGGCCGGTGGCCCCAGTTGCCCTCCTCGTAGGCCTTGCCGCTGGTGTACGGCCCCTCGTCGGAGTCGATCTCGTAGGCGCAGCGGTTCATCGTCGCCTCGAAGCGGACGTCGTCGAACACGAAGAACTCGGCCTCCGGCCCGAAATAGGCGGTGTCGCCGAACCCGCCCGACTTTACGTAGGCCTCGGCGCGCTTGGCCGTCGAGCGCGGGTCGCGGCTGTAGGGCTGGCCGGTCGACGGCTCGATGACGTCGCAGAACATCACCAGCGTCGGCTGGGCCGCGAACGGATCCATCACCGCGCTGGCGAGCTCGGGCACGAGGTTCATGTCGGATTCGCTGATGTCCTTCCAGCCCTCGATGGAGGAGCCATCGAACATGATTCCCTCGGTCAGCAGATCCTCGTCCACGGTGGAGACGTGCTGCGAGATGTGCTGCCACTTGCCGCGCGGATCGGTGAACCGGAAATCGACGTACTGGACGTCGTTTTCCTTGATCATTTCGAGAACTTTCTTGGTCATGCTTGTTTTTCCCCGTCTTCAGGTCGGTTCATGGTGTGTCCGCCCCGGCAACGCGTGGGGCGGGAGGGAGTGAATCACACGGCGTCGCTGCCGCGCTCGCCGGTTCGGATGCGGATCGCTTCCTCGACGGCGGATACGAAAATCTTGCCGTCGCCGATGCGCCCGGTGCGGGCGGCCTCGGTGATGGCCTCGACGGCGCGTTCGGCCAGCGCGTCGTCGACCACCACCTCGATCTTCACCTTGGGCAGGAAGTCGACGACATACTCGGCACCGCGGTAGAGTTCCGTATGGCCCTTCTGGCGGCCGAAGCCCTTGGCCTCGGTCACCGTGATGCCCTGGATGCCGACCTCGTGCAGCGCTTCCTTCACCTCATCGAGCTTGAACGGCTTGATGATCGCTTCGATCTTCTTCATGGCACACTTCGTCTCATTGGCAAGGCCGCGCACCCGGCACGGCTGCGCGGTATCGGCGTTGGCTATTGCACACGCTGTGCCACATCGCGAGGGCGGGAAAAATCGTTGGATGTCAAACGATTAGGCGGACTCTGCCGATCGGCGTGGGCGCAGTGTTCTGCCTGATTTCACGGCATTTGCCCAAAAAACAGGCAATACGCCTGCCGCAAATCCGGGCAGCGCGGCAAGCATAGCGGCAAATCTCGGCTGCGTATACGGCTGGCAATCGCTCTTGCGGCAGCGGCACCGCTTCATGCCGGAGATTTCTGTATGGAGACGGATCTTGTCATCGCGAGGCTGCGCAGCAGCCGCGGCGATCCGGAACAGGCTCGCTGCCGCGGCATTCCGGATTGCCGCGTCGACCTTCGGCCTCCTCGCAATGACGACTCGGGGATTCGCGCAAAGGCCTCCACGCTGAGGGCGCGCGCGCGTCGAGCAGCCGCCGGCAGGCGGCGCGTGCGAGCCGCGAAAAGCGCGCCGTCTCGAAGCAGGAGGTCGCTCGGCCCCGTCACGCCGCCTACAGACACGCCTTGATCCGCCGGATCGCCTCGCGGATATTCTCGATGCTGCTGGCATAGGAGAAGCGCAGGTAGCCCTCGCCCCAGGCGCCGAAGCTGGTGCCGGCGACGGTGGCGACGCCGGCCTTGGCAAGGAGGCGGTCCTGCGCCGCGCGGGCGGTCAGTCCGGTGCCGGTGATGTTGGGAAAGGCGTAGAAGGCACCGCCCGGCTCGACGCAGGTAAAGCCGGGGATCTGGTTGAGTTCCGCCACGATGACGCGGCGCCGCGCGTCGAACGCGGCGACCATCTCGGCGACCGCGTCCTGCGGCCCGGTCAGCGCCGCCACGCCGGCGTGCTGCGTTGCCGCGTTGACGCAGGAATGGTCGTTGATGCACAGGCGGACCGCGGCGTCCACGAGCTGTTCCGGCCACACCGCGAAGCCGAGCCGCCAGCCGGTCATGGCATAGGTCTTGGACCAGCCGTCGAGCAGGATCAGCCGGTCGCGGATTTCCGGATACTGCAAGAGGCTGACGTGCTCGCGCCCCTCGTACAGCATCTGGCTGTAGATCTCGTCCGACAGCACGGCGACGTGCGGATGCGCGAGCAGCCCCTCGACCAGGCGGTCGATCTCCGCCCTGGGCGTCACGCCCCCGGTGGGGTTGGCCGGGCTGTTGATGATGATCAACCTTGTGTTCGGCGTAATCTGCGCGAGCACCGCCTCGGCGGAAAACGCGAAGCCGTTCGCTTCCTCGAGCGCGATCGGCACGGCCCTGGCGCCGGAATAGTTGATGATCGACTCGTAGATCGGAAAGCCCGGGTTGGGATACATGATCTCGGCCCCCGGCTCGCCGAACATCAGCACGGAGAAGAACATCGTCGGCTTGCCGCCGGGCACGACGACGACGTGGTCGGGGTCCACCTCGACCCCGTGCCGTCGGTGCAGGTCCGCCGCGACGGCCTCGCGCAGCACCGGGATGCCGTTCGCGGGGGTATAGCCGTGGTGGCCGTCGCGCAGCGCCTTGACGCCGGCCTCGACGATATGCTCGGGCGTGCGGAAGTCCGGCTGGCCGATGCCGAGATTGATGATGTCCTTGCCCGCGGCCGCCAGCTTCTGCGCCCGGGCGAGGACCTCGAACGCGGACTCGGTGCCGAGGCGGGAAAGCGAGGCGGCGGTGCGGAGCATGGTCGAGGTCCCGTCGGATGGCGATTTGAAAATGGCGGCCGGAAGCGCGTCGGGGGCTGTCGGGCTTCTTATATCCGCCCGATCACACCTTGCTCAATACCCACGGCGACAGCAGCGCCAGGGGCGACGGCGGCCGGTCTTCATGACCCCCACATCTCGGCGATCCGCGGGAACGCCGCCGTGCCGTGCGTCTTGCGCTGCTCCGCCGTGACGTCGCCCCAGCTCTCGACGGCGCGCTCCCAGGCGGGACGCTGGCGGATCCGCTCGTACCACTCGTTGAGCCGCGCGAGGTCGCGCCACAGCGGCGCCATCATGAAGGACTCCATCCGCCGCACGTAGACGACGAGCGCGATGTCGGCGAGCGAATACGTCTCCCCGGCGAGCCACGGGCGCTCGGCGAGGGCCGCGTCGATGTCCTCGAACAGGGCGCGGAACGTCGCCACCGCGTCGGGCAAAAGGGGCGAGTCGAGCCCGCCGGCGATGTTGACCTGGTCGTTGCTGCGCCGCACCTCATCCCGCATCTCGGCGTAGTACCTGTCGATCTTCGCGCTGCCCTTCGCCTCGTAGATGTGGCGGTTGACGATGCAGACGCCGATCGTCCGGCTGGCGACGTGCACGCCGTCCTCGATCCGGCGCATCCACAGCCGCATCCGCGCGCGGTCCTCCGGCGATTGCGGGCGCAACGGCGGCTCCGGGAAGGCGTCCTCGAGATATTCCAGGATCACCAGCGATTCCGCGATGGCGGCGCCGTTGTTGACGACCACCGGAATCAGCCCCTTGGGATTGAGGCGGTGGAAGTCCTCGGGCAGCGCGTCGACGTCGCCGCGCGCCGTATCGACGATGACGCTCTTCCACGGCAGCTGCTTTTCCTCCAGGAGAAGCCGCACCCGCTGCGCCGCGGTCGAGCGGTCGTAGTGATAGAGCGTCAGCACGCGTCCGGCTCTCCCGGGTCCGGCCCGGCCCAGGGCGGCCCGTCCAGCGCCGCGTGGGCGCCGACGGGAATGAGACCCAACGGGTTGATGCGTTTGTGGGCGCGGTAATAGTGGTCGATGATGTGGTCCATGTGGACCGTCTCGCGGACGCCGGGGTGGTCCAGCAGGTCGCGCGTATAGCGCATGATGTTGCGATAGCTGCTGAGCGGCCGGCGGCTGCACTTGAAGTGGAAGTAGTAGACCGGATCGAAGCGGATCAGCGTCGGGAACAGGCGCCAGTCGGTCTCGACGATGCGGTCGCCGAGCAGGTAGCGGTGGCCGTTCAGCCGCTCCTCCAGCGTATCGAGGGCGTCGAACAGCGCCGCGACGGCCTGCTCGTAGGCCTCCTGGGTGCGGGCGAAGCCACTGCGGTACACGGCGTTGTTGACGTTGCGGTAGGTGAAGTCGTTCAGCGCGTCGATCTCGTCCCTCAGCTCGTCCGGATAGAACTCGGCCCAGCGGGAGGCGAGGGGGCGGAACGCCTGCCCGAGCATGCGGATGATCTCGGAGGATTCATTGTTGACGATCGTCGACCGCTCGGCATCCCACAGCACCGGCACCGTCACCTTGCCGGAATAGTCCGGGTCCGCCTTCGCGTAGAGTTCATGGAGGTAGCGGGCCCCGTTGACCGTATCTTCGGTCGCGCCGGGATAGGGCGCGAATTCCCACCCGCTCACCCGGTTCACCGGGTGGACGACGGAGACGCCGATCGCCTCCTTAAGCCCAAGGACGCTGCGGTAGATCAGCGCCCGGTGCGCCCACGGGCAGGCGTAGGACACGTAGAGGTGGTAGCGCCCGCTCTCGGCCGCAAAGCCGCCCGTGCCGGTCGGCCCGGCGCTGCCGTCCGCGGTAATCCAGCTGCGGAACGCCGAATCGCTGCGCACGAACCGGCCGTCCTTCCGAACCTCCCTGGATTCGGTGTCCGTCCACACACCCGAGATCATGATTCCCATCCCGCTCCGTCCCCCGCTGTTGTTCCGGCGCCGGCGGCGCCGCTTCCGGCACCTTTTGGCCCGACAGGGCCGGGGCCGAACGCCGATGCCGGCGCGGCCCACTGTAGCCCATTTCGGCTGCCCGCTCGAATATGCCCCGGCCGCGGCCCCGTCACAATGGTGGCGCCGCTCCGTTCAGGCCGTGGTGCCGGCCGTCGGGCGCGGTGCCGGCGGTGCCGTTGGCTACCTTCGATGGCCGCTTGGTTCGGCGCGGGGCCTTCCGCCGTCCGGTGGTAACGGCGATCGGCTGTGCTTTCGATGTGGCGGTCTCCTCGGCCGCCGAAGCCTCCGGCTGCTGCGTCGCCTGCTGCCGCCGCTTCTCCAGCGCCTCGCTCTGCCTGAGGAACAGCTGCATCAGCCGCGCCGCCTGGCGGGCGTAGAGGGCCTCGATCTCGGGGTAGCCGCCGCATTCCTGGGCGCGGCGCAGGGCCCGCATGGCGGCGCCGTGGACGGCGGCCATCTGCGCCGCCAGCATCGATTCGAGGGCATCGCGCGGGGCCGCCGCCTGCATCGCCTGCAGCGCCGCGGCAAGCTTTGCCGCGTCCTCGGCCTCGTTCGCCGCGTCAAAGGTGACGCCAAGCGCCGTCGCCACCTGCAGGGCGAGCTGCTGCGCCAGCTCCGGCCGGCAGCCGGGCATCGCCGCCGCGAAGGCGGCCGGGATCCCGCCGCCGGTGTCCTTGTCGGTTCCGTCCATGACTGCCTCCTTCCGAAATGAATGTTCCTGTTATGTTCCATTCTACGGATTGCAGGGTCTACCTTCAAATGAATTGGCCCGTGCCACGCTCAGCCGGCCGCCGGGCTGGCCCTGGGAGGGCGCTGCGGATTTCAATCCGCAGCGTTTGGCGGTGGCCGGCCCTGCGATAGAGCTATGCATCCGCATGGCGGGATGGCGGCAGGGAACGGCGGCGGATCTTCGATCCGGCGCCCGTGGCGCCATGCGGATGGTGGAGAGTAGCCATATGATAATGGCCGCCCCCGCGATAGAGCCACGCATCCGCGTGGCGGAGAGGAGCCGTAAGATACTGGCGAACGGCCGGGGCCTCGCGCCGCTACCGTGCGCGGATTTGAAATCCGCGCCCGCCTTCCGGGGCCAGCCCGGCGCTCGGCGGAGCGTGGCCCCGACATGTCTCCCCGAAACCCGCAGAAAACCCTAACGCATGGGGTCGTTCCACGACCGCGGCGTGAACCGGGCCTCGTCTCGCCGCGCCGCCATGGGCGCCGGATCGGCGATCCGTCGCCATGCCCCCGGAGCCAGCCCGGCGCTCAGATCGGCGGTGTCTCGGAAGTCCTTTAAGGTAGACCCTGCAATCCGTATCATGGCAGCCGCCGGCACGGGGGAAAAGGGGACCGCATGAGCATCGTCGACGTCGTCCATCTGGCGGCCGCGCTGCTGACGCTGTCGGCGGTGTTCGGCTACGTCAACCACCGCTGGCTGAAATTCCCGCACACCATCGGCCTCGTCATCATCGCGCTGTTCGCGGCGCTGGGCACGATCGCCGTCGACGCCGCGGTGCCGGCGCTGAGGCTGCGCGAGACCGCCGCCGCGGTGCTGTCGGAGATCGACCTGCCGGACACCCTGATGAAGGGGATGCTGAGCCTGCTGCTGTTCGCCGGCGCCCTGCACGTCGACCTCGACGCGCTGGCCTCGCGGCGCTGGGCGATCGGCAGCATGGCGACGCTCGGCGTCCTGATCTCGACCGCGATCGTCGGCACCGGCGCCTGGCTGATGCTCTCGTGGCTCGGCATCCCGCTGCCCTTCGCCTGGTGCCTCGTGTTCGGGGCGCTGATCTCGCCGACCGACCCGGTGGCGGTGCTCGGCATCCTCAAGACGATCGAGGTGCCGAAGACGCTGGAGGCCAAGATCGCCGGCGAGAGCCTGTTCAACGACGGCGTTGGCGTCGTGGTGTTCACCATCCTCCTTGCCATCGCCGCCGGCGGCGCGGCGGGCGAGGCGGTCGGCGTCGCCGACATCGTCGAGCTGTTCCTGATCGAGACGGTCGGCGGCGCCGCCATCGGGCTGATCGGCGGCTTCATCGCCTACCGCGCGATGCTGACCATCGATGAGCACAATCTCGAGGTGCTGATCACCCTGGCGCTGGTGTTCCTGGTGACCGCGATCAGCCACGCGGTGCACGCCTCGGCGCCGATCGCCGCGG
>JBFIFO010000188.1:0-6905 GCA_041602815.1 Alphaproteobacteria bacterium | reverse complement strand
GTGCACGATGATATAGCCGCGGTCGGCGATCTTGATCGCCTGGTTGAAATTCTGCTCGGCCATCATCACCGTCAGCTGGCGTTTCTCCTTGAGCTCCTTGATCTTGGCGATCATGCGGCTGACCAGGATCGGCGCCAGCCCGACAGACGGCTCGTCGATCAAGAGGATCCGGGGCTCCGCCATCAGGGCGCGGCCGACAGCCAGCATCTGCTGCTCGCCGCCGCTCATGCTGCCGGCCTGCTGGCCCTTGCGCTCGCGCAGCGGCGGGAAGGCCTCGAAGCAGGTTTCCAGATTCTGCTCGATGCGCGCCCGCGCGTCCTTGCGGAAGGCGCCGAGCATCAGGTTCTCCTCCACGGTCAGGGCCGGGAACAGGCGTCGCCCCTCGGGCACCAGGGTGATGCCGAGGTCGACGATCTGCGCCGGCGACTTGCCGATCAGGTCGAAGCGCTCGCCGTCCGCCTCGAGATAGATCGCACCGGCGCTCGGCTGCACGATGCCCATGATGCAGTTGATCAGCGTGCTCTTGCCGTTGCCGTTCGAGCCCAGCAGGACGACGGTCTCGCCATGCTCCACCGAGACCGAGACGCCATGCAGCACCTGGACCGTGCCGTAGCCGGCGGCGACGTTTTCGACGACGATTCTATTCGCCAAGGTAAGCCTTCTCCACCAACGGGTTGCTGACGATCTCGTCGGGCGTGCCCTCGGCGATCTTCTTACCCGCGTCGAGCACGACGATGCGCTGCGAGAACTGCATGACCGCCTTCATGACATGCTCGATCATGATGACGCCGACGCCGCGCTCGTTGAGCGTGAACAGGCGGCCGAGGATCTCGTTGACCTCGGCGCCGGACAGCCCGGCCATCGCCTCGTCCGAGATCAGCAGGTCCGGCTTGGCCGCCATCGCCCGGGCCAGCTCCAGCTTGCGCATGTCGATCTGGGTGAGGCCGCCGGAATGCTCCTCCGCCTTGTCGGCGAGGCCGATCAGCTCGAGGATCTGCATTCCCTCCGCGCGGCGCTCGGCCATCGTGGTGCGGCTGTCGGTCGCGTATTCCAGCGGGATGCACAGATTCTCCAGCACCGTCATGCTGGCGAAGGGCCGCGGCAGCTGGAAGCTGCGGGCGATGCCCAGATGGGTCCGCTGATGCGGTTTCAGCCCGGTGATGTCACGGCCCTGGAAGACGACCTTGCCGGCCTCGTTGATCAGCGCCCCGGAGATGCAGTTGATCATCGTCGTCTTGCCGGAGCCGTTGGGCCCGATCAGGCCGAACCGCTCGCCCGGCTCGACATGGAGGCTGACATTGTCGAGCGCGGTAAAGCCCCCGAAATGCTTGGACAGGCCCTGGACGTCAAGCAGCGGCTGGCTCATCATCGCCCTGCTCCTTCTTCTGCGGCCCGCGCAAGCGCGCCCGGAAGTCCTGCGCCAGCCCGAGGATGCCCCGCGGCGCCAGGGCGACGAAACCGACCAGCAGCACGCCGACGATCAGAAGGTTCAGCTCCGAGGAGATGTTGACCTTGGTCCATTCCTGCACCGAGCCCAGGAGCAGCGCGCCGATCACCGGGCCGATCCAGGACGAGGTGCCGCCGATCATCGGCATGGCGATGGCGTTCACCGCGACGATCAGGTTGAACGCCGATAGCGGCTCGACGAAGGTCACGAAATACGGATACAGGCTGCCGGCGATCCCCATCATGGCGCCCATGATGGTCGTGGAGATGAGCTTCAGCCGCAGCGTCGGCACGCCGGCGCATTCGGCGGCGACCTCGTCGTCGCGGATGGCTGTGAGGCCGCGGCCGATGCGCGAATGGTTCAGATACCGGGCCAGCCCGACCGAGCCGATCGCCAGGGCCAGCATGATGACGAACAGGAAGGCGTTGTAGGACGCGAAGAGCGGGACATCCGGGGTGATGATGAAGGCGCCGGTTGCACCGCCGACATAGTCCCAGTTGACCATCAGCGTCTCGAGCACGATGGCCAGCGCCAGCGTGGCGATGGCGAAATAGACCCCACGCAGCCGCAGCGTCAGGTAGCCCGCGCCGAGCCCGAGCAGCCCGCAGACGATCGCCGCCGCGGGGATCACGACCCAGAGCGGCGGGTCGATCGCGGTGTACAGGACGACCGAGGTGTAGGCGCCGAGGGCGAAGAAGCCGGCGCTGCCGAAATTCACGTAGCCGGTGAAGCCGCCCAGGATGTTCCAGGCCGTGGCCATGATCAGCCCCTGCAGGACCATGTAGCCGGCGACGACGTAATATTCGTTGACGAAGAACGTCGCCGCCGTCACGCCGACGAAGAGCACTGCCGAGACCGGCCAGAAGGACGCAACTCGCATCACAGCCTCCCGAACAGGCCCTGCGGCCGCAACACCAGGGTCAGCAGCAGCACGCTGAAGGCCACCGCATCGGCCCAGGACGGGCCGACGAAGGTCTGCACCATGCTCTCCGACACGCCGATCAGCAGCGCCGCCAGCAGCGTGCCCTTGATGCTGCCCATGCCGCCGAGGATGACGATGGCGAACACGCGGCCGATGTAGACGCGGCCGAAGGACGGCTCGACCGGCCCGATGATGATCAGCAGCGCCCCGGCGATCGCCGCCGTCGCCAGCCCGATGCCGAAGGCGAGCGATTTGATGCGGATCGGGTTGGCGCCCATCAGCTCGAGCGCCAGCCGGTCCTGCGAGACGGCGAGTATCGCGCGCCCGGTGAAGGTTCGCGACAGGTAGAGGGCGATGCCGGCCGTCATCGCCATCGCGGTAAGGAACGGCACCAGCATGCGGTACGGCAGGTCGATGATGCCGAAGCGCAGCGTCTGGCCGATATAGGCGGCGTCGACCAGCCGGTAGTCGACGCCGTAGATGAGGATGATGGTCACCTCGAGGATGAACATGATCCCGAAGAAGAAGGCGAGGCCGGCGAGGGATTCGCGTCCGGTGCGCTCGAATCCGGAATAGTAGATGCGATAGACGACCACCCCGAGGGCGAAGAACAGCGGCGTGAACAGCACCCCGGCCAGCACCGGATCCCAGCCGAGGGCGGAGTTCGTCATGTAGACGACGTAGGAGCCGAGGATGACGAAGGCCGGATGCGCGATGTTGACGATGTCGAGCTGGCCGAAGACGATCGACAGGCCGAGCGCCACCGCCGCGTAGAACCCGCCCAGCAGGAGACCCGCCACGAGCGCGTTCGACAGAAGATCGATCGAGAACACGGTCGTGCGGGTCCCCCGTCCTGTTTGCCTTCGGCCGGTTTTGCCGCGGCTTATCTGGCGTTGGCGTACGGGTAGATGAACTCGCCCGACTTGACCTCGTCCGGATACAGGACGACGCGCTTGCCGGGCTTGTGGAACTGCTCGATGTTGCCGTCCTTGATGTTCTGGAACTGCACCATCAGCACGCGGCTCTTCGCCCATTCGCCGTTGTCGGCGAAGCTGACCGGCCCGACCACGGTGTTGAACGTCGTCTTGTGGATGTGCTCGGCGAGCTTGCCGTGGTCGTCGAGGCTGCCGACCGCCTCGACGGCCTGGGCGAGGATCTCGAGATAGGCGTAGGCATAGGGCGGCAGGTAATGGCCCAGCGGGTCGACGCCGGCCTCGGCGGCCTTGGCCTGATACTTCTTCAGGAACTCGTTGATGCCCGGGAAGTTCAGGGTCGACTCCGGCGCCCAGAAGTCATAGTTGACCATGCCGTTGAGCTGCGGGCCGAGCGAGGTGAGGAGGGCCGCGTACTGCAGGCCGACCATGCCGCCGCCGAACATCTTGGCTTCGAGGCCGATCTCGTTGGCGGCGCGGACGATGCCCGCCGCCTCGGGCGGATAGCATCCGACGTAGACAAGGTCCGGCTTGGTCGCCTGCATGGCGCGCACGATCGGCGAGAAGTCCGCCGTGCCCGGCTTGAAGGTTTCGTCATAGACGACCTTCAGCCCGGCATCCAGCGCATTGTCCCGCGCGCCCGCGACCGCGTTCTTGGAAAATTCGGAATCGGTGGCGAGCAGCGCGATCGTCGCCGGCTTCGGGCTCTGCGCCATGGCCAGCTGGAAGAAACCGCGCGACCAGTCCCGCTTCGGCTCGGGCCCCGAGGGCATGATCTGGAAATAGCGGTCGTAGTTGAACCGGTCGTTCACGGCGAGACCGAACAGCGTCATGAACACCAGCTTCTTTTTCATGATGATCGGCATCGCCGGCGCGATCAGGTTGGTGCCGTAGCTCGACACCACGAGGTCGACCTTGTCGACGTTCAAGAGCTTGGTGTAGATGCCGGGCACGTTCGCGGGGTTGGTGGCGTCGTCGTAATAGACGAACTCGACCGGCCGACCGAGAATTCCGCCCTTCTTGTTGATGTCTTCGCGCCAGATCTCCATGGCCAGTAGCGCCGCCTTGCCGTTGCCGGCAAGCCCGCCGGTCAGCGTCATGCTGAAGCCGATCTTGATGGGATGCGAGCTGGCGCCCGCGCTCGACGGATAGGCCGCCACGGCGGCCAGCGAGATCGCAAGGACGCCTGTCAGCACCCATGCGCGCATGCGTGTTACCCTGATCCGAAGCATTGTCGAATCCTCCCTGTTTCTTGTTTTGGACGTCGTTGCGACGTCTCAGCGAAGGGACGTTCTGCGCGTCCACTCGGCTTTCTTTAGCATATTCCGCCGGGGCGACAAACAGGTTATCGGGCGCTCAATGCGGGCGCCGACGGCCGCGCACCTTACGAATGGCGGTGTCCACGCCCGCTGCACGGACAGGCGCCCGAGCTCATGTCGACGACCCGGCCGCGCAGCCGGCTGGCGCCGCGCACCGCGATGCGCGAGACGACCTGGCGCGCGACGCGGTCCGAGCCGCAGGCGGCGCAGACGACCGCATCGTCGCCGGGCAGGGTCAGGAACTCGAACGCGGCGCCGCAGGACTCGCAGAGATAGTCGTGTATCGGCATGATGTCCTCTTCATTTTTCCCGCGGCCACCGTGTTCACATCGGGATGACGGTGATCTCCTTGATCGGCCATTTGGTGAGGATCTCGACGCCCGTCTTGGTGACGTGGATCACCTCCTCGATGCGCACCCCCTGACCCTCGCCGTCGCCCTCCTGGGTCTCGATGGCGAAGCACATGTCCTCCTCGATGACCATCGGATGCTCGAGCGAGCAGCCGCGCCAGACGAGCGGCGGCTCGTACAGCGTCAGACCGATGCCGTGGGCCCAGTTGTTGCCCGCCGTCTGCTGCTCGCTCACCACCCCGATATCGGCCCAGACGTCGGGGCCGGCCGGCCATTTCTCGGCGATCTCCCTGGACGTCACGCCCGGCTTGATGACGCTGATCGACTCGTACAGCCAGTCATAGGCGCGCTGGTAGGCCTCGACCGTCGCCTTCGAAGGCTCGCCCATGCTGAAGGTGCGGTAGTAGCACGTCTTGTAGCCGTTCCAGGACGTGTTGTAGACGTCCATGTAGATGACGTCGCCCGGGGCGATGCGGCGGCCGGTCCAGTGCCTCAAGTTCGGCCAGGAATACGGGCCGGAGGTGCAGAACACGCCGGAATGCACCTCGCCGCCGTTGGCGTAGCAGGCCTTGAACGCCTCGCCGAGGATCTCGTGCTCGCTGATCCCGGGGCGCGTCGTGCGCAGCAGCGCGTCGAACATGGCATCGCCGATCGAGCAGGTATTCTTGAGGCAGTCCACCTCCTCCGGCATCTTGTGCTTGCGCGCATCCAGGAGGGCCATGTAGCCCTCGCCCGATGTCTTCACGCCCCTGGCCTCGAAGGCGGCGGTGATGATCGGGTCGGCGAAGTCGAGGGCGAGGACCTCCTTTGCGACGCCGGCTCGGTTGAGCTCGTCACAAATCTGGTCGACGAAGTTCTTCACCCCCTCCTTATGCGCCGACTCGCCCATGCAGCGGGCGATCCAGCCCATGCCGGTGATCGCCCATTTGACGTTCCCGGGCGGCAGCCAGGGCGCATTCCGCTCCGTGTGGTAGCCGATGTCGCCCTGCTCGTAGATGATCGGCTGGTCGTCGCCCTTGACCAGAAGCGAGTATCTGAGGCCCGAGCTCGGCGTCGTCCATTGCGGCGTGTAGGTGCTGGTGATGTAGCGGGTGTTCCATTCGTTGAGCGACAGGAACGCCCCGAAATCGCGTTTCTCGAACAGCTCCGTCTTGGCCTTCGCGAGTCGGCCGGTGCGGAGCCGATCCATGTTAACCCCGTCGATCCAGTCCGTTGCCTGGAACGGAAAGGACCTGCCATAGGCGTCGGTCATGGCGAATTCCTCCCTGTTTTGCGATGGCCGCCCGGCGGCTGGGAGGCATGTGCCCCGGATCCAGGGCGCGGCTTCTGCGGCGCGCGCCCTGGAAACCGCGCGGGGGCCGAAAGCGCGTCTGCTGTCTGCGCCATAACAATGTCAGATCGAATTTTCTTTTGAAAATAATGTTTTCTTATAAACGATATCAGGAAATCGTTTGGCGCCGGCCGTACGGTTCAGGCGGGATCGGCATGCTGCAGAACGACCGACTCCCAGGCGTCCGCGCTGGCCCGGGCGGCATCCTTGAGGGCGTCGACGAAGCTTTGCGTCGCGGCCGAGTACGGGCGCTGCGTAAGGTGCGCGAGGTAGAAGTCCGACTTGATCGCCGGCTCCGCGATCGGGTTTAGGCAGAGCTGTTGAGACTCGAGGTCGTTGACCACCGCGGTGAGCGGCAGGATCGTCGCCCAGTCGGTGCGCTTGATGAACTCGAAGGTGCCCTCCATGGCGTCCATTTCGAGCACCCGCTCCAGCGCCACGCTGCTGGTCTTAATGCTGCGCTCGATGTTGCGGCGCAGCGCGTGCCGCATGGTCGGAACCACCAGCCGGAGCGGCGGCAGCTCGCCCAGCCGGACCGGGCGCCACGGCTTCAGGCCGAGGGCGCGGCCGCTGATCAGCACCATGTGTTCCTCGGAGAAGGGGGT
>JBFIFO010000187.1:0-6920 GCA_041602815.1 Alphaproteobacteria bacterium | reverse complement strand
CCTGGCGGCACCCCCCGACGCATGAAAACCGGCTCAATTAAGGCAAATCCGGCGTTCCATCGCGCAACCGGACCGACCTGGCACACCAACCGCCGGCTTACTCCGCAATGCGCCAGTTGTCCGGCGCATCGGTCAGGCGCTCGACCAGGCGCGCGCGCTGCTGCTCCAGCACCGCCGGCAGATGCCCCTCGAACTGCGCGAACAGCTCGCGCTGATCCTCCGCCTCGGCGAGACCCGCAGCGCGGTCCACCGAAGTCAGGTCAAGGAAGGTCTCGCGCGGGAAGAGGAGGCCGGTCCAATTGATGTCCTCGTGCCGGGGCATCAGGCCGAACGGGCTCGTCGCCGCGGCGGCGCGGCCGTGTACGCGGTCGACGATCCATTTGAGCACGCGCATGTTCTCGCCGAAGCCGGGCCAGATGAACCGTCCGTCTTCGTCTTTGCGGAACCAGTTGACCCGGAAGATCGGCGGCAGGTCCGACACCCGGCGTTCCATGTCCAGCCAGTGCTGCCAGTAGTCGGCCATGTTGTAGCCGCAGAACGGCAGCATCGCCATCGGATCGCGGCGGATTGCCGCCTGGCCGACGGCGGCGGCCGTGGCCTCCGAGCCCATGGTCGCGGCAAGGTAGACTCCGTGCGACCAGTCGAAGGCCTGGTAGACCAGGGGGAACGTCTCGCTCAGCCGGCTGCCGAACACGAAGGCGCTGCTCGGCACGCCCGCGGGGTCCTCCCAGTCGGGGTCGAGACTCGGGCACTCGCTGGCCGGGGCCGTGAAGCGGGCGTTGGGATGCGCCGCGAGGCGCCCGCAGTCGGGCGTCCAGTCGTTACCCTCCCAGTCGATGGCGTGCGCGGGCGGCGGCCCGTCCATCCCTTCCCACCAAACGTCACCGTCGTCGGTCAGCGCCACGTTGGTGAAGATGCAGTTGCGGCGCAGCATCCGCATCGCGTTGGGGTTGGAGGCCATGGATGTCCCCGGCGCGACGCCGAAATACCCGGCCTCCGGGTTGATGGCGCGCAGGCGGCCGTCCGGCCCCGGCTTGATCCAGGCGATGTCGTCGCCGACGGTCGTCACCTTCCAGCCGTCGAACCCCTCGGGCGGGATCAGCATGGCAAGGTTGGTCTTGCCGCAGGCGCTCGGGAAGGCGCCGGCGACGTAAGTCTTCTCGCCTTCGGGGCTCTCGACGCCGAGTATCAGCATGTGCTCTGCAAGCCAGCCCTCGTCACGCGCCATGGCCGAGGCGATGCGCAATGCGAAGCACTTCTTGCCGAGCAGCGCGTTGCCGCCGTAACCGGAGCCGAACGACCAGATGGTGCGCTCCTCCGGGAAATGGACGATGTACTTGGTCTCGTTGCACGGCCACGGCACGTCGGTCTGGCCGGGCGCCAACGGCGCGCCCACCGAATGCAGGCACGGGACGAAGTCGCCGTCGTCGCCGAGGACGTCCAGCACCTGGTCGCCCATCCGGGTCATGATGCGCATGTTGACCGCGGCGTAAGCGGAATCGGTGATCTGCACGCCGATATGGGCGATCGGCGAGCCGAGCGGACCCATGCTGAACGGGCAGACATACATGGTGCGGCCGCGCATGCAGCCGTCGAACAGGCCGGTGAGAGTCCGCTTCATCTCGTCCGGGTCGGCCCAATTGTTGCTCGGCCCGGCCGCGTCCGGGTCGCGCGAGCAGATGAAGGTGCGGTCCTCGACCCGGGCCACGTCGTCCGGATCCGAGCGCGCGAGGAAGCTGCCGGGGCGCTTCTCCGGGTTGAGGCGGATCAGGGTCCCGTTCCGCACCATCTCCTCGCACAGCCTGTCGTATTCCGCCTGCGAGCCGTCGCACCAGTGGATCGACTCCGGCCTGCACAGGGTCGCCATCGCCTCGATCCAGCCCAGCAGTTTGGCATTGCCGGTCGTCGTCCTGCCCGCGTCCGTGTCGTATTTGAGCATTGCGTCCCATTCCGCGAGATGCCGCCGCCGCCGTGGCGGAGCGCTTGAACCGTCTGACCTGTCTGCCCCAGATGTCCCCCTGGTTGATCGAGGATGGTAGCCAAGCCGGCTCGTCCGGGAAACCCCAAACGCGTCCCGAACCGACGAAAAACGGTTAGCCGGCACCTCGCGCGGCCGACGTGAGGTCGCGGCCCGCGGTCAGGGAAATTGCGGAACCTCGCGCCGGAACGGCCGGTCCATCTCCGGACGAGGGCGCCGTCACTCGCCCAGCTGATGGGCGGCCGACGCATAGCCGCCGCCGGCGCCGTCGATGAAATGCATGTGATCCGAAGCCAGGACAGACGGGACGACACAGGTCATGAGTGCCGAGTCCTGCATGTGCATGCCGTACCGGACGACGCCCTCGGCAACCGCTTCGTCGAGGATCGTGCGGAGACGCGTGGCGGTTGCCGGCGCGCAGTCCACGGTCATCATCAGCCCGTCGTCGAATTTCCGGAAATCGGTGTTCAAGGCGATCTCGCGCCGATAACGGTCGGGATCGAACCGACCGAGTCGGATGCCGAGCCGAAACACGAGCCAGGCCAGCGTTGCGCTCGCCGACACGCGAAGAAGACGCCGCCAGCGCGGCTGTCGCTCGTGTGGGAGGCGTGCTTGAAGGTCGACAGCCGCCGATGGCCAGCGCACCGCCGGCCCGTCCGTCGGCACGGGATTCACGCCGGTCGCTCCCTCGATTTCCGTGACGATGCGCGCGGCCACGTCCGCGAACCGGGCCCCGGACGCGGCGGTCGTCTGCTTTACGATCAGTGACACGATCTTGCCTTGCCGTGCCGGGATGGCGCCCCATTGGCAGGACAGCCCGGTCAGATCCGGTTCGTCATCGGCCGGGCCGGGCGCAATGCCGATGGCGCCGCTTTTCAGCTGCGCTTCGGCCCACTCCAGGCCGCCGCCGGTAAACATGGCGTACCGCACATGCTCGGATGCCTGCCAGAACGCCGCGCGCGCATCGAAGCCGGCAGCCCGAATCGCCGCGACTGGCGTCACGCCCACGCGCAGGCGAAGATCGAGGTCGCGCTCGACCCACATGGCAACCCGCGCGAGCGCACCGACTGTCGCCGTCGCTTGATCTGGGGGCACGGCAAGGCGGGCGCCGTCGCCGCCGAAGACGAACAGGGGGAGCCTGCCGCCAAGCTCATTGGCGACGGCGCTGATCGTCGCGGCGCCGGCGAGATTCACCGCCTTGTACCGGCCAGCGGCGATCGCGCCGGTCGAGTCCACCACGTCGGAGACACCGATCACCCAGCCGTCCGGGAGCGGGGCGAAGCGGGATGCATCGGCCACCTGCGCGAAGTGGTCCAGGACAGGCACCGTTTTCAGCCACTGCTCACTCACGCCCGTCGTGCCCCCTCTGCCAGCATCCATGCATCTTGATCTCATATTGTGCGTGTACGGACGCAGGACAGTCGTGATGTGCGGTCCCATACGCAATGCAGCGTTGGCGCGTTCGAAAATCCGGCGATGCGATGCTGGATGTTCAGACCCGCCGCCAGGTCACGCTGGCCATCACGGTTTGGCCGCCGAACGCCATCGGGGCGCTGAGCCGCAGCCGGTCGCCGTCGAGGAACTCGAAGCTGCGCTGCTGCTCGCCGCCGACCCAGTTGGGCACGGAGGCGATCTCCAGCCGGTGAACCATGACGTCGCCGTGCACCTCCCAGCTTCCGGCATACGCAACGTGGCTTGCAAAGGCCTCGGCGCGTTCCGGCACGTCGCCGCCGAACAGCGCGTCGGTGGACAGTCTGGCACGATCGGCCCGCATGATGTGGACGAACATGTGGCCGTCCGCCGCGTAGTGCAGCAGGCCCCGCGGGACGCGGCCGACGGGATAGCTCACAGCACCGCCCGTGCCCCGGTTCTCCCACGAGACGATGCACCATGTTCCGAGGAATCGTTCGTCCATCAGCCGTCTCAAACCGCCCGCATTTCAGCCTGCCGGCGCTCCGCTCCGAAGCATCGCGGGCCGGCCCTGCGACACCCCGCCGCAACGGATTCCGCAAAAAACCATAGGTGATTTACGGGAATTGATCTGGATCAATGTTCCTACACGAATCAAAGCGTAAAAAGAACTCCTCTAACCCTCTCTTACCCGCCAAAACTAACCGGGGAATGGTACCAACCATTCCCCGGGTGTTTTTTTGCGGCGCAGCATACTCCGCTGGGGTTAGCCCCAAGGGGTGCGCCGCCCCGCGTTCCCCTACTCCGCCGCCTCGCCATAGGCCTCCATGGGCGGGCAACTGCACACGAGATGGCGGTCGCCATAGACATTGTCGACCCGCCCGACCGGCGGCCAGTATTTGTCCTCGCGCAGGGTGGGCAGGGGGAAGTAGGCGCTTTCCTTGGAATAGGGCCGCGACCAGTCCCCCTCGAGCAGCAGCCGGTGGGTGTGGGGCGCGTTGCGCAGCACGTTGTTGTCGGGATCCGCCTGTCCCGACTCGACTTCAGCGGCCTCCTCGCGGATCGCGATCAGCGCATCGCACAGCCGGTCGAGCTCGCGTTTCGCCTCGCTTTCGGTCGGCTCGATCATCAGCGTGTCGGGAACCGGGAACGACATGGTCGGGGCATGGAAGCCGTAGTCGACCAGGCGCTTGGCCACGTCCTCCACGGTAATCCCGCTCGCCTCCTTGAGCGGCCGCAGGTCGATGATGCATTCGTGGGCCACCAGCCCGTTCTTGCCCGTATACAGCACCGGATAATGGGGATCGAGCCGTTTCGCCACGTAATTCGCGTTGAGCACCGCCACCTGCGTTGCCCGCTTCAGCCCCGCGGCGCCCATCAGCCGGATATACGTCCAGCTGATCGGCAGGATATTGGCCGAGCCCCACGGCGCCGCCGATACGGCGCCGATGGTATCGCCGCCACGCGCCGCCGGATTGACGCCCTCCACCATTGGATGGTCGGGCAGGAAAGGCGCCAGATGCGCGGCCACGCCGATCGGTCCCATCCCAGGGCCGCCACCGCCATGCGGGATGGCGAAGGTCTTGTGCAGGTTCATGTGCATGACGTCGGCGCCGATCCGCGCCGGCCGGGAGATGCCGACCATGGCGTTGAGGTTCGCGCCGTCCATGTAGACCTGCCCGCCATGATCGTGGATCAGCTGACAGATCTCGACTATCGTCTCCTCGTAGACGCCGTGCGTCGAGGGATAGGTGATCATCAGGGCGGCGAGCTCGGCGGCGTGCTGGCCGGCCTTCTCGCGCAAATCATCCATATCGACGTTGCCGTGCTCGTCCGATTTGACCACCACGACGCGCAGCCCGGCCATGGTCGCGCTGGCGGGATTGGTGCCGTGCGCGGAGGCCGGGATCAGGCACACGTTGCGCCCCGCCTCTCCCTTGCTTTCCAAATACTTGCGGATCACCAGAAGGCCCGCATACTCGCCCTGGCTGCCGGCGTTCGGCTGCAGCGAGACAGCGTCGAACCCCGTGATCTCGCACAGCATCGACTCAAGCTCCTCGAACAGCTGCTGGTAGCCCTGGGCCTGGTCGAGCGGCGCGAACGGGTGGAGGTGGGTGAACTCGCGCCAGGAGATCGGGATCATCTCGCTGGCCGCGTTCAGCTTCATCGTGCACGAGCCGAGCGGGATCATGGAACGGTCGAGCGCAATGTCCTTGGCCGAAAGGAAGCGCAGGTAGCGCATCATCTCGGTCTCCGAGTGATACAGCTGGAACACTGGATGGGAGAGGAAGTCGCTGGTCCGCGCCAGCGCCTCGGGAATGCCCTCGGCGACCTCGCCGTCAAGCGCGTCGAGGTCGAGCAAGTCGTCGGCCTGCGAGGAAAACACCCGCCACAGCGCAAGCACGTCCTTGCGCTGCGTCGACTCGTCGAAGGCTATGCCCAGGCGGTCGGCATCGATGACCCGCAGATTGATGTTGGACTCCCGGGCCCGCGCCGCGATCCGCCGCGCCCGCCCCGGCAGCGAGACGGCGACGGTGTCGAAGAACGAGTCGGTCATTACCTCGATTCCGAGCCGCCGCAGGCCCTCGGCCATGATCGCGGTGAGCCTGTGGACGCGCTGGGCGATGCGCCTGAGGCCGTCCGGCCCGTGATAGACCGCGTACAGCGCGGCCAGCATGGCCAGCAGCACCTGGGCGGTGCAGATGTTGCTGGTCGCCTTCTCACGGCGGATATGCTGCTCGCGGGTCTGCATCGCCATGCGCAGCGCGCGGTTGCCCGCGGAATCGACGGACACGCCGATGATGCGGCCGGGAGTCTGACGCTTGTAGGCGTCGCGGGTCGCGAAGAAGGCGGCATGCGGGCCGCCATAGCCCATCGGCACGCCGAAGCGCTGGGAGTTGCCGACCACGATGTCGGCGCCCATTTCGCCCGGCGGGGTCAGCAGCACAAGTGCAAGCAAATCGGTGGCAACCGTCGCCAGCGCCTTCTGTTCGTGCACTTTCTCAATGACCGGCCGCAGATCCCTGATATCTCCGTAGGTTCCGGGGTACTGGATGAGCACGCCGAAGACCTCGTGCCGGTCCAGCTCCATGGCCGGGTCGCCGACCACGACCTCCAGCCCGAGCGGACGGGCCCGGGTCTGCACCACCGCGATCGTCTGCGGATGGCACGCCGCATCGACGAAGAACACGTCCGACCCGTTCTTGGCGATGCGGTGCGACATGGTCATCGCCTCGGCGGCCGCCGTCGCCTCGTCGAGGAGCGAGGCATTGGCGAGGTCCATCCCGGTCAGGTCCATGACCATCTGCTGGAACTGCAGCAGCACCTCCAGCCGCCCCTGGCTGACCTCTGCCTGGTAGGGCGTATAGGCGGTATACCAGCCGGGATTCTCCAGCACGTTCCTCAATATTACGCCGGGCGTTACGGTGCCGTAGTAACCCATGCCGATCATCGACACGAACACGTTGTTTCGATCGCTCATACGCCGCAGGTAAGAAAGCGTATCGCGTTCTGTCATGGCTGGATTCAGGTT
>JBFIFO010000186.1:0-6985 GCA_041602815.1 Alphaproteobacteria bacterium | reverse complement strand
CCCCAGTCGCGGTAGCGCTCCGGGTCCTCGCCCCATTTCTCGCGCACCTTGACGAACAGGAACAGGTGCACCCTGCAGCCGAGCATCGCTTCCAGCTCCGCGCGGGCGGCGGCGCCGACCGACTTGATGCGCTGGCCGCCCTTGCCGAGGACGATCGCCTTCTGGCTGTCGCGCTGGACATAGACGACCTGGCCGATGCGCACGCTGCCGTCGGGCCTGTCCTCCCACTCCTCGGTTTCGACGGTGAGCGCATAGGGCAGCTCCTGGCGCAGCTGCAGGAACAGCTTCTCGCGGGTGATCTCGGCCGCCAGCAGCCGTTCCGGCATGTCGGACAGCTGGTCCTCGGGATAGAGCCAGGGACCTTCCGGCAGGCGGCGGACGATCATCTCCATCAGGTCGTCGACGCCGTCACCGGTGGTTGCCGAGATCATGAAGGTGTCGGTGAAGACGCCGCTGTCGTTGAGCTCGGCGCTCAGGGCCAGCAGCGAGTCCCGGCGCACCAGATCGATCTTGTTGAGGGCGAGGATCGCCGTGCGGCCCGCCTTTGTGAGCCCGTCGACGATGCGGCGCACGTCGCCGGTCACCCCCTTCGCGGCGTCGACCAGCAGCACCACGAGATCGGCGTCGGCCGCGCCCGACCAGGCGGCGGCGACCATGGCGCGGTCGAGCCGGCGCCGCGGCTCGAAGATCCCCGGGGTGTCGATGAAGATGATCTGGGCGGCGCCCCGCACGGCAATACCCAGGACGCGGGTTCGGGTCGTCTGCACCTTCGGCGTGACGATCGACACCTTGGCGCCGACCAGCCGGTTGAGCAGCGTCGACTTGCCGGCGTTCGGCGCACCGATCAGCGCGGCGAAGCCGCACCGGCTCGGCGCGGTCTCAGCCATTGCCGTCGCTCTGTTCGAGACGTTCGAGAAGCCGCTCCGCGGCGATCTGTTCGGCGGCCCGCTTGGTTGCACCCTCCCCGAGCTGCGGCGGGAACTCGCCGACGCGGACTTCGATCGTGAACAGCGGCGCATGGTCGGGCCCGCTGCGCGACACCTGCCGGTACGACGGCAGCGCCAGTCCACGCCCCTGGGCCCATTCCTGCAGGGTCGTCTTGGCATCCTTGGGCGGTGTTTCGGTGCCTTCCATCAGCGGCGACCAGTGCCGCAGGATGAACATTCGCGCCGCCTCCAGCCCCCCGTCGCGGTACACGGCGCCGATCAGGGATTCGCACACATCGGCGAGGATCGCCGGGTTCTCGTGGCCCCCCGCCTCCTCTTCGCCGCGGCTGAGATGGATTAACGCCCCGACCCCAAGGCGCTGGGCGACCTCGGCCAGCGTCTCGCGACGCACCAGGGCAACTAGCCGCTTGGCGAGCGCGCCCTCGTCCTCGTCCGGGAACGCGTCGTACAGCATGTCGGCGACGACAAGGGCGAGCACCCGGTCACCAAGGAACTCGAGGCGTTCGTAGGTCGGGTGGTCGCGTCCGACGGCGCTGCGATGGGTCAGGGCGATCCGCGGCAGTTCCGTGTCGCGGAACCTATGGCCGATGATGTCGCTCAGTTCATCCATCGTGGCGACCGGTCGCGCCAGTCATTCGATGCCGTCGAATATCCGGCTGAAACGAATGAAAAAATTGTCGGGCTCGTGGCCCCAGTTGATGGAAAAGAACAGGATTTCTGCACGGCCGATGAAGTTCTGCGCCGGAATGAAGCCGATGACCCTGCTGTCGGACGAGTTGTCGCGGTTGTCGCCCATTGCGAAATAATGGCCGGGCGGGACCGTGTATTCCGGTGTGTTGTCGAGGCGGTAGGAATCGCCGTGCTCCTCGACGATCCGGTGCACCCGCCCGTTGGGCAGGGTCTCCAGATACTGCGGCACCATGCGCCCGGGCCGGATCTCGTAGTCATCGATGCGCTCCCGCTTGACCGGCTCGCCATTGATGTGCAGCACGCCCTGCTTTAGCTGGATGGTGTCGCCCGGCACGCCGACGATGCGCTTGATGTAATCCTCGGACAGGTTCGTGGGATTGCGGAACACCGCGACATCGCCCCGCTCGACCGGGTCTTCCCAGATGCGTCCTTCGAACGGGATCATGCCGAAGGGGAACGAGTACCGGCTGTACCCATAGCTGTATTTCGAGACGAACAGGTAGTCGCCGATCAGCAGCGTCGGATACATCGACGACGACGGGATGTTGAAGGGCTGGAAGGCGACGATGCGCACGGCGAGCGCGATCAGCACCGCATAGAACACGGTCTGGACGGTATCGTTCCACAGCCACCGGCGCAGCTGGCCCGGCTCCCCGGCGGTGCCGGCATTCCCTGCCGCCGTTGCGACAGGCTTGCCTGTCTCGGTCTTGCCGTTGTCTGGTGTCATGCGGTCCCGTACATTCCTACTGTATTGTGCGCGCGGCGGTGATAGGCGCTGCCGCCCGTCGCTGTCAAGGCGTTGAGATGCCGACGACGCACTGCGACCGGCCACTCAGCGCCATGGCATTGCCCCTCGAGGCGACTGCGGGATCCATCGCTGGAAAACCGGAAACGCGGCCCGATTCGTCACGCCGCCGTGCCGTCCACGGCCGAGATGATGACGATCGCCTGGGCCAGCGGAAAATCGTCGGTGATAGTGAGGTCGATCTGCGCCATTTTGCCGGCGGGCGTGATCTCCTGCAGCCGGATCAGCGCACCGCCCGTCAACACCAAGGTCGGCTTGCCCGACGGCAGGTTCACGACCCCCATGTCGCGCCAGAACACGCCGCGCCGAAAACCGGTACCAAGCGCCTTGGAACAGGCTTCCTTTGCGGCGAACCGCTTGGCATAGCTGGCCGCCCGGTTGGCCCGCCGGTCCGATTTCCGGCGCTCGACATCCGTGAAGATCCGCTCCTCGAAGCGGGTCCCGAACCGCTCCAACGTTGCGGCAACCCGGCGGATGTCAATGAGATCGTTGCCGATTCCCAGGATCATCACGCGCTCTGTTCGCCCTGGGCGTCGGCGCGGGCCTTGTCCATCAGCGCACGCATCCGCTTGATGGTGCTGTCGAGCCCGCCAAAGATCGCCTCGCCGATCAGGAAGTGGCCGATATTGAGTTCGACGACCTGGGGAATCGCCGCGACCGGAACCACGTTGTCGAACGTCAGGCCATGCCCCGCATGGCATTCCAGCCCCAGCTCGTCGCAATGCGCGGCGGCGGCGCGCAGCCGGCCGAGTTCCGCCTCGCGCGCCTTGCCGTGGAGGTTCGCGTAACTGCCTGTATGCAGCTCGACCACGGGAGCGCCCAGCCGCACCGCGGCTTCGAGCTGTGCCGGGTCGGGCTCGACGAACAGTGACACCCGGATGCCGGCCGCGCCCAGGCGGTCGGCGAACGGTTTGAGCTTGTCGAAACCGCCGACCACGTCGAGGCCGCCCTCGGTCGTCCGCTCCTCTCGCTTCTCGGGCACGAGACAGGCCGCGTGGGGGCTGTGGCGCAGCGCGATCGCCAGCATTTCGTCGGTCGCCGCCATCTCGAGATTCAGCGGCAGGTCGATTTCATCGGTCAGCCGGGTGATGTCGCCATCGGTGATGTGGCGACGGTCCTCGCGCAGATGGGCCGTGATGCCGTCCGCACCGGCGCGTGCCGCAAGGATGGCCGCACGCACCGGATCCGGGTCGTGTCCGCCGCGCGCGTTTCGAATGGTGGCAACATGGTCGATGTTGACGCCCAGCCGTAATGTCCGCTTCATCGATTCTCTCCTTTTGGGACCGCGGCCACGTCGAACGCCGTCACACCGTGCCGATGTCGCGACCGCCGGTCACCGGCGAAGTCTAGCAGGGCCGGACAGGCAACCCCAGCGATTCCTTGAGCTGCCATTTTGGCCGGCCGCGAAGCCTTGCCGGTGCTTCAGCCGCCGGTCTTGCGGTTCGCCTTCAGACCGTCGGCGAACGGGGCGTCCGGGCGCAGCGGCAGCGTTGCAACCTCCTGGTTTTCGGCTTCGGCCTCGGCAAGGGCCTTGGCCTCGCGCTGCCGCTTGAGCTTGCGCCGGCGGCGCGCGATCCGCCGCGCCTGGTAGGCGGTCACC
Organism: Alphaproteobacteria bacterium; assembly: GCA_041602815.1. GTDB lineage: Bacteria > Pseudomonadota > Alphaproteobacteria > UBA8366 > JADFVY01. The sequence continues at coordinate 2,943 of JBFIFO010000186.1, read as the reverse complement.
AACGGCTTGAGGAGCAAATAGGTCGCCAGCCAGACGAGGATGAAGGTCGGCACGCTGCCGACCATCATCGGCCAGATGACGGCCCAGACATTCTGGAAATAGGTCGCATCGAGCTGGAACTTGATGACCGCCTTTCCCAGCACGCCGAAAAGGTCGGTGAAGATCGACAGGAAGTCGGGCTGCCGGCCATGGAGGGCGGCGCCCGCCCCCATCTTGAGGCCGAGCGTATACGTCCACCACCAGATGAACGGAAAGGTCCACGGGTTGCCGGCCGCGGTGCCGATCAAGCCGGCGACAATGTTGCTGCGGGTAAACCACGCGAACAGCGCGGCAAGAATGAAATGGACGCCCACGAAGGGCGTACAGGACACCGCAGCGCCACACGCGAGGCCGCCGGCGATACTGTGCGGCGTGCCGTGCAGCCGGCCGACCCGGTGCCACAGGTACATGAACACCCGCCCCCATCCCATGCGGGGCCAGATCAGGTTGCTCACCCGGTGGTGTACCGGCTGCCGTGTGCGGCGTCTGAACAGCATTGGCGACTCGTACCGTCAATCAACGACAGGCCGCGAACCGTCCCAACCGAATCGCCTGGCCGATGTCAGCCCCTGGCCCGGTCAACCGTATTGACGACCCTGGTGGCGCGGAGCGCTGCCATAATTTCCGTTAATTGTCGGAGGTCGGCAACCTCTATGTCGATGAGCATTTCGAAAAAATCGACCGACCGATGCACGATTTTCAGATTGGTGATGTTGCCGCCGTCGCGCCCGATAACCGTCGAGATCGTGCCCAGCGCGCCCGGTTCATTGTTGACGATGACATGGATCCGACCGACATGCGCCGACTCCTCGACGTTCTCCACGTCCCAGGACACGTCGAGCCAGCGCTCCGGCATGTCGGCGAATCCCTCCAGCGTCTCGCAGTCGATGGTGTGGATTGTCACGCCCTTGCCGGTTGTCACGATGCCGACGATGCGATCGCCTGGCAGTGCATGGCAGCAGCCTGCGAAATGCACCGCCATGCCCGCGATCAGGCCACGGATCGGCACCGCGTGGCTCTTCTCCGAGCGACCGCGCCGGGCCAGCGGCACGACCTTCTGGGGGCGCGCCTTTCTGGCGCCGGGGAATACGGCCCAAAGGACTTCGCGACCGGTGTGCCGGCCCTCGCCGACCACGGCGTAAAGGTCCTCCACCTCCTGGCAGTCGAAAGTCTTGAGCACGCCTCTGAGCGCCTTTTCCGTCAGCTCGTAGCCTTCCTGGCGGAATGTCTTGGTGATGATCTCGCGGCCGAGGCTGACATATTGCGAGCGCTGCTGGCTCCTCACGAAGCGGCGGATGCAGGCGCGCGCCTTGCCGGTGACGACGAAGCTCTCCCAGGTCGGCGACGGCGTTTGGGCCCGCGAAGTGATGATCTCGACCTGATCGCCGTTGCGCAGTTGCGAGCGCAGGGGCACGATCCGACCGTTGATCTTCGCGCCGACGCACGTGTTGCCGACCTCCGAATGCACCGCGTAAGCAAAATCAACCGGGGTCGCGCCGTGCGGCAGCGCATACAAGTCGCCCTTGGGCGAGAAGCAGAAGACCTGGTCGGAGAACATCTCGAGCTTGGTGTGCTCGAGGAATTCCTCCGGCTCGGTGGCGTGCTCGAGGATCTCCAGAAGCTGACGGAGCCAGCGGTACTGCGTGCCCTCGGTCTGCGGCTTGCCCTGCTTGTAGAGCCAGTGTGCGGCGACGCCCAGCTCGGCGATCTCGTGCATTTCCCGGGTCCGGATCTGGATCTCGATCCGCTGGTTCTCCGGGCCGATCACGCCGGTATGGATCGACCGGTAGCCGTTCGGCTTGGGGATCGAGACGTAATCCTTGAAGCGCCCGGGCACCACCCGGTAAGTGTTGTGGATCACACCCAGCGCGCGGTAGCAGTCGTCGACGGTGCCGACGATGATACGAAACGCCATGATGTCCGAAAGCTGTTCGAAGGCGACGTTCTTGCGCTGCATCTTGCGCCAGATCGAGTGCGGTGTCTTTTCGCGCCCGGACACTTCCGCGGTTGTGCCCGACTCCGTCAACGTCGCGCCCAGCTGCTTGAGCACCCGGCCGATCATGTCGCCGCCGCGGGCGCGCAGGAACTCCAGGCGCTTGGCCACCGAGTCGTGAGCATCCGGGTTCAGCTCGTGGAACGCCAGGTTCTCCAGCTCGTCCTTCCAGTCGCGAATGCCGATGCGTTCGGCCAGCGGCACGTAGATCTCCATCGTCTCGCGTGCCACGCGCTTGCGCTTCTCCTCGCTCTTGACGTGATGGAGGGTCCGCATGTTGTGCAGCCGGTCCGCCAGCTTGACCAGGAGCACCCGGATATCCTCCGACATCGCCAGCAGAAGTTTGCGGAAGTTCTCCGCCTGTCGCGTCTTGTCGGATTGCAGTTCGATCTGGCTGAGTTTGGTGACGCCGTCGACCAGGCGCGCGATTTCGTCCCCGAACATCTCGTGGATGTCCTTGAGGGTCGCGACGGTGTCTTCGACGGTATCGTGCAGCAGGCCGGTGATGATGGACGCGGCATCCAGCTTCATGTTGGCAAGGATGCCGGCGACCTCGACCGGATGCGAGAAGTATGGATCGCCCGATGCGCGCAGCTGCGAGCCGTGTGCCTTCATCGAAAACACATAGGCGCGGTTGAGGGCTCCCTCATCCGCCGCCGGATCGTAGCTCTTGACCCGCTCAACCAGCTCGTATTGCCGCATCATCCGGCGCTAACCCCCAATCAGCGGCAATCTTCCTTCGGGGTGAACTGGGCGCCGCCTTACCCGGTTGTTTCGGACTCCGGGCTTTCCTCGGAGCCATCGTCATCGTTTCCGGCGCCGATCTCATCGCCGTTCTGTTCGACCAGTTCGCCCTCTTTCAGGTACTGGGCCGGGTCGGCTTCGTCGCCCGCCATGATCGCGCCGGCCAT
>JBFIFO010000185.1:0-6999 GCA_041602815.1 Alphaproteobacteria bacterium | reverse complement strand
GGCCAGACCCCGGCTCTCGGCCTGCGCGGCAACACCCAGATCAACCTCGCCGGACACGTCAGCCTCGACAACGACAGGCCGCACAACCGCATCTACATCTGGGCCGTCGACATCGTCGTTTCGAACAATTGAACCGAGCACGCTCTTCGCTATCCACGCACGGCCCGGAAGGACTGCACGCGCCGCCGATATCGCGAACCGACAGGCCATTCCACCGCAATTAGGTCAATAACATGACGGTGGCCGCTCGCGGTCCGACCTGCATGGTCGTCTCATCTCGGCCACCGGCCCACCGCAATCAATATCGAGACTCCGATTCGGCCTTCCCATCGCAGTACTTCGTTGGGAAATCACAGATTAGAGAATTTTATGGATTTTCTATTAAAATCGCCTAAATCTCAATCATTCGCAAAACAAAAACAAGAAATCAGGCTGAATAGTCGCAAACTGGAGTTGCTCAGCCATTAATTCATAAACCTCCTGATTTTTGCCGCGGCGAAACCCGATGTTTACCAGTTGGTTGCCATAATCGAGGATTGGGATTTACGGAATTTCAGGATCTTGTCGGACGCCAGTACATTTTCTTCGACGGCATTGCGCCGAAGCCGGGACGTCGAACCATGCCGCGAATTCGCATAGGGCTTGCCCTGGGCAGCGGCGTCGCCCGCGGCTGGGCGCATCTCGGCGCCCTGAAGGCGATCGCAAGGCTCGGCCTGGTCCCCGATATCATCGCCGGTAGCTCGATCGGCGCCCTCGTCGGCGGATTCTACCTAGCCGGCCGTGTCGAGCAGCTGGAGCGCTGGGCTCGACGGCTCACCAAGTTGCGATTGCTGCGCTACCTCAATCTCACCCTCGGCGGCGGCGTCATTTCCGGCAACAAGCTGTTCCTGGAGGCCGAGCGGTACCTCGGCGACATCGACATCGTGAGCCTCAAGGCACCCTTCGTTGCCGTCGCGACGGATCTGTGGACCGGCCACGAGATCTGGTTGCGCGACGGCAAGCTGGTCGATGCGATGCGGGCCTCCCTATCGCTACCGGGAGTTTTCAAACCGGTCCGAATAAACGGGCACTGGCTGATCGACGGCGCCCTCGTGAACCCGGTTCCTGTCTCCGTATGCCGCGCGCTCGGTGCACAGATGGTGATCTGCGTCAACCTCAATGCGGACATCATGGGCAAGCATCAGGAGACCGATTCGCTTCCCGAGCCTATCCAAGCGGGGCATTCCGTTGGCGGCAACGGCGGGGCGATGCCGGTTGTTGCAGCCACGACGCCGCCAAGGCCCGGCAATCCGGGCACGTTCGGGGTCATGGTCTCCGCGCTCAACATCGTCCAGGACCGAATCGCGCGCAGCCGACTGGCGGGAGAGCCGCCCGACGTCAGCATAAACCCCCGGGTCGGCCATATCGGCCTGCTCGACTTCCATCGCGCCGACGAACTCATTGCCCTCGGCGAAGCGGCGGTCGAGCGCGCCATGCCCGAAATCCGCGATGCGATCACCCTGTTCGGTTCGATTCGAGCATGAGCGAAATGTTGGGGCTGAAACCTTGTCTCCGGAGTGCCCATATGAAATATGAACTGTCCGGCGGCGACTGCAACTGATTGGTGCGAGTGTTGTGAGCGAGAGATTACCCATCGCGTCGGTGGTTCTGGCCCGCCTCAAGAACTTTGCGGACCGGCTGCGCGACCGCGTCGCCCGTCGGAAATTGCCGCCGGCCCTGCCGGCGCCCACCGAGCCACAGCCATATCCCTGGGAAGCGACGTATCCCGACGACGTCGACTGGCACGCGGAGATCCCGACGGCACCGGTCCAGACGATCCTCGACGAGGCGATTGCCAAATGGCCGGAGCGCCCGTGCCTGACGTTCATGGGCAAGGAATACACTTATGCCCAGATCGGCAAGCTGGTGGCGCGGGCAGCCAAGGGTTTCCAGGATATCGGTGTCACCAAGGGCGTGCGGGTCGGCCTGTTTCTGCCGAACTCCCCGTATTACGTGGTCAGCTACTACGCGATCCTCAAGGCCGGCGGCACGGTGGTCAACTTCAACCCGCTCTACGCAGAGCGCGAGATCGCCCGCCAGGTCGAGGATTCGGACACCCGCATCATGGTGACGCTGCAGCTGACGGCGACCTATCCCAAGCTCGCCGGACTGTTCGAGCACACGGCCCTGGAAAAGGTGGTGGTCTGTCCCATGGGCAGCGTGTTGCCCCTCGTCGCGCGGGCGTTCTTCACCCTGTTCCGGCGCAAGGAAATCGCGAAGGTGCCCGATGACGGCCGCCACGTGATCTTCGACGACCTGATCGACAACAAGGGCAATTTCACCGACGTGCCGGTCGACGTCGCATCGGACATCGCCGTGCTGCAGTACACCGGCGGCACCACGGGCCTGCCCAAGGGGGCCATGCTTACCCACGCCAATGTCTATGCCAATACCGTGCAGACTCGGATGTGGGCGGTGAATGCACGCCCCGGTGAGGAGAAGTTCCTCGGCGTGCTGCCGCTGTTCCATGTCTTCGGGATGACCGGCGTCATGAACGTCGGCCTGTTCCTCGGTGCGGAGATCATTCTGGTGCCGCGCTTCAAACTGGTGGAGGTGCTGAAGATCATCGATAAGGAGAAACCCAGCGTTTTCCTGGGTGTGCCGATGATCTATTCGGCCATCAACGGCTTCGACGAGCTCGACCAGTACGACCTGTCCAGCCTGACCGACTGCATATCGGGCGGCGCACCGCTGCCGGTCGACGTCAAGCTGACCTTCGAGAGGCTCACCGGCTGCGTTCTGGTAGAAGGATACGGGCTCTCCGAGGCGTCGCCCGTATGCACGATCAACCCGTTCGAGGGCGTAAACAAGCCCGGCTCGATCGGTATGCCGGTGCCGGGGACGATCATCGAGATTACGTCGCTCGACGATCCCGACGAACTGCTGCCGGTCGGCAAGCGGGGCGAGATCTGCGTGACCGGCCCGCAGGTCATGGCCGGATATTGGAATCGCCCGGAAGAGACGGAGATCGCCTTCCGCGGCGACCGCTTGCACACCGGGGATGTCGGCTATATCGACGAAGAGGGCTATGTCTTCCTGATCGACCGGATCAAGGACCTGATCCTCAATGCCGGCTTCAACGTCTATCCGCGGATGGTCGAGGAAGCGATCTACCTGCACCCGGACGTCGAGGAAGCCGTGGTTTGCGGAATTCCGGACAAGCAGCGCGGAGAGCTCGTCAAGGCGTATGTCAAACCGCGCGCGGGTGCGAAGCTGACGGCCGGCGAACTGAAGCGCTTCCTGAAGGACAAGCTGGCACCCTACGAGCAGCCACGGCGGATCGAGTTCCGCGACGAGCTGCCCAAGACGTTCATCGGCAAGCATTCGCGGCGCGAGCTGGTGGCCGAGGAGGTGCGCCGCTTCAACAGGGGCCTGCCGCCGCTCGGTGACGAGGTCGAGAACGACGAGGTCGCGCCGGCGCAGGCGCGCGCCGTCAACAACTGAGCAGCAACGAGATCTGGGGAAAGGACATGAGCCTCGATACCATCGAGCAGGAGGTCCGCAGCAAGCTGATGCAGTTTGCCGGACTCGGCTACACGGTGAAGTTCGTATTCGACGACGGCCCGACGTTCCTGCTCGACGGGACGGTGATGCCACCGACGCTGACAACCGAGGACGGCGAGGCCGACTGCACGCTGCGCCTGTCCGTCGAGAACATGGAAAAGCTCATGGCCGGCACGTTGAACCCGACACTGGCCTACACCCTCGGCAAGCTAAAAGTGGACGGCTCGCTCGGCGTGGCCCTGAAGCTCGCCTCCATGATGGAGGAGTAGCGGGCGACGAGCCCCCTCAAGGTAGCGGCGTCTTCCGCGTAAACGTCAGGGTGGCGCCATCGCTGACGAAGCGCAGCCGAATCCAGTTGCCGGCGTCATCGAACCAGAGCTCGCGCTCGATATCGCCCGAAACTTTGAATTTCCGGGTCTTGACCCGCTTCCCCGCGACCGTGACCTCGTCCTCCCCCGCGGGCGCGATCGACACCTTCAGCAGGGCACCGGTCTTGGTGTCCATCAGGAGCGTGCGCGTGACGATGTCGGGATGCCAGGGATGGCTGGGAAACACCGAGCCGTCCGCCTCGGCCCGGCCCGAAGCGCCCTCGATGACGAATTTCGGTCCGTTGGCACGCGCACTGACCTTGATGTCATCCCGGTTTTCCTTGGTGTGCGCCGTATAGGCGACCAGCCGGCCGTCCCGCCACGTCTCTCGGCGGTCCGATTTCAGCGAATGCGCGGTGAGGAACAGGAGCTTCACCTTGATGTCGATACGGACATCGACGACCAGATCCGCGCCGTTGCGCGAGAAGGTTACCTTGTGCGTGCCGATCTCGTCGTATTTCGAATGGTTGATCCGGTACTCGACCGTCCCGGACGGCGGCTCGTAGGCCTGGGCCTGCGGTGCAAAACCGACCAGCATGACAATCGCCGCACGCCACGCGGCGATCCGTCGGAATGATCCAGACATGGCGCCTCCGGCTGTTTTCGCCGTTGTTGCGCTCAGCCTAGAACAGTTCCGCCTCAAGGTCCATCAGCGGCTTCTTGCCGGCCATGATGGCGGCGAACAGGCCGGAGGTCTGCGGCAGCAGGCGGGTCATGTAGAAGCGCGCGGTGGCGAGCTTGGCCTTGTAGAAGCCGGTCTCGTCGCCGTCCGCCTTCGGCAGCGCCACCGCGGCCATGCGGGCCCACAGATAGGCCAGCGCGGTCAGGCCGAACAGACGCAGGTAGTCGCTCGCCGCGGCGCCCGCCTCTTCCGGGTCGCGCAGGCCCTGCTGGGCGATCCACGCGGTGGCCTGCTGCAGCCGCCCGAACGCCTTGGCGAAGGGCAGCACGAAGTCCTGCATCTCGGGATTTTCCATCTCGGCCTCGATGAACGCCATACCGGGATGGAAGAACCGGCGCAGCAGGCGGCCGGTGTGCTGGCCCATCTTGCGGCCGACGAGGTCGAGCGCCTGGATGCCGTTGGCGCCCTCGTAGAGCTGGGCAATGCGGGCGTCGCGCACCAGCTGCTCCATGCCCCATTCGCGGATATAGCCGTGGCCGCCGAACACCTGCACGCCGAGATTGGCGCATTCGGAGCCGACGTCGGTCAAAAACGCCTTCACGATGGGGGTGAGAAGCGAGACCAGATCGTCGGCTTCCTGGCGCACCGCCTCGTCCGGGTGTTTGGCCGCGATATCGAGGTTCATCGCGGTCCACGCGGCCAGCGCCCGTCCACCCTCGGTGTAGGCGCGCATGGTCAGCAGCATGCGCCGCACGTCGGGGTGCACGATGATCGGATCGGCCGGCTTGTCTGGCGCCATGGCGCCAGCGAGCGACCGCCCCTGGAGACGCTCTTTCGCATAGTCCGCCGCGCTCTGATAGGCGGTCTCGGCGAGGCCGAGCCCCTGCATGCCGACCGCAAGGCGGGCGTCGTTCATCATCGTGAACATGACCCGCATGCCCTTGTGCGGCGGGCCGACGAGGTAGCCCTCGGCGTCCTCGAAGTTCATCACGCAGGTCGGCGAGGCCTTGATGCCCATCTTGTGCTCGATCGAGCCGCAGGAGACGCCGTTGCGCGGCCCCAGCGAGCCGTCCTCCTTGATCAGGAATTTGGGCACCAGGAACAGGCTGATGCCGCGGATTCCGGCGGGCGCGTCCGGCAGCTTGGCGAGCACCAGATGGACGATGTTCTCGGTCGCGTCCTGCTCGCCGCAGGAGATGAATATCTTGGTGCCGGTAATCCGGTAGGTCCCGCCGTCGGCGGGTTCCGCCTTGGTGCGGATCAGTCCGAGATCGGTGCCGCTGTGCGGCTCGGTCAGGCACATCGTCCCCGCCCACGTGCCCTCGACCATCTTCGGCAGCCATTTCGCCTTCTGCTCGTCCGACCCCCAGCGTTCCAGCAGGTGATAGGCGCCCTCGGTGAGACCCGGCAGGATCGCCAGCGAGATGTTGGTCGAGCAGGCCATCTCCTTGACCATCGCGCCGAGCGTCGCCGGCAGGCCCTGGCCGCCGTACTCGGGATCGGCGGCGAGCGAGCCCCAGCCGGACTGCACGAAGGCCTGGTAGGCCTCCTTGAAGCCGCTGGGAAGGCGCACGACGCCGTTCTCATAGGTGCAGCCCTCCTCATCGCCTGAGCGGTTCAAGGGCAGCAGGACCTCCTCGCAGAGCTTTCCAGCCTCACCCAGCACCGCGTCGACCAGATCCGGCGTCGCCTCTTCGTAGCCCGGCAGTTCGGACAGAGATTCGGCCCCCAGAAGCTCGTTGAGCACGAACCGCATGTCGTCGACGGGTGCGCTGTAGACAGTCATCGCTCAGTTCCTCAACGGTTTGCCGGTATCCAGCATGTGCTCGACGCGGGCCAGCGTGCCGGGATGCCGGATCAGCTTCATGAAGGCCTTGCGCTCGAGGGCCAGCAGGTCGTCCTCGCCGACCTCGTCGACGAGGTCGGTGTCGCCGCCGGTCAGCACCTGCTTGAGCTCCTCGACGACGACCCGGTCGTGCGGCGTGACCAGCCCCTGCAATTCGAACACCCGCACCGCCATCTCGATCGCGGCGCGCCCGGTTTCACCGGGCAGGTGCAGCCTGGCCTCCCCGGGCGGCGCATAGCCGTCGGCCAGCGCCAGCGCCTTCGCCTTGGCATCGGCAAGCAGGCGATCGCGGTTCATGGTCACGGCGTCGTGCTCGCGCAGGATCATCATCTCCTGCGCCTCGGCCGCCGATTTCGCGACCTTGGCTGTGCCGATCGCCTCGAACGCCTTTGCGACCGGAGGCATCGGCCCTTTCGGGGCCTTCGGCGCCTGCGCCCAGCGGGTCAGCAGCTCCTTGCAGCCGCCCCAGCCCGGGATCACGCCGACGCCAACCTCGACGAGGCCGGTATAGGTCTCTGCATGGGCCTGGATCGCATCGCAATGAAGCAGGATCTCGCAGGCACCGCCGAGCGCCAGGCCCGACGGCGCCCCGACCACCGGGAACGGCGCGTATTTGAGCG
>JBFIFO010000184.1:0-7000 GCA_041602815.1 Alphaproteobacteria bacterium | reverse complement strand
TGTTCTATGCCGACGGCAGCAAGGCCAACGGCACCGGCGACGCTGTCCTCTATACTGGCTACGAATGGCGTGCCAGCGTGGCACTTGAAGGCGAGGACACGATGCAGGTCATGGCCGTCTCGGCCAATGGCGCCGAGATGTCCGGTCGATGGTTCCTCGAAGATCCGGATTCGATTGGCGGCGACATCACGCTGGCGCGATCAGGCAGTGGCGCGGCCGCGCGGGTCATGGCCGTCTTGCCGCCCTATCTGAGGGTCGGCGAAACGGCACAGCTGGCGATCCACGGTATCGGCCTTGGCGGCGATGTCAGCCTCGGTGACGGCGTGACCGTCGACCGCGTCGTATCCCGCAGTTCCGATATCGTGGTGGTGGAAGCGACGGCACGCGGGGCGGCCGGCAAGCGCACCGTCGCCGTGGGCAGTGCGACGGGTGGCGAACTGCTGGCCGTATTCGACAAGGTGGATTCGATCCGCGTCGAGCCCGCCTACCACATCGCCCGTGTCGGCGGCGGCGCCATCCCGCCGGTCCCGGCGCAGTTCGAGGCCGTCGCCTTCATGAACGGGCCGGACGGCGAGGCCGGTACCGCCGACGACATCCGCATTGGCGCCATGCCGGCCAAATGGTCGGTCGCCAACAACGGCGAGTTTGCCGATGCGCTGGACGACGTGAAGTTCGCCGGCAGGATCACCCAGGCGGGCCTGTTCGAGCCGGCGGTTGCCGGCCCCAACCCCGCGCGCCCCTTCTCCACCAACAATGCCGGCGACCTTGCGGTGAACGCATCGGTGACGGTGGGCGATCAGACACTGGTCGGAACGGGCCGGCTGATCGTCACCGTTCAGCGCTGGAACGACCCGCCGATCCGGTGAGGACGTGCGACACATGATGGCAACGATTCGGATGGGGATGATCGAGTGACCGCCTTACACCTGGTTCCGGAGAACTTGCACGAGGTCGACGTGGACGGGCGGCAGCTGCTGTTCCACGTGCCGACGACCAGCCTGTTCGAGATGGATCCGATCGCGGGCGAGGTCCTCAACCTGTTCCGGGAAAAAGGCGTGGTCACGGCGGACGATGTAATGGCCCGATTCGAGGGTCGCCACGAACCGGACCGCATCGCCGAGGCGCTGCAGGAATTCAAGGATCTGCATATCGTCCGCGATCCGGCCCTGCCCGCGCCGTCCGTCGATCCCGTCAAGATCGGCGCATATCCGATCAGCACGATGGTGCTCAACGTCAATACCGGCTGCAATCTCAGCTGCACGTACTGTTACAAGGAGGACCTCACGTCGCCGGACAAGGGTGAGCGGATGGACTTCCCGACCGCTGCGGATGCCTTCGAACTGCTGCTTCGCGAAGCCGCGGCTCGCGACCGCGTCAACCTCGTGTTCTTTGGCGGCGAACCTCTCAGCAATATGAGGCTGATCCGCGAGGTTACGGACTATGCGGAACGGCGGGCGGAGGAGGAAGGCAAGACCGTCGACCTGTCGCTGACGACGAACGCGACGCTCCTGTCGGATGAGCTGATATCGTGGTTCGACGCGCACCGCTTCGGGCTGACCATCAGCATGGATGGACCGCGGGCGATGCATGATCGGAACCGCAAGACCGTTGGCGGCAAGGGCACCTACGACGTGGTCGCCGGCAAGGTTCGCAAGTTGCTTGCCCGCTATCGTTCCAGACCGGTCGGGGCCCGGGTGACGTTGACCCCGGGGGTAACCGACGTCGTCGCGATTCATCGCCACCTGAAGTACGAGATCGGGTTCTTCGAGGTCGGGTTCTCCCCGGTTACGGCAGGCGACATGGCCGCGTTCAACCTCAACGAAGCGGAGTTGGCCGAGGTCTTCGCCCGGATGAAAGACCTCGGTCGCGACTATCTCGAGTGTGCGCTGCAAGGCCAAAACAACGGCTTTTCGAACATGCACCAGTTGATGACCGATCTCGTCGAGGGGACGCGCAAGTCTCTGCCCTGTGGCGCGGGGCTCGGCATGCTGGCGGTGGACAAGGACGGCGGACTCAATCTCTGCCATCGCTTCACGGGCTCGGATCTGCCGACCTTCGGCGACGTGACGGCAGGCATCGACAAGCCCCGTCTCGGCGCCTTTCTGGACGGCATGCTGGACCGCAGTGACCGCTCCTGTCGGACCTGCCGCATCCGAAACATCTGCTCCGGCGGCTGCTACCACGAATCCTATGCGCGGTACGGCGACCCGGCGCACCCCGTGCATCATTATTGCGACATCCTGCGCGATTGGGTGGATTTCGGCATCGACGTCTACACCCGGATCATGGATGGCAATCCGGATTTCTTCAGGACCCATATCGAACCGCGGAGGGCTCTGCCATGAAGCATCTGAAGCCGCTGAACAAGAAGGCGCGGCTGGTCGAAAAGGCGGCCGAGGACGGCAAGAGCGAAGAGGTCTTCGCCATGCAGACCGTAGCCGGCTGTTCCTCCACTTTGGACCCGGGCTGGGAGGTCGATCCGCTGGGCGGCGTCGCCTGGCTCTGCCAGCCGATGGAGGCCGATCTCTACGGCTGCTCCGACCCCTGCTGGTGGCCGGCGCAGGTGGCCGACACGCTCAACACCTATCCCGACTGGAACACCGGGGCGGACTCGGCGCAGCGGGACTGGCGCAAGCTCCAGGCCGTGTTCCCGAAGAACAAGTAGCTGCCTGGACACGCAAATACGATGAGGGAGCGAACAGGGGGGCATATGTACAGGCTCACGATAGCAGCCGTCCTGGCGGCTGCGGTGGCGGCCCCGGTCTTGACCGGCGGCGCCGAAGCGAAGGAATACATCCTGACGGCGGTCAAGCCCGACAAGCTGGTGATGGTCGACGCCGCGGCCCGCAAGGTCGCCAAGACGTATACGGTTCCGAACGCATCGCCCGGCGTGCTGACCATCACACCGTCGCCGGACGGCAAGATCGCCTATGTCCTGATCAACCGTTGGGAGAGCATCAGCGGGATCGATCTCGATACGGGCAAGGAGGTCTTTCGTGCCGATTTCAGCGCCGGCAACGTCCGCACCAAGGGCATGTTCGGCATGACGATCAGCCCGGATGGCCGGGAGATCTTCGTGTTCCAGTCACCGGTGCGGCTGCTGCCCGATGAATACGAGGTGCTGGATACGCGCATTGCGGTCTACAACACCGGCGACGGAATCGGCGCGAAACCCGTGCGCACGTTTCCCGCGCCGCGACGCACGGCGATCCTGACGAATTCCAACGACGGCACGAAGCTCTACGCCGTCAACTGGGATGTCACGGTGATGGACCCGCAGACCGGGGCGGTGCTCGACGTCCACAAGGTGCGCAACTGGGGCCGCGCGAATCACAGCGAGCCCGACGTGCTGGATGTCTGGCCGCAATGGGAGCAGGCGGGTGTGTTTTCGACGCCCTATTACGCCGTGCGCACCGACGTCGCCATGGACCATCCGGAGGCCTTCCAGACCGGCATGCTGACGCTGGACCTCGAAACCGGCGAATTCGTCATGGAGAACTTCGAGCCGACCGCGGCGATCATCTTCTCCACCGTGGTCAATCCGGTCCGCCGCAATGAAGTGTACGGCGTCTACACGACGCTGTCCAAGATCGATATCGGCAAGGACGAACTGGTCAAGCGCGTCGATCTCGACCATACCTACTACACGGTCAACGTGTCGGCTGACGGTAGGGAGATCTACGTCGGCGGAACGATGGACGATATCTCCGTCTACGACTCCGAGACGCTGGAGAAGATCGGCCGGATCGAAATGCCGAACGGGGCGGACCAGGCGCTGGCCTCGATGCGCGTGATCCAGCGATAGAGCTCTGCCCATGCCGGACCGTCCGCCGGCAGCGCCAAACACCATGGGAGAGCCCGGCGGCGACCCCCTGCGCCGCACCGCCGCCGCGATGGCGGAAAACGGGATACGCCCGGCCTGGCGCTGGCTCTCGGGTTTCGTAAGGCCGCAGGCGGCGCGGCTTGCTGCGGTGCTGCTGCTGTCGGTCGTGGCGACGGGCTTGGCCCTCGCCCAGCCCTATATCACGCGTTACCTGATCGATGACGGGCTGCTGGCGCGCCGCATGGACGTCATAGTCGTCCTGTGCGGCATCCTCGTTGGGGCGGCCGCGGTCGGCGCGGTGCTGAGCGGGCTCAACCGCTGGCAGTACGTGGACGCCTCGGCGCGCGTCCTGTTCGCCTTGCGCGAAGCGGTGTATGCCCATCTGCAGCGCCTTTCGCCGACATTCTACGCCCGCACGCGCGGCGGCGACGTGATCCAGCGGCTGGACGGCGACGTCGGCGAAATCCAGCGCTTCGCCGTTGACGGGCTGCTGGCGCTCGTCAACGGGGTCATCGCGCTGACCGGCACACTCGTGCTGATGCTGACGCTGAGCTGGCAACTCTCGCTGCTCGCGCTCGTGATCCTGCCGGCACAGTTCCTGTTCCTGAGATACATGCGGCCGCGCGTCGAGGCCCGCACGAGGGACGTGCGGGAACGCGCCAGCGACCTGACGTCGTTCATCATGGATGCGCTTGCCGCCATGAAGCTCGTCCAGGCCGTGGGAGCGGAACGGAGACAATCGGAGACACTGTATGGCCTGCACGCGCGCTATCGTGACGATCTCCTGCGCCAGCAGATGACGGGGTACGTGACGACGGCCGTCCCCGGCGTGATGACGGCGTTCGGCACGGCGCTGGTCTTCGTTGCCGGCGGCTGGCTGGTCGTCACGGGCGGGCTGTCCCTCGGCGCGCTGGTGGCGTTTTCGATCTACATGGCGCGCGCCACGGGTCCGGTGCAGACCCTGCTCGGCCTCTATGTCGCGGTGCGTCGGGCCGCCGTCAGCCTCGATCGGGTCATGGCGATCATGGACGCGCCGCCGGCGGTGACGGCGCCGCAGACTCCGCGGCCCCTGCCCGTCGCCGCCGCCGGCCGCATCGTGTTCGAGGGCGTCTCGTTCGCCTATCCCGACAGCGCGCAACCCGTGCTCGGCGATCTGTCGGCGGCGTTTCCCGGCGGCGCGAAGGTCGGCCTCGTCGGCGCCTCGGGCACGGGCAAATCGACGCTCATCGACCTCCTGCACCGGCATTACGATCCGGATTCCGGGCGCATCCTTCTCGACGGCGTCGATCTGCGGGAGCTCGACCTCGCCGAGCTGCGTCGGCGCATCGCCGTCGTGGCGCAGGACACGGTGCTGCTGCAGGGCAGCATCATCGACAACATCCGCTACGCCGCCCCGTGGGCGGACGAGGACGCCGTCCGCGCGGCGGCGGCATCGGCGCACGTCGACGAATTCGCACGGCAGCTGCCGGACGGCTACGACACCGGCGTCGGCAGCCGGGGAACCGCGCTGTCCGGGGGACAGCGCCAGCGTGTCGCGATCGCCCGCGCGATCCTGCAGGATCCGCTGGTCCTCATCCTCGACGAGGCGACCTCGGCCGTCGACGTCGACACCGAGAGATCCATCGGCCGGGCGATCGACGAGTTGTTCCCCGACCGCACGCGGATCGTCATCAGCCATCGCCCGGAGACGCTCGCCGGCGCGGACCCGATCCTGGACATGCGGGACGGGCGTCTCGAACCGCGTCCGCGGCTCGGCCCGGCGCGGACCCTGCCGTGAGCTTTCCCGTCGTTGTCGGCCTGCTGGACAGCGGCGTCGATCCCGCCCTCGTTCCGGCCGAATGGCCGCGATGCAGCTTCTTGCCCGACGATGCGGGGAACGTCCTGTGCCGGGAGGACGGCGCGCCGGACCGGCTCGGCCACGGCACCGCGCTGGCCCGGATCATCCTTGGCGATACCACTAAAATATGTATTTCGGTGGCGCGCATCTTCTCCGACCGTATGGTCTGCACGCCGGCCGCCGCCGCGGCGGGCCTCGACTGGCTCATCCGGCGGGGCGCACGGATCGTCAACATGAGCTTCGGGCTGACGCAGGACCGCGCCGTGCTGCGCGACGCATGTGCGCGCGCGACCGCCGCCGGCGCGTTGCTCGTCGCCGCGGCGCCGGCCCGCGGACGGCCCGTCTTCCCCGCCTCATACCACGGCGTCGTGCGGGTTTCGGGGGACGCAAGGTGCAGGCCGGGGGAGCTCTCGATCCTCGGTGGCGCGCAGGCGGATTTCGGGGCCTGCGTCGGCCGGCCCGGAGACGACGGCGGTTACGAGACGACGGGCGGCGCGAGCTTCGCCGCCGCGCACTTCACCGGCCTGGCGGCCGAGGCCCTCAGCGCCGCGCCCGGGGCCGACAACAGGGACGTGTTGTACCTGATGGAGCGCAGGTCGTCGTATCACGGCCCGGAGCGCCGCGGCACAGGCTGAGGGGACGTTGCAGCCACGGATTGGTTCCACGGCGCCGGCGGCGCGGGTCCGTTGCCGGCCGCCGAAATGATTGAATTCTAACTCTTTTTGACTGCCGCTTCGATGCACCGGTGGATTTGCAGCGTGACAACCTGCCACGGTCACGGCGACACAATGACGCGCCATCCTTACTTGTAAGGTTTCGTAAGCTATGTTAATTAATTCTTTAGAATAATAATCATTCGGCGGTGCGCGTGCCGACAGGGAGGACAGACACGCGAAACGTGCAACCCGTAGAAGCAATCGCGGGAGCATGGGGAAAGGGGGCTCGGGGAACAAGAGCGTCTCGGCAAACACAAGGGGCTTGGGAGCAGCGCAGGGTGGTAATCATCGGACACAATTAGGCAGTTAACGAGACGCCGACTCAGGCGGCAACCTGAGCCGGCGCATTGGTCAACCCATCAGTAAGTTGCGAGGTCACTGTGAATCAACCGTCCATCACTATGATGGAAACCCACCTATGGGTCAAGCGGTCGTCGCTGGGAAACGGCGACGTGCAGGGCCGTTGGGGTCGCGGAACTCTCCGAAATCGGCGGAAAATTCCTCAATTTTCGGTAGAAAATCATCGGCCTGTTTCGTGCAGCGCCGATCCGTGGCCCGATAAATTCGTTCAAATATTGTTCCGTCTGTTCGGCCGCGGCGACGTTCGCCGCGGTTTCTTTGTGC